>MEYP01000028.1:10344-23467 GCA_001775835.1 Candidatus Azambacteria bacterium RIFCSPHIGHO2_02_FULL_52_12 | reverse complement strand
GCGGTTTAGCCGCCGGAACGCTCTTTAGCTATACGGTTGCCGCCTACGACGCGGCGGGAAACATGTCTTCGCAAAGCTCCGCGGTTTCCGCAACGACGCTCACCTCAAGCGGAAGCGGCTCGACAACAACTACAACCACAACAGATACCACGGCGCCGGTCATTTCCACCGTACAAGCGGTGAATATCATGGGTTCGGGCGCGCAGATCACCTGGATGACGGATGACGCGTCAGATTCGCGCGTGATGTACAGCGCGACATCAGGCAATTTCAGTTTCTCGAGCGACTACCGGTGCGACGCGGGGGGGAATGTGACGGCGCATTGTGTCAACCTGACGGGTCTTTCCTATGGCATGATATATTATTTTAAAGTGGAGTCGAAAAATAGCGGATACCTGAATACGGCAAGCACGCAATACCAATTTACAGCCGCTTCATCAGGCACGACATCCGGTACGACCACCACCACTTCCGGAACATCCGGTACGACGTCCACTACGACACAGGATTTCACGGCGCCCACGTCTCCCACCACAGCTTCGGCATATGCTGTTTCTTCTTCCAGCATCAGCATCTCATGGTCGGGTGCCACCGACAATATCGGCGTGGCCGGATATAAGATTTTCCGGAGCGGCTCCCATCTTACCACGACAACCGCGCTTTCCTATACCGATGCCGGTTTAAACCCTTCCACGAACTATGTGTATGCCATTGCGGCGTATGACGCGACAGGCAACATTTCCGCCTGGAGCCCGTCGGCTTCCGCAACGACCATGAGCGCGGCGACGACGGCCGCAAGCGACGCGGTCCTGTCGGGGAAAGTGACTGACGCGCAAGGAGTCGGGCTTGCCGGCATTTTCGTGAGCGCGAATCAATATACGACCGGCGCATTCGCGCAGACCAAATCAGGCTCGGACGGCAGATTCGCGCTTGCCGTCGCTCCCGGCGATTGGGGAGTGAGCGTATACTCGGAGCCGCTCCTGGGCTATTACTACGAGCAGGGGCAGAAAACGGTTACGGTTTCATCGGGACAGACCAACGTGGTGAATTTTACGATGCTGGTCGCGGATGCCCAGATTTTCGGAAGCGTTGTCGATCAGAATGGGCAGGTTCTTGCCGATGCGTTCGGATACATTTCAACGTATGCTTTTGCGACGACAGGCGCCGGATCGGGTACGATGACCATGACGACGCCCGCATTCGGCGGCCCCATCGAAAAAGGGAATTTCAGTTTCCGCGTGCCGGCAGGAACGTATACCCTGACGATATATTTTTCGCCTGATTCAAAATATAGCGCCCCGTCTTCCCAATCAGTGACGGTTGCCGCGGGGGCTGTGCAAAAAGCGAGCTTTACGATCGCCGGGGACGATGCGACAATCGCCGGTTCGCTGCGTGACGCCGGCGGAGCGGCGGTGACAGGAATCGATGCGAGCACGATAAAGATATATGTTTCATCGGTCGGCGGCGCATGGCGGAATGCGATTATGGGTACCGGGGGAATGTACAGCGTCCGCGTCGGTCCGGGCACCTGGTATCTGGGCGCGTGGGTTGATCCTTCATCGGGGTACGTCGCGCAGGGAAGCGATATCGCGGTGGCGGTCGTTGCGGGAGAAAAGCGGACGATCGACGTCATACTGACTAAAGCCGACAGTTTTATCGCGGGCACGACAAAAGCAGCGGACGGCTCCCCGCTTGCCAACGCGTGGATTTCGATCGAAAACAGGAGCTTCACGGACATGAGCGTTACGACGATGACTTCAATGCTGACATCTCCTTTTGTTGCCGGCGGCAATTCTGACAATCTCGGCAATTTCAAGATCGCCGTTCCTCCGGGCACCTATTTCGCTCACGCGTTCTTTGGGCCGGAGCAGGGCTTTATCAATCCCGCCGAAGTGAGCGTAACGGTGGCTGCGGGGAAAACGGCAACCATCGATCTGCTCTTCCGGAAACCGGACACGAAACTGACCGGCGCGACAACCATCGATGGCAAGGGAGTTCCCGCGTTCGTGTGGGCGTGGTCTGAATCGGGCGGTTCGGCAAGCACGCGTTCGGACGCAAACGGGGCATACAGCTTGAACGTCACGCGGCGCGACCGGTGGCATGTGGCAAGCTCTTTTGAACAGAACGGCGCGTTCTCCAAATCATCCGATGCGGTCATCGAGATCGACGACCAGGCGTCAGCGGTGCAGGACCTTGTTCTGCTTTCCGTGGCGGCGCTTGCGCAGGCGGCCGAGCGCGTTGTGGAGGTTGCCAAACCCCAGAGCGTTGAAGTTTCAGACGGCGCGAAAGTCACCATGCCGGCCAACGCGCTTGGCACAACCGGTTCGGCAAGCATTACCATGAAGCCGACGACGGAAGTTCCCTCATTTTCCTCTTCAAGCGTGGTTGGTACCGGTTATCAGATCGACGCCAAAAACGATGTGGGAACATCCATCACCAACCTGAATTCGGAGATCACGATCACGATCCCGTACGATGATGCCGATCTTGCCGCAAAGGGACTGACGCCGGAAAGCCTTGCTTTGAGTTTTTTGGATGAAACGGCGAATGTCTGGAAGCCGCTGGATAAACAGATCATCGACAAACAGAACAAAACCATTTCAGCGGGAGTGAATCATTTGACGCTCTTTGCGCTGGTGGCGCCCGCCGACACGGCGCCGCCTGTCGCACCGACCGCCGTTGCGGCCACAGCCGCGGCGAACGCGATAACGCTTGCATGGAAAAATCCGTCAGCCGATTTTCATCACGTGAAGATATACCGGTCTTTGCAGGCGGGGACGCTGGGCGAGGTTGCTTTCAACTATGTAACGAGCGAAACAAAAACCGATTCGTCGGGAACCGCCGCGCACTATTATGTCGTGCGCTCGGTCGACCTTGCCGGGAACGAGTCTGCCAACACCGTGCAGGTGAAGTCGGGCGCCGCCGGCGCAACGCAGGCAACTGCCGCCCTGGCGGCGACTCCATCGGGTGTTCTTTTAGTGCGTGTCGCGGGCGACCCGCGCGTGTATGTCGTCAAAGACGGGAAGCGGCAATGGATCCGGTCTCCGGAAGAATTTGCGCAGGGCGGATACGACTGGAAAGCGATCGTCGCCATAAGCGCGGCACAGCTCGCGGCATATCCGGAGGGATCGGTTTCTGCGGCAAAGTTCGTATTCACGCAGAATCTCTCATTGGGCGCGCGGAGCGAAGCGGTGCGGAAACTGCAGGAATTGTTGAGCAAAGACAAAGAAGTCTATCCCCGGGGTATCGTGAGCGGCTATTTCGGCTCTCTCACAAAAGCCGCGGTCGTGCAATTCCAGAAAAAATACGGCATTGTGCCGGCGAATGGCTTTGTGGGACCCGAGACGCGCCCAAAATTGAACGAGCTTCAAGGCTGATTCTTCTCAATGAAAAAAGCGGCGATCATCATCGGATGCGTGCTGATTCTTTTAAGCGGCATTTTTACGGTCGCCGGGTTTCGGGTATCGGAAATTCCGCGGCTGCATTATTATCAGGCTCCCGGAGTGCCTCTTGACGGCATTAAGCTTGAGGTTATTTATTTCGTGCCGAACGACCAAACGCCGGACCCGCGTTTTTATGAGGTGATTAAAAAGGGATTAGCGGAGGCGCAGGCGTTTCACGCGCGGCAGTTCGGGCCGGGCCAGCTTCTGCGCGTTGCGCTTTTCCCAAAGCCGGCGATCGGCGGCGAGCCGTCTTCGTTTTATGAAGGCGACGACACCTCGCGCGGCAATCCCGGCGCCATCAGAAGGATCATGGCGGAAACGGGACGCAGGATTTTCAATCAAAACGGAGATCTTTATGATGAGCGTTTCGTGAAGCGGCAGCAGACTGAATTGCCGGTGAGGGTATTGGTGTATCAGGGGGTGGGCGCATCAAGCAGCGTGCTTGGCGTTTTGGTCGCGTATGATTATTTCACGCAGACCGCCTACGGTTCTACGACGCTGTATCATGAGCTGCTGCATGTCATCGGGGTTCCCGATGCGTACGACTACGCGACAAACGCGAGCTACGCCGACGACATCATGGGTTCGGGAAGGACGCGGCCGCTTGCCGAAACGTATATCCGCGAGGAAATTAAACAGGCATTGTTGAAATGAATACTAAATCTCATTTCAATATTACTTCCCGCCGCGATACGAGCCAATTTTGCGCGGGACAAGGAGCGACGACGCAGGTGTATGATATATACATCAAGGAGGAGCGACGCAGTATCCGTGCGAAATTGGCCGTATCCCTTCGGGTTCTGGCGATTTTCTTCCCTCGCTTCGTTGCTCCTTGTCATGGTAGAATATCTACCATTTCCGCGTCGCGCCTCGCGCATGAAAGAAAATCGCTCAGAACGCGGCTGGGAATAATACTGAAATGAGATTTACACTGCGCACAAAAATTTTTATCACGTTTGCCCTGGTTTCCCTGGTTCCTCTTATCTTGCTTGCGCTGGTCGGAATTTATGTTGTCAACACGACGCAACGCTATAATATTGGACAATTAGAGCACCAACTTCTCACGCAGAAGGAAAAGGAAATCGAAAAATTTTTGACTGACGTAAAAACGCTTTTTCACGTGCAGGTCGCGTCGCAGGTTTCGGCAATGAGCGGGATCCCATTTGATCAGCAGGAATTCTTGCTGGAGGAAATGATACGCGCCAATAGACATATTACCGAGATCAGCTTTGTGGAATATGACGCAAGTTATCCCGAAAAATCAGAAAATGGCATGGAGCTTGCCATGCGTATGGCCGGTGGTGTCGCGCGAGAGCTTAAGGATCAGAGAGCGTCTCCCGCGTTTAAAAAAGCGATCAAAGGAGAAGATTACTTTGGTTCCATTACGAGCAACAATGGAGAATACTTTTTGCCGGTCGCCGCTCCCGTTAAAAATAAAGATGGCGTTATCATTGGCGTCATAAGCGGCGTTGTTTCGCTGAAGCCGGTTGCGCGCATGGTAACCGACGGCATTCTGGGAAACAGCGGGTATCTGATGCTTGCCGACGAGAAAGGGGAGTTGTGGGCCAAGCCGCAGAATCTTTCGTTCGCGCATTTCGGATCGCACGTATTCATTCTCTCGGTGCTCGGTGGTTATGCCGGCGGCGGGGCAGAGAGCCAGGAAGAATATCAGTCGAGTTTCGGCGATCTCGTTATCGCAAGCGGCAAGAAACTTAAAGATGTTGAATGGGCGCTGGTGGCGGAGTGGCCGAAAGCGGACGCGTATGCCGCAGTGTACTCGATCATGAGTCAGGCGGCGTGGTTCTTGCTTATGATTTTAGCTATGGTTATGGTTGTTTCTACGCTGTTCGCGTACCGTATCCTAAGGCCGATCCGTATTCTTGAAAAAGGGGCAAAAATCATCGGGGGAGGGAATCTCGACCATCGCATAGCGCTTGAAACGAGAGACGAACTGGAAAGCTTGGCGAACAGCTTCAACGCCATGGCGAAAAACCTGAAAGGCATCGAAGAATTGCGCGAAGCAAAAGCGCGGCTGGAAGGTTTAGCGCGCAGTTTGGCGAAGGAAAAAGAGCTGTCGCAGATCAAAGACCATTTCATCGCCACCGCGTCGCACCAGCTTCGCACGCCCATATCGGTGATACGATGGACGGCGGAAGGCCTTGCCGCTTCAGGAAAAGAACCCCTTGATCCGGTCGAAACAAAAAGCAAGATCGATGATCTGTATAAGAACGCCGAGTCGCTGTCAAAAATCGTCGGCGACCTGCTGACCATCTCCGAGCTGGGGATCGGGTATAAGCCCGGTGTTGTTTCCCGATTTTCTATCCGCGAAAAAGCCAAGGAAGTCATGGAGGGATTTGAGAGTACGGCAAAAAGCAGAGGCATCACGCTGGAGTTCAAGGCTCCCGATGGCGCCTATGCGATAGAAGCGAGCGTCCTGAACATCGCGCGCGCCATGGAGCAGCTGCTGGGCAATGCCATCATGTATACCAAAGACGGGGGAACCGTTCTCGTCGAGCTTTCCGAAAACGAGCATGAAGCGGCGTTCTCGGTGAAAGACGACGGCATCGGCGTGCCGGCGAACGACCAGAAATTTTTATTCGGGGAATTTTTCAGGGCGACGAACAGCATCGAAGCGAAAAATGTAGGCACGGGACTTGGGTTGTTCATCGTCAAAACCATCGTTGAAGGGCACGGCGGCAGGGTCGCGTGCGAGTCGCCGGCTTCATGGGGGGAGGGCAAAGAACAGAGAAAAGCGGGCTCGCGCTTTTATTTCACCGTCCCCGCCCGACTCCAGCCCGACAGTACCGTTCTGGCGGGGAACGACCTGCCAAAATGACTTTGTCGGGCCGGTTTCAGTCGTTCGGGCGGGCCTACCCCTCAATCCGACAAAATGGTATGATGGCGCAACGACTTATTTCAACAGTATGATGGACAAGGCGATCAGGGATTTCCCGAAACAATTCGCGTATGAGCCCGTTGTTGAGAATGGCGAAGGCCTCGGTATCGCCAGGCGCGCGCTCATCCTTGGTATGGGAGGGTCCAATCTCGCGCCGGAACTGCTCAAGCAGGTTGGTTCCGATAGTACGCTCACCATGCATCGCGACTACGGGCTTCCGGCAATACAGTCAAGCGACGCGGACGAAACCCTTTTCATCGCGTGTTCGTACTCGGGCAACACCGAGGAGACGATAGACGGCTTCAAAGAGGCGCACGAGCGGGGGTTTCGCGTTGCCGCTATCGCCACGGGCGGCGTCCTGCTTGACCTGGCGCGGGAATACCGCGTTCCTTATGTCCGTCTGCCCGATACCGGCATTCAGCCGCGCATGGCGCTTGGGCTCTCGCTCAAGGCATTGTTGGCATTGTTGGGCAGAACCAAGGAATGCGCCGACCTTTCACAGCTTGCGCAAACGCTTGATGTCGCGGCGGCGGAACAAGAAGGCAAGGTGCTGGCGGAAAAACTTCGGGGAAAGATTCCCGTCGTGTACGCTTCGGCCCACCATAGCGCGCTTGCCCGCATCTGGAAGATCAAATTCAACGAAACGGGAAAGATTCCGGCGTTTTGGAATGTCGTGCCGGAGCTCAACCACAACGAAATGACGGGGTTCGATGTCGTGCCCGCAACACGGATGCTTTCGGAACGCTTTCATTTTATCCTACTGACTGACGGCTCGGACCATCCGCGCGTCGTGAAACGGCTGAAGCGTATCAGCGTTCTGAAAGAGGTGTATAAAAAGAGGGGATTGCCGGTAGAAGAGATCATGCTCGAAGGCACCGACCCCTGGGAGCGGATATTCCGCGTAGTGCTCATCGGTGACTGGGTTGCGTACTATCTGGCTCTTTTTTACGGCGTTGATCCGGAAGCGGTGCCGATGGTGGAGGAATTTAAAAAGATGATGGCGTAATATGTATCTACTTTTTGACATCGGAGGAACGAAAATGCGCCTTGCCGTTTCACGAAACGGCAAGCATATGGGGCGGCCGAAGATCGTGCCCACGCCGCATGACTTTGACGAAGGGATGCGGGTTATCGCCGATATCGTTTCATCGCTTGCGGGAAAAGGGAACATCACTATGGCTGTCGGAGGCGTTGCCGGGCCGCTTGACGCGAAAAAAACCAGACTGGCGAATGCTCCTCATTTGTCGGGATGGATCGGGAAACCGCTTAAAAAGGCGCTTGAAAAAGCTGCGGGAACAAAAAAAGTGCATCTTGAAAATGACGCGGCATTATCCGGGTTGGGAGAGGCGCATTTTGGCGCAGGGAAGGGGAAAGCTGTCGTCGCGTATCTCACGGTGAGCACCGGCGTGGGCGGCGCGCGCATCGTGAACGGGCGCATCGACCGCAACGCCATGGGGTTTGAGCCGGGTCAGCAGATCGTGCATGCGGGAAAATCTTTAGAACACTATGTTTCCGGATCCGCCATGGCGGCGCGCCATCATAAAAAACCCCATGAGATCATCGACGCGGAGGCGTGGGACGAGGCGGCGCGCTATCTGGCGCACGGCGTGCACAACACCATAGTCCATTGGTCGCCCGATCGCGTGGTGGTCGGCGGGTCGGTCATGCTCAATTCTATTTCATTGCCAAAGGTCATCTCCTATACCAAAGAGATTATGCGTATTTTTCCTGAACTTCCGGAAATAAAAAAAGCGGCGCTGGGGGACGTGGGAGGGTTGTACGGCGCGCTCGCGCTGCTTGGGCAAATAAAAAAAGCAAAAAAGTAATCCGGACATGGCGCAAAATCCCCCTATCACCAGCGCGTCGTTTTTCGTCGGGAAATCGGGCGACGGCATCATCTCGTTCGGGAGCGGCCAGCCCGACCTGCCGCCGCCCAAAGAGATCTATGAGATCCTGCCGACGTATAAAGCGTTCAAGTACGGTCTGATCCAAGGCCAGCAGAATTTGCGCGAGGCGCTCGCCAAACACTATCCCAACGCGGACCCGGACAATTTCGTCATCACCAACGGCGCGTCAGAGGCGCTCGACCTTATTTTCCGCGTGCTTTCGAACCCCAAAGAACCCGATAATCGCGTGCTCCTCCCGCGGCCGTATTATTATTCCTATCCTTTCGTGATCCAATTTGCCGGCATGGAAACGGTGTACACCGATCTCATTGACGGAAGGATAGACCTTGCCGATTTCAAAGAGAAAATAAAAGGGTGCAGGGCGGTGCTTATCAATTCTCCTTCCAACCCGACGGGCAGGGTGGAGGATATCGAGACGCTCAAAGCGATAGAAAAGCTCTGCGGCGAGCTTGGCGTATACATCATATCGGATGAAGTGTACAAAGACCTCATCTACGAACGGGAAAATTATCTCATCAAGGGCGACCACGTCATCACCGTCAACTCGTTCTCAAAGACCTACGCGATGTGCGGCTTCCGCGTCGGATACCTGTATTCTCCCGACAAAGCGCTGGTGCAAAAGACCATCGAGATGAAAGTACACACGTCCATGAACACCAATATTCTCGGGCAGGAAATGGCGTATGAGGCGACAAAGGTCCCGCGCAGTTTCATTGACTCCCAAGTCGCGGTATGGAAAGAGCGGCGCGATATTCTCTATCAGGGACTGCTCGATCTTGGGTTCGATCTCTGGAAACCCGAAGGCGCTTTCTATGTGTTTCCCAAAATCAAAAACTCAAATCGTGTGGTGAACGAACTCTACTATGATCACAAGGTTATCACCTATGACGGCGCGTGGTTTGGCGATCCCGACCGCATCCGATTGAGCTACGCACTGGATGTCGAGAAAATCCAAGAAGGGCTTCTGCGCATCAAGGAGTACTTGCAAGGAAAAGAGAATTTGTTATAATGGCATGGTAACAGTTCCTTACTAAAAAAGGAGGAATACTGTGGAGAATTTCATAAAAGACTTTTCGAGGGAATTAAATCCATTACTCGAAAGACTCAACGCTTTGCTTCGTGTTAGTAGTAGCATGGAGCGCACAACGAAAGCGCTTCCTATTATTGAGGAGGTTAAAAGCGTTGCGCATCGATATGGTCATCGCGCACAACTTGGCATTAGTTTTGATCCACCGATGCTGACTGTAGCGTTCTATCCGCTTCCCATTGAGTTTGATAGATTATTCCTCAAGGAAGCCGGCATTGCTCCCAATTCGTTTCAAACTCCCGCATGAACTATGCGGGAGTTTTGCTTTTTAGCGGTATTTTCTCTAGTATACGGATATGACAGTGACCGAAAAAAGAAAAAAGATAGCAAAAAAGATTTTGGCGATGCTCAAAAGACTGTTCCCGAAAGCGGGGATGGTGTTGCGGCACAGGAACAACTGGGAGCTTATGGTGGCGGTCCAGTTGTCGGCGCAATGCACGGACAAGAAGGTGAACGAGGTGACGGCGAAACTGTTTGAAAAATACAGGACGCTGGATGACTATGTTCGCGCCGAGCCGAGAGCATTTGAGCGGGATATTTTTCAGACGGGGTTTTACCGCAACAAAACGAAAAACATCCTCGCGGCGGCAAAAATGGTAAAGGAAAAGTTTGGCGGGCGCATCCCAAAAACGATGGCGGAGATGCTTTTGATTCCCGGCGTTGCTCGCAAAACCGCCAACGTGGTGCTGGGGAATGTGCACGGCGTTGTGGAGGGGATCGCCGTGGATACGCACGTACGGCGGCTCTCGCGGCTGTTCGGGCTGACCAAAGAAAACGACCCGAACAAAATAGAGCGGGACTTAATGCAGATTCTTCCGCGCAAAGATTGGTTTTTGTTCACCTACCTCATGATAGAATACGGCAGAAACTATTGTCCTGCGCGCCGGCATGACACAACGAAATGTCCTCTGCATTTCGTTGACCGAATGGCGCGATAAGATTAGAATGGGGAAACTATGGCAACAGCTAAAAAACAGACGGGCGATATCATGGTATTGTATCATGCCGAATGTCCGGACGGGCTTGGCGCGGCGTGGGTTGCGCGGAAAAAATTCGGCTCGCGCGCGCGATATATTCCCGTGTATCATCAGACGCCGCCGCCCGACGGTCTTGAAGGGAAAAAGGTGTACACGCTTGATTTTGCGTATCCGGAACCGATAACGAAAGCATTGCTTAAAACGGTGGCGTCTCTGACGATCATCGACCATCATATCTCGAACAAAGATGTCGTAAAAATGGCGTCGGATAATCTGTTTTCGCTCGACCATTCGGGCGCCGTGCTTGCGTGGCGCTATTTTTATCCGGGCAAGAAAGTTCCGAAACTGCTTTTACATATCGAAGACACAGACTTGTGGTGGTTTCGGATAAAACACACCAGGGAGCTCGTCGAACTGGTGCAGTCGTACCCGCTCGAGCTTCCCGCATTTGATAAACTGGTGAAAGGGTGCGAGCGCAAGGAAACGTACAAGCAATATGTTTTGGAAGGAAAAGCCATCGTGCGTTTCTCGGAGCGGGAAGTCGCGAAAGCCGTGCGCAACGCCGAGGAAATCACCTTTGAAGGATACCGGTGCCTCATGGCAAATTCCGCCGCGCAAAGCTCATACATCGGGCATGCATTGGTAAAAAAACTTCCGCCCATCGGGCTTATCTGGTCGCGGCGGGGAACAAAGATCGTCGTGTCACTGCGCTCCGACGGCACGGTGGACGTCGCCAAAATCGCCCAAAAATACGGCGGCGGCGGCCACCAAGCGACGGCCGGTTTTTCATTCGAGCAGGAAGATTTTCCGCTATTTCAGCGCCTTACCAAAGGTGCCCAAGACTGATATACTATAGGTATATGGTTGCCATGGTCATCAAATTTTTCGATAAACTGGAAGACGGGGTGCGCGCATCGTTAAGCAGGCACCCGATTCCTTATGCGCTGTTGGGTGGCGTCGCCATCGTGCTTTTTTGGCGCGGCACATGGATGATAGCTGATGAACTTCCTTTTATGACCGGTCCGGTTTCGGTCGCGATCAGTCTGGTCACATTACTCGGCAGCGGTCTGTTCGTGTCGTTCTTCATCGGCGACCGGATCATCCTGTCGGGCCTGAAACAAGAGAAAAAGCTTGCCGAAAAAACGGAAGAAGAAGTCGAGCTGGAAGCTGATGTCATGGTTGATATTAAAAACAAACTGCAGAAAATCGAAAAAAATCTTGAGGAATTGAATCATCGCAAATGAGTCCCTTCCGTTTTTTTGTCAGCCAAAAGATCCCCGAAGGCGCATCCGCCGTCACGCTCGCGGATGCGCGCGTCGCGCACCAGGTGAAAAACGTGCTGCGCAAGAAAGCGGGAAGTGAGATCGTTCTCCTTGACGGTTCCGGGTATGAATATCTCTGCCTCATCTCTAATCTCTCAAAAACAGAGATTGAGCTTGACGTGGTGGAAAAAAAGCTCAACGAAAACGAACCGAAAAACGTCGTAACGCTCTATCAGAGCATCATCAAAAAAGACAAGATGGAGTGGGTGTTCGAGAAATGCACCGAGATCGGCGTGTCGGCATTCGTGCCTGTGCTTTCCGAACATTCGGTGAAGCTTGGCATGAACGGGGAGCGCGCGGGAAAGATAATCCGGGAGGCGGCTGAACAATCGCGGCGGGGGAAACTGCCGGCGCTGTCGGGTACCGTTTCGTTTCCCGAAGCGCTTAAACAGGCGGCCGGACAGAAGGGCGCCTTGAATGTTCTCGCGCATAACGGAGAGGGACTCCCGCATCTGAAGGATGTTTGGGCAGCGGGCGCCGCCGCCGCGATCAATATTTTTATCGGACCCGAAGGCGGGTTTAGCGAAACGGAGCTCGCTTCGGCAACCGCCCGCGAGTTTGCGTTTGCGTCGTTGGGGAAGAGAACGCTCCGTAGCGAGACTGCGGCTCTCGCCGCGTCGCTCTTTGCCGTTTCATAAAATCGCACTATGCGAGAGAACACATTCGTCCTCTATCTCGACATTCTCATCATTACGCTTACCATCATGTTTTTGATGGGCGGTTTTTTTGCGGCATTCTACGAAATCCCGTCTTGGCATGCCCTCAACGTCGCGCTTGCCGTCGCGGGGTCTTTGCCGACGTTGTTTGCCGCCCTGCGCGCGCTTGTAAGGCTCACGGTCACCGGTAACGCGCTGAGCGCCGTCGCGCTTGCCGCGGCGCTTTCTTCCAATTTCGATATCCGTTCCGTCCAGTACATCATCCTCATGCTTTCGTTCGCGCGGCTGGCCGGTTATTTTGCCCGGACGAGGGCGACAAGAACGGTTGAGGCGTTTTCGGATCGCATGCCGGGGTCCGCATGCGTGCAGAAAGGAGACGCGCAAACGCAAATCCTCCTCGGGGAAGTCCGTGTCGGCGATATCGTCGTGGTGAAAAGCGGCGAAAAAATTCCCGTTGATGGCATTGTGGAAAGAGGAGATGGACTGGTGAATGAATTTTCACTGTCAGGCGAGTCGCAGGAAATTTTTAAGCGTCCTCAAGACAAGGTATACGCGTCTACCACGAACGAAGGCGGTCTTTTATATGTGAAAGCGGAAAAAATAGGGAAAGACACGGTATTTTCTCATGTGATCGATCTGATAAGAGACGCGCCAACCCATAAAGCGCCAACCCAGAAAACTGCCGAGATGCTTGCCTCGTGGTTTTTGCTCATCTCGTTCTTTGCGGCGGGAGCGGTACTGTATTTTACGGGCGATGTCGTCACAAGCATCGCGCTTCTGCTGATTATTTCTGTCGATGCGATAGCCGTTGCGTCACCCATCGCGATTGTGGCGG
>MEYP01000028.1:5571-10333 GCA_001775835.1 Candidatus Azambacteria bacterium RIFCSPHIGHO2_02_FULL_52_12 | reverse complement strand
GCGGCTACAGGGGGCGCCATCATTAAAGGTGCCGTACAGCTTGAAGATGCGGCGCATATCACCGCCGCGGTGCTCAACAAAATCGGCGAGCGCGCGTATGGAGGACGGGAGATTTCTTTTGTCAGAACATTCTGGGGAACGACCGAAGACGCTCTTTTATCTTTTGCCGCGACAGCTGGAAAAAATTCAGAACATCCGTTGGCGCGCACCATAGTAGAGTATGCCAGGAAAAGAGATATTCCTTATGCGGCTCCCGATTCATTTGGCATGGTCGATGGAGGAGGCGTGAAAGCGGAGCACAAAGGCAAAACGATCCTTCTGGGCGATGAACGATTCATTTCTGGCAATAATATTCATGTCCAAAGCGAGGTGAGCAGACACATTCAAGAGGAATTTTCCCGCGGCGCAACGCCGGTGATTGTGGCATATGATATGAAGATTTTAGGGGTCATATCCGTTACCGACGCTTTGCGCGTATTTGCGAAAGAAGCGGTCAGAAAGCTCGGCGGGCTTGGTATCGGGAAAATCGTTATGGTGACGAGGGACAATAAAAAAGTCGCGGAGCAAGCCGCCGCCTTTTTGGGCATCGATGCGTGGTATGCGGAAATGTCGCCTGAAGATAAATTTAAAAAAGTCAAAGAATTATCGGATGCTGGCGAGAAGGTCATCATAATCAGCGATGGCGTCGCCGATGCCGCCACGCTGTCTGTTGCCAGCGCAGAAGTTGCCCTGGGATCTCAAGGCGCTGATATCGCCATTAAAGCCGTTGATATCGCGCTCATGCATGATAAGATTGAAAGAATTCCTGAAATCATTGATTTATCGCGGCGCGTTATAGGAGTCATTCGAGGCAACATCGGGTTATGGATAGGTTTCAATGTCGTTGGCATCACTTTGGTTTTTGCAGGCGTCATAGAACCCGCTGGGGCGGCGCTGTTTCATTTTCTGACTGGTCTCATTCCGCTGGGTAATTCGCTCCGGTTGTTTAGAAAAGACAAATGAGGTAGCATGAAAACATGAAAGAAGAGCGCATGCAACTGACTACAAAAGACGGCGTTGTCCTTTACGGCATCTTTGTTCCCGCGCTTAACAATCCGCCGGTTGGCGGAGCTCCCGCTATCGTGCTTTTGCACATGATGCCGGCCGTGAAAGAATCATGGGCGGCGTTTCAGGCGGTCGGCTCGCAAGCCGGTTTCCAGTCGCTTGCCATTGATCTGCGGGGGCATGGAGAGTCCATCATGAAAGAGGGACAAAAGATCGATTACAGGCAGTTTACGGATGCAGAGCACCGGGAAAAAATACATGACGCGGAGGCGGCGGTGCGGTTTTTTCTCGGTCGCGGAGTTCCGTTTTCGTCCATTGCGCTTGCGGGCGCTTCCATCGGCGCGAATCTGGCGCTGGCATATCAAGCGGAACACGGCGAGGTGAAGGCGTCCGTTCTTCTTTCTCCGGGGCTTGATTATCGCGGTATAAAAACAGAACCATTCGCGCGCGGAATCAAGGAAGAACAAAGCATTTTCGTCGCGGCGGCAAAGGACGATGAGAGGGCATCGGGAAATTCATGCGCCGACATGGCGCAAACGCTGTTTGACATATCGAAATCGAACAATAAAAAAATCAAGATTTTTGACGGCGCGGAACACGGCACGGACATGTTCCGCGCGCATCCGGAATTGATGCATGACATCATCGCGTGGCTTCGGGAAATATACTTTAGCGAATTATGAATTACGAGTTTTGAATTTTGAATAGAGGATTCAATTTCAAACACTCATGCATTCAAAATCGATTCATAATTCTTAATTCATTATTCTTACTTTATGCTCTTCGGCCCGCACGTATCCATCGCAGGGGGGATTGACAAAGCGCCGGAACGGTCGGCGGAATTTGGCGGCGAGGTTTTTCAGATCTTCTCGCGCCCGCCGCAGGGGGGCAACGCGCCCAAGCTCGACGATGCGCTGGTGGAACGCCTGCATGAGAATTTGAAAACGCATAAGCAAAAAGAGTTCTACATCCACGCGCCTTATATCATCAACCTCGCTTCCCAGGAAGAGAGGATCTCGGAAGGGTCGGTGCGCATTCTTAAAGAAGAGCTCGAGCGGGGCAGCGCGCTGGGCGCAAAATACGTGATGATGCATGTCGGTTCGGCAAAGGAAATGGATGGAAAGGAAGCGGATATGCTTGCCGCCGACAACATCAAGCGCATTCTGGACAAGGAACGCGAAACGGAGCTTCTCATAGAGATATCGGCGGGCGCGGGCAACGTGATAGGCAGCACGTTCGAGAGTTTGGCGTTCTTTCTCAAACAGCTGAAAGGATACAAGCTCGGCATCTGCCTGGACACCGCGCATATGTTCGCGGGAGGGTACGACATCAGGAACAAAGCGCACGTGAAAAAAACATTCGACGCGTTCGACGAAATCGTCGGCTTGAAAAATCTGAAAATGTTCCATCTGAACGATTCCAAAGTCAACATCGGCGAGAAAAAGGACCGGCACGAGCATATCGGCGACGGCTATATCGGGCGCAAGGGCTTCGAAGCGCTCGTATCCGATGAACGGCTCGTAAAATTCAATTTCATCCTTGAAACCGAACACGATAAGGTGGCGGAAGACATTAGCATCATGAAGAAATTCCGCGATGCGAACATTTAATTTTTTTACCGAGCATGCCGGCAATCGAATTTAAAATAGAAAAAAAACTGAAGGGAGCCCTCGGGCGGGCGGGGGTTTTGACGACGCCGCACGGCGCGGTGGAAACACCGGCATTCGTGCCGGTGGGAACGCAGGCGACCGTGAAAGCCGTGAGCCCCGAGGAGCTGTGGGAGTCAGGCGCCAAAATCGTCCTGGCGAACACCTACCACTTATATTTGCAGCCCGGAGACGCGACGGTGGCAAAAGCCGGCGGTCTCGCGAAGTTCATGCATTTTGACGGCCCGACGATGACCGATTCGGGCGGCTTTCAGGTTTTCTCGCTCGGCTTTTCGGAAAAAGGAAGGGGCGTGACGAAGGTATTAAAAGAGGGTGCGTCTGCGGATAATAACGATGCGGAAGAGAACGCGCACGCGAGATTGGTGCGCGTAGATGAAGACGGCGCGACGTTCCGCTCGCACCGCGACGGATCGGAGCATCGCTTCACGCCGGCACGCTCCATCGCCATCCAGGAAAACATCGGCGCCGATATCATCTTCGCGTTTGACGAATGCACGTCGCCGTTCATTACGCGCGAAGCGATGGAACAGTCGCTTGCGCGCACGCATCGCTGGGCGCGGCGGTCGCTTGAGGCGAAAACCAGAGCCGACCAAGCGCTGTTCGGCATCGTGCAAGGCGGGCGGTATCCCGATCTAAGAGAGGCGAGCGCGCGCTACATCGCGAGTCTGGATTTTGAAGGATTCGGCATCGGCGGGTCGTTCGACAAAGACGACATGACGAATATTCTCGCGCTGGTGAACGGCATTCTGCCTGAAGAGAAGCCGCGCCATATGCTGGGCATCGGCGAAGTCGGAGATATTTTTGAGGGCATCGAGCGGGGCGTTGACTTGTTCGATTGCGTCCTGCCAACGCGCCTGGCGCGCAATGGCACGCTGTTATCTTCCGCGGGCAGATTTGATATCATGAAGGTCGAGAACAAAACAAAATTCGAGCCCATGATGGAGGAATGCGCCTGCTACGCCTGCGCCAACTATACCACAGCGTATTTGCACCACTTGTTCAAAGCGAATGAAATCTTGGGCCATCGTCTGGCGAGCATTCACAATCTGCATTTCATGGTGCATCTGGTGAAAAACATACGGCAGTCTATTATGGACGGCTCATTTTTTGAATATAAAAAAGAATTTCTCGCGTCATACGCGAAAAATCGGGCATAAAAAAGCCTGTGCGTTATTGACTATCGCGTAGAAACGGCTATACTAGAGGTGGTTTAACATATGCTGGTATGAATATTTCGCTTGCGCCGGAAACAATTTTTACCATGGGGAGCCTTCCCGTCACCAATACGCTCTTCACCACGTGGATCGTGGTGGCTTTTTTGGCGGGACTGGCATACGCGCTGCGCCGCGCAACCATGGTTCCGGGAAAGTTGCAGAATTTTTTTGAGCTGGTGTGCGAACAAGGACTGGGGCTCGCCGCCGGCATTATAGGAAGCGAACAGACGGCAAAAAAATTCTTTTCGCTTGCCATGACCGTTTTTCTTTTCATCTTTACGGCAAACATGTTCAAGATGCTTCCCGGCGTGAATTCCATCGGGCTCATGCATTCGGGTGGAGAAGCCGGAAAGGAACTCATTCCGTTTTTGCGCGCTCCTGCGAGCGATTTGAATTTTACGCTCGCGCTCGCGCTCATCTCGGTTTTCTTCATTCAGATTGCGGGCGTTTCTTTTTTGGGTTTGAAGCGATACGCCAGTAAATTCTTTACCCTGCGCAGTCCGTTGTATTTTTTTGTCGGTATGCTGGACATTATCAGCGAATGTGCTAAGATTATTTCGTTTTCATTCCGTCTGTTTGGCAATATTTTCGCCGGAGAAGTCCTGATGGTAGTCGTATTCAGTTTCTTTGCGTTTTTGGTTCCGCTTCCCTTTATGATCCTGGAAGTTTTTGTGGGATTCATCCAGGCGTTCGTTTTTGCCATGCTGACTGTTGTTTTCATCAAAATAGCCGTCAGCGGCAATCATTAATAATTAATAAAAAAAAAGATATGGATGTAGAGAGCACTCGTTTATTGGCAGCGGCTATCGCCATCGGCTTGGGCGCCATCGGGCCGGG
>MEYP01000028.1:0-5549 GCA_001775835.1 Candidatus Azambacteria bacterium RIFCSPHIGHO2_02_FULL_52_12 | reverse complement strand
TCAAAAGCAGCGGAGGCGATCGGAAGAAATCCGGAAGCCGCTTCCAAAGTCCAGACGGCCATGATTTTAGGCATGGCGTTCGCCGAGGCGATCGCGATTTACGCGTTAGTCATCGCGCTGATCATTAAATTCGTTTAAGGGCTCGTTGGCCGCGGGCATGCAGGATCTTATACACAATCTCGGCATCGATTGGAGGTTGCTTCTTTTTCAAGCGATCAATTTTTTGGTATTGCTTGCCATTCTGCATCGGTTCGTATTCAAGCCGCTCTTTGATATCCTCGCGCGGCGGAAGAAAAAAATAGAAGAAGGGCTTGCTTTTTCCCAGACTATGGAGCATGAGAAAAAAGAATGGGAAGCGCGCAAGGACGGCATGCTGACGGAAGCGCGCAAAAGCGCAAGCGAAAAGATAGCGGAGGCCCAGAAAAAAGCGCTGGCGCTGGAAAAAGAGATTCTGGATGATGCCAAAGCCAAGGCAGAACTTCTTGCTTCCTCCCGCGCGCGCCAGGCGGAAGAAGAAAGGCGGAAGATCATAGACCGTTCGGGGCGCGATATCCTTGATATCGCGTTTAGTATGGCGAAGAAGGCGCTCGTGCATAAAATGACTCCGCAGGAAGACAAAAAATTCACTGAATCATTCGTTAAACGTTCATGATGGCATACACGCCCTATCACTATGCCGCGGCTTTGCATGCCTCTCTTGCCGGAAAGGATGCGGCACAATCGCAAAAGATAACGGACGCGTTCGTTTCCATGGTGGCACGGAACGGGCATGCATCGCTGGGAAAAAAAATAGCGCAGGAATATGCGGTTTACGCGTCTGAACGCGAGGGGATTTTTTCAGGAATCCTCTTTGTCGCACATCCGATGAATCCCGCGTTGAAGAAAGATATTGCGAAAAAGATCAGCGAACGGCTCGCGCATGAGCATATCCGCGAGATACATTTTGAGGAAAAAACAGACCCGTCGCTGATAAGCGGATTTACGGCGCAGGTGAAGGATATATTCATAGACGCGAGCATGAACGGCGCTTTACGCAGGGTATATGAGGAACTGCAGAAAGTTGTCGCATAAAAGCCATGGCTGATATCAAACGCATCGTCAAAGAATTGCAGGAAAAAATAGAGGGCATCGCCCTGAAGCCGGAAATGGAAAAAATCGGGACGGTTCTTTCCATTAACGATGGCATTGCCGCGGTAGCCGGGCTTTCCGACGTCTCCGCCGGCGAGCTTGTCTCATTTTCCGGAACGGATACGGTCGGTGTCGCTCTGAATCTGGAAGAGAGCGTTGTCGGGGTGGTTGTTCTTGGCAGGTATGAAGGCATCAAAGAAGGCGGCATCGTAAAAAAAATGGGCGCCTTGTTGTCTTTGCCCGTGGATAATCGCATGACTGGCAGAGTCATTGACCCTCTGGGAAAACCCAGAGACGGGAAAGGAGACATTCCAGCGAAAAAATTCTATCCTCTTGAAAAAAAGGCGCCGGGCGTCATCACGCGCAGATCCGTTTCGGTTCCTCTGCACACCGGCATTAAAGCCATTGACGTCATGATCCCCATCGGAAGGGGCCAGCGCCAGCTTATCATCGGCGACCGCCAGACGGGCAAGACGGCCATCGCCATTGACGCCATCATCAATCAGAAGGACCAGAATGTGCTATGCATCTATGTCGCTATAGGCCAGCGCGAATCAAAAATCCGCAGAATCGTTTCCGAACTCGCGGAACGCGGAGCTATGGAATACACTACGGTTGTGCTTGCGGGCGCCTCCGATTCCGCTTCGCTGATCTACATCGCGCCGTACGCAGCCGCCGCGCTTGCCGAATATTTTATGGATCAGGGAAAAGACGTGCTGGTCGTATATGATGATCTGTCCAAGCACGCGCAGGCGTACCGTCAGATCTCTTTGCTGTTGCGGCGCCCGCCCGGCAGAGAAGCGTATCCGGGGGACGTGTTCTATCTGCATTCGCGCTTGCTTGAGCGTGCGTGTCGCAGGGACGAAAAATACGGCGGCGGATCCATTACCGCTCTGCCTATTATTGAAACGCAGGCTGGAGACGTGTCGGCTTACATCCCGACCAATGTCATTTCCATCACCGACGGACAGATCTATCTGGAAACTGATCTGTTTTATCAAGGCGTCCGTCCGGCGCTGAACGCGGGGCTTTCGGTATCGCGCGTGGGCGGCGCGGCTCAGCTGAACATCACAAAAAAAGTCGCTGGCAAGATGCGTCTGGATCTCGCGCAGTACCGCGAGCTTGCGGCGTTCGCGCAATTTGCTTCCGATCTGGATGCCGAAACCAAAAAACAGCTGGAACGCGGGAAACGCATTGTGGAGCTGTTCAAGCAGGATCAATACCAGCCCATGCATTTTGCGATGCAAGCGATCGTGTTTTATGCGCTTTCCAACGGCTATGCCGATGCGGTGAAGGTTGAAGCGGTTCGTTCCTGGGAAAAGGGGCTTACGGAGTTCGTCTCTTCTTCGCATCTGGAACTATTGAAATCCATACAAGAAGAACCGGAATTGACGCTAAAAGTCGAACAAGCAATTAAAGATGTATTGGAAGAATACCGGAAATTAGATTCTTGATTTTGAAATTCAGTCATTCAAAATTGATTCGAAATTTATTATTCGAAATGAGAAATTAAGATTATGGCTTCATTGCTCGACACCAAACGGAGGATAAAATCCATCAAAAGCACCAGGCAGATAACGAAAGCTATGGAAAAGATTTCCGCGATTAAAATGAAAAAAAGCCAGGCGGCAACGTTAAGAAGCAGGCGCTATGCCAGTCTTGCGTGGGAAATGCTGGAAAGTCTCGGCGGCGACGCCCAGGTCTCCGCGCATCCCTTGTGGGAACAGCGCGAAACGGTGCGGGCTGTCGGCATGGTAGTCATTTCAACCGACCGCGGGCTGTGCGGCGGGCTCAACGCCAAGCTGTCTCAGAGCGTCATTGCCGCATGTGCGGAACGGAACATCCCTCCTGCCGAGGTGAAAGTATATGCGGTGGGAAAAAAGTGCAGAGAGATTCTGATGCGGCTTGGATTTTCGGTTCAGGCCGATTTCGGCGCCGTGCCGGCCTTTCCCGATGCGGCGTTCGCGCGGAACGTCATACAAACGGTCGTGGAAGATTATCAGCGCGGCGTCATTGACAAGGTGTTTGCGGCTTATACGGATTTCATCAATACGCTTTCGCAAAAACCGGTTGTGCATCAGCTTCTGCCCCTTTCCCGCACGGATGTGAAAAACGATTCCTTGCCGCAGCAAGCCGTAACGAAGTATGTTTTTGAACCGTCCGTCCGCGACGTGCTGCATCATCTGATCACCCGTATTCTGGAGTCGCGGATGTATCAGAATATGCTGGAAGGCAGCGCGTCGGAACACAGCGCGCGGATGGTTGCTATGAAAAACGCGACCGACAACGCTTCTGACCTGGTCAATGAGCTGACCTTAATATATAATCAGGCGCGGCAGGCAAGCATCACCCGCGAGATCGCCGAAATTTCAGCCGGAAGAATCGCGTTGGAAGGATAATAGATACTACTATGGCTCACAATAGAGGAATCATAAAACAGATTATCGGTCCCGTGGTGGACGTCGCGTTTGAGGAAAAATTGCCCGCTATTTTTGGCGCTCTGGAAATACGGCACGGTCAGGAGCGCATTGTCCTGGAAACTCAACAGCATCTGGGGTCGGGCGTGGTGCGGACGCTTGCTTTAACATCCACCGACGGTCTGAAGCGGGGAGACGCCGTCATTGATTGCGAATCTCCCATCACGGTGCCCGTGGGCACAGAAAGCCTTGGGCGGATGTTTGATGTTGCGGGCAACACGATTGACGGCAAAGGCGAGTTGTCTGCCGGAACAAAAAGAATATCCATTCATCGTCCGGCGCCGGCGTTTGCCGACCAGTCCACGAAAGCGGAGATTTTTGAAACTGGCATCAAGGTTATTGATCTCGTTTGTCCGTTCGTGAAAGGCGGCAAAGTAGGGCTTTTCGGCGGCGCGGGCGTGGGGAAAACCGTCATCGTGATGGAGCTTATTCGCAACATCGCCAAAGAGCATGGCGGATTTTCCGTGTTTGCGGGCGTCGGCGAGCGCACCAGGGAAGGTAGCGAGCTTTACCGGGAAATGAGCGAATCGGGCGTGCTGGACAAGACCATTCTGACCTTCGGCCAGATGAACGAACCGCCGGGCGCACGTCTTCGCGTCGCGCTTGCCGGGCTCACCATGGCTGAATACTTCCGCGATGAAGAAAGCAAAGACGTGCTTTTATTCATTGACAATATTTTTCGCTTCACGCAGGCGGGCAGTGAAGTATCCGCGCTGTTGGGGCGCATTCCGTCCGCAGTAGGGTATCAGTCAACGCTCGCCGAAGAGATGGGGATGCTCCAGGAGCGCATCACGTCAACCAATAAAGGATCCATCACGTCCGTGCAGGCGGTGTACGTGCCGGCTGACGACTTGACCGATCCGGCTCCCGCAACCACGTTCGCGCATTTAGATTCCACGGTGGTGCTCGCGCGCTCCCTTGCCGAGCTTGGCATCTACCCCGCCGTCGATCCTCTTGACTCCACATCCACCATGATGGACCCGCGCTTCATCGGGCAGGACCATTACGAAATCGCGCGAGGCGTCCAGCGGGTATTGCAAAAATACAAAGATTTGCAGGACATCATCGCGATTTTGGGCGTCGACGAGCTTTCCCATGAAGACAAAACGACCGTCGCCCGCGCGCGCAAGATACAGAAGTTCTTGAGCCAGCCGTTTTTCGTCGCGGAAAACTTTACCGGCACGCCGGGCAAATACGTGTCGCTGAAAGAGACCATCCGCGGCTTCAAGGAGATTTTGGAAGGCAAGCACGACGACAAGCCCGAGCAGGCATTTTACATGAAAGGAAGCATAGATGAGGTTAAGTAAATTTCGAATTTTGAATGACAAATTTCGAATCAATTTTAAATGTCTGAATGTTTAAAACATTCGAAATTAAGTTATTTATTCAAAATTGTTTATGAATCAGATTCACTTCGAGATTGTAACCCCCGAAAAAGTCGCGTATCAGGATACAATCGATGCGCTTACGGTCGATACCAAAGACGGCGAGATCACTATTCTGCCGCGGCATACGCCGCTGGTGAGCATCCTGCGCCCGGGCGAGATGCGGCTTAAAAAGGGAGACGAAGAGGTATTCATGGCGGTATCGGGCGGATTCGTAGAGGTACAGCAAGATAGCACAGTCATCATTATCGCGGACTCCGCCCTGCGCGCCGAAGAAATAGACCAAACAAAAGCGGAAGAAGCCCGCAAACGCGCGGAAGAGATCCTCGCGCAAAAAACAACCGCGACGGAAGTCGCCGACGCTCAAGCAGCTCTCGCCCGTTCGCTCGCGCAGTTGAAAGTCGCACGGCGGCACAAAACTCGCCGCGCATAACATTTTCAGTTTGAATTCCGCTCTGAAGCGCACCGCCCTCTTTTTTGTCTAGGGCGGCATAGGGAACTCTACTTTCCGTTTCCCTGCGAAACATCATCCGCGGAACCAGCCGTCCGCTCGTTCCAG
>MEYP01000027.1:5924-13059 GCA_001775835.1 Candidatus Azambacteria bacterium RIFCSPHIGHO2_02_FULL_52_12 | reverse complement strand
TCCGCCATGCTGTTCGTGCCTTCCACGCCGACGTTGTTCCACGCGGGCACGACGCACCCGCAGTTGAGCTCGTGCTACCTGACCACCGTCGAGGATGACCTGGCGCATATCTTCAAATGTATCGGCGACAACGCCCAGCTTTCAAAATGGTCGGGCGGTCTAGGAAACGACTGGACGAATTTACGGGGCACAGGCGCGCTCATCAAGAAAACGGGCGTGGAAAGCCAGGGAATCATCCCGTTTTTGAAAATCGCCAACGATACGACGGTCGCCATCAACCGCTCGGGCAAGCGCCGGGGCGCCACCTGCGCGTATCTGGAAACCTGGCACTACGATATAGAAGACTTTTTGGACCTGCGCAAGAACACAGGAGACGAACGGCGGCGCACGCACGACATGAACACGGCGAACTGGATCCCCGACCTATTCATGAAGCGCGTGCAAGAGGACGGCGACTGGACATTGCTTTCACCCGACGAAGCGCCCGACTTGCACCATATCTACGGCAAGAAATTCGAAGAACGCTACGGGCAGTATGAGAAGATGGTAGAAGAAGGGACTATCCGCCTGTTCAAGAAAATGAAAGCGCGCGACCTGTGGAAGAAAATGGTCACCATGCTGTTTGAAACGGGGCATCCGTGGATCACGTTCAAGGACCCGTCCAACATCCGCTCGCCGCAGGACCATGTCGGCGTCGTGCACAGCTCGAACCTCTGCACCGAAATCACGCTCAACACGTCCAAAGACGAAACGGCCGTGTGCAACCTCGGCTCGGTGAACCTCGCGCTCCATGTCAAAGACGCGAAACTCAACCAGGCGCTCGTGCAAAGCACGGTGTCGACCGCGATGCGGATGCTCGACAACGTCATCGACGTCAATTTCTACCCGACCGAAGAAGCAAAAACCGCAAACTCGAGACACCGCCCGGTCGGCCTCGGCATCATGGGCTTTCAGGACGCGCTCTATCTGATGGACGTTACCTTCGACTCCGAAGCGTGCGTGTCGTTCGCGGACGAAAGCATGGAGACGATAGCGTATCACGCCATCTTGGCGTCCTCCCTGCTGGCGCAGGAAAAAGGCGCGTATGAAACGTTCAAGGGTTCCAAATGGGATCGGGGCATTTTCCCCGTGGACACCATCGCTCTGCTCGAACAGGAGCGCGGCATGCCTATCGACATGTTGCGGGGAGGGAAGCTCGACTGGGCGCCGGTCCGCGAGTCGGTCAAAAAACACGGCATGCGCAATTCAAACTGCATGGCCATCGCGCCCACCGCGACCATCGCCAACATTGCGGGCGTCCTTCCTTCTATAGAGCCGATCTACAAGAACATCTACGTGAAGTCCAACCAAGGGGGAGAATTCATCGTGGTCAATTCGTATCTGGTGGACGAGCTTAAAGCGAACAAGCTGTGGGATTATGAGATGCTCGGGAAAATAAAATACCACGACGGGAGCATTAAAGATATTTCTGAGATTCCCGACCACCTCAAAGCGAAATACAAAGAGGTATTCGAGATAGACCCCATCTGGCTCATCCGCGCGGCGGCGTACCGCGGCAAGTGGATAGACCAGAGCCAGTCGCTCAACATCTTCTTCAAGGGAACGTCGGGCAAAGACATTTCAAGCCTGTACACGTATGCGTGGATGATGGGGCTTAAAACGACGTATTACTTGCGCACGCTCGCCGTCTCGCAGGTGGAGAAGTCCACCGTCAAGACCGAAGAGTTCGGCTCCACGCACAAGCGCGAATTTCTCGCCATGAAAATGCAGGTGGCGCCCCAGCAGGTTCCCGTCGCCGCTTCGGTTGCCCCCCCACTTTCTCTTACGCCGTCGTTTGCGGTAGCCTCGTCAAAAAGCGCTCCCAAGCTCTGCGCCATCGAAGACCCCACGTGCGAAGCGTGTCAGTGAAGGGCTTGGTCTAAATTTTCAAGCTTCAAGCGATGAAAATTTAGCAACCAAACCTTTACCGAGCACATAAACGGCATTTATGTGCTCGGTGCTCAAATTTCTAGTAAAATTAACTTCGCTTAGAGCTCGTAAATTTTAATAAATTTGGCATGCCCATCCAGAAAACCAACCAGCGGGTGAATATCAACAACCGGCGCATCATCAACGGCGAAGACGCCGATGTCGTCCAGCTGTATCCGATGAAGCACCTGTTCGCGTGGGAAGCGTACAACACGGGCAACGCGAACCACTGGCTTCCTACGGAAATCGGCATGCAGCAGGATGTGGAGCAATGGAAGTCGCCCACCGCCTTGTCGGAAGACGAACGCATCGCGCTTAAAATCGTGCTCGGCTTTTTCACCACGGCGGACTCTATTGCCGCCAACAATCTGGTGCTTGCCACGTACAAGCACATCACGTCGCCCGAGTGCCGGCTGTATCTTCTGCGCCAGGCATACGAAGAGGCGGTGCACACGCACGCGTACCAATACATCGTGGAGTCGCTGGGCTTGGATTCGGGCGAGATATTCAATATGTACCGCGAGCGCACGAGCATCTACAACAAAGACGCGTTCATCTTGAGCTTCAACGACGGCATTTTCGACCCGAAATTCAAAACCGGCACGTTCGAGGCGGACCAGAAATTTCTCGAGAACATGATAGTATTTTCCATCATCATGGAAGGCATATTCTTCTACAGCGCGTTTGCCGTGATGTTTTCGTTCCAGCGCCAGAACAAAATGGTGGGCTCGGCCGAACAGATCCAGTACATCATGCGCGACGAATCCCAGCATCTCAATTTCGGCATCGAGATGATAAACGCCATCAAAGAAGAACAGCCCGAGCTCTGGACTCCGGCGTTTCAGGAAAAGATAATCGGGCTCGTGAAAGAAGCGGTGAAACTGGAATACACGTTCGCTGTCGACTGTTTCCCCAAAGGCATCATGGGCATCAACGCCGACAGCTTCAAAAAATACATCGAGCACATCGCCGACCGGCGGCTTTCCCGCATTGGCTTGCCCGCCCAGTACAACAGCCCCAACCCGTTCCCGTGGATGTCCGAAGCGGTGGACTTGAGCAAAGAAAAGAACTTCTTCGAAACGAGAGTCACCGAATACCAAACCGGCGGAACGCTCGAGTGGTAGGGTGCAATATTCTGTTATACATTGTCATACACGCTGTTTGTCAATATTGACCGACGGTGTATTTTGTTTCTGTGGACAATGGGTAATTGACAAAATTCCCAGTAAGGTCTATTATAGTGATGAAGTCATTTGCACCCCGCAATGATTTTTATCACTAGGGAAACCTGTGATAGCCAAAGCATAATGCTTGGCGCGCTTAGCAGAAGCTAGCAAAGGTCGATTTAGGCTAGTAACTTTTAAAGCACGCGGGGACGCGTGTATTTTTATTTGTTAAAATAAATTAATAAAAAAATGAAAACTACTCACATAAAGTTTCCTGTTCTCTCGTTTCGTCGCATCGCAGATCCTGAAATGTTTGGTCTTTCTCGAATCGACATTGAGGAAGGGGGTGAGGGCGCAATACTGTACGTTGCTACAATTGATGCCCGTCGGCTTCCCCGCGAGCTTGAGGAGTGGAGGAAAATTAATCCTCGTGAATCAAACCCAAACTCTAGAGTTTCGAAAGAGATTAGAAAAACACTCGAAGATGCCCCTCTAAGTTTTATCCTTCGTAATCGTGGATTGACAATATTGACCGAAAAAACTTTATTCGATAACACGAATAATATTCTGAGTCTTGAGATGGCAGATCAAGAACTTCATGGATTGCTTGATGGCGGGCACACATTTGAGGTTTTGAGGGATTTCCTGGATAATCTACCAGAAGAGGACGTTAAAGAAGCAAAAATTTTACTGAAACTAGAAATTATTGAAGGTGTCACCGAAAGAGATGCGGTCGTAAATATTGTTGCTGCCCGGAATACTTCCGCACAGGTTAAAGAGCAGTCTCTTGAAAATCTTCGCGGAAGTTTTGATAGGATTAAAGAGGTTCTTCATGGTACCTCTTATCTTAAAGATATCTCTTTCAAAGAAACTGAGTTTGACGAGGAGGGCGATAAAAAAGAAATCGATATCCGTGATATCCTGTCATATCTAACTTGCTTTGATGTTGAAGGGTATAGTGGTGACAATCATCCTGTTTTTGCTTATTCGCAAAAAAGTGAAGTTGTGGAGTATTTCAAGCGAAATAAAGATCGCCTAGCAAAATACATTGATTTACTGCCCGTAATTCTTGAGTTGCATGACAAGATTCATCTGACCATGCCTGATTCTTATAACAAGAAAACAGGTGGGGCATTTGGAAAATTAACTGGGGTCATCTGGACAAGAAATAAGAAACGAATGGAGGATGTGATGTTGCCATTTATTCAAGAAAAATCAGAATATAAAATTCCCAGTGGTTTTATTTACCCAGCCTTGGCAGCATTTCGTTCAGCTGTCAGTGTTGATAGTAATAAGGCAACTTGGAAAATAGACCCTTTAAAGCTCTTACCGGAGCTTATTGAGGATCTTGCCGAACAGGTCGGTAAGCAATCTATAGAATTCCGGAATCCCAATAAGCTTGGTAAGAATCAAGCAACTTGGAGCTTATGTTATTTTGTTGTTGAGCGCGGGTTATTCCGTCGCAACATTAAGTAAGGACAAACCAATCAAAAAAGCCCAACTGGGCTTTTTTGATTGGTTTCTTTACGGAAATAGGGTCAGTGGAAATAAGGCCAGGGACGATTAATCATGAGCATCCTCCTTCTCAGCGATACCGAAAAGAAAAACTTCGGTCGGGGTCGCTGTTTTTCTGAAGCACCAAGCGTACCAAACTCACGTATATGCGGAAGTTTGGTACACTAATGATCTTAGGAAATGGATACCCATTTTCCTTCTGGGCGATACCGAAAATCAGAAGCCTGTTTTGTGAAAGCGCCTGCGGGTGGGATTTTAGCGCACGGGAATAAAAGTTTGTTTTAAGCACACACATTACCGCATGGTATTGACAGAAAAGCGCAAGCGTGCTACAATGCCGATGTTTTGGTATAGGGGATTTTTGAAAACTTAATATCAACCGGAGGGAGGAGCCATGGGTTCAACAGATCCATCTGCAAAAACTGCTCAACGGAGACCGGGTTTTCCCGAACGGGAATTCGACATCGCCAACGCGCTGGCTCGGTTCGGGATCTACGTCGTGGTCACTATCGTGGTTTCGTTTCTTCTCCTACTCGTGTATCGCGTAGTGTTTCTCACTTTCACCGATAACTACGTGACGACCTACCGGTACGATCTCATTGGTGAGAACAAGGGGAAGAATACGATCGTTCCCCGGAATGGATACGTTTTTGCTTGGCCGTTCATCCAAAAGGTGCACATTGTCGACAAGCGGCCCATGCAGGTGTGTATATCCGCCATCCAGCGGGTATTGAACTGTAAGCTTGTGCAGTTCAATCCGGCCGGGCTGGACCTATTCCTTGCTTGGCATGGAAGGGACGACTACGAGAACAACGGCACACGCGAAAATCCATCCCAGTTCAACCAGATCCTTATGGCCTATGCCTACGAGGGGAGCGGTAAGGAGTATCCATTCCTAACCGTCATCCGCGAGCTCAAGCCTTCAGAGATCGGGGAGGCGCTCAGATGAAGCGGGTGTTGGCCGCTGGGGGAGTTTTCCTGACGCTCGCGTTCCTTTTCTGGCTCGCGTTCGTGCACTACACGGAAAACTACCAAAAGGGCATTCAATGGAATCTCCTGACGGGAGAGCTTTCGATCGATGCCAAAGAAGGTCTCCGTGTTACGCCGCCATGGGTTTTGGTTTCCCGGGTGGACACGCGCCCGGTGCGCGTGTGCATTACGACGGCGGGGCGGGCATTCAACTGCCGGCTCATCCAATTCGTTCCAGAGGCATGGCATGAATTCGTCGCTGTCGAGGGATTTCGGTACTGGTGGTGGGCAAACCGTATTTCGTTCAACTTTGGGTATACCGAGGAATATCGAGGCATGAAGGACCTCCTCCGTGGATATGCGTATGGTGTAAAGCAGTACTCTTTCGTCAAAACACTGAAGGAGTACCAAGAAGGAGAGTAATAATAAGGGGCCCGGACTCGCTCACAAAGCGATGTTCCGGGCCTTTATCATTCAGCTACTTCTCCCACCGCGTCAGTTTGCTTGCGCGTATTTCCAGAGGGTTGGCCGGTCGCAGGCAGCGCACGTCGCAACTTTGTATAAGAAATGCAGGGACAATGGAAATGTGGTCAGAGATGATTAATCATACTCATCTTCCTTCTCAGCGATATCGAAAAGAAGAAACTTCGGTCGGGGGGCGCTGTTTTTCTGAAGCACCAAGTGTACCAAACTTCCGTATATGCGGAAGCTTGGTACATTATTGATCTTAGGAAATGGATACTCATTTCCCTTCTCAACGATACCGAACATCCGGATCCTGTTTTGAAAAATACCTCAAAAGCACAAAGCCGCTTCAACAATGAAGCGGCTTTGTGCTTTTTTCATGCAGCATACCTGCTTTGAAGTTTTCTGGAAAACAAGTGGTTTTTTTTGAAACGTTTTACTACTTGATTTTTTTTGATTTTGCGCATTTTTCTTGATAGCATATCACTATGACTGTCATTACTATTTCTAAAAAAGTGGCGAAAGATAAAGAAGGAACGCATGGACATTAAAAACAAAACAATCATCCTCACCGGCGCCGCGCGTGTCGGCAAGAGCGTTGCAAAAATGCTCGGCGAGCGCGGTGCGAATTTGGTGATTACATACCTTCGGTCAAAGAAAGAAGCCGATGTTATGTGTGAAAAGTGCAAAGAAGTCGGTTCCCAGGCCATTGAAGTGTGTGCGGATTTGTCAAAAGCGCATGATATTGCGAACGTCGTGCGCGAAGCAAAAAGAGCGTTCGGCAGAATAGATGGCCTTGTGCATATGGCGGCAAGCTATCCGAGAACGCCGTGGGAAACGCTCACAGAAGAGGATTGGGAGCGCACAATGGACGTCATCGCAAAGAGCACTTTTCTTTTAGGCAAGATGGTGGGCGATGAGCTTCTGAAAAATGAAGGCGACCATGTGCGGGTAAACGGCGGCACAACGGGAAGAGTAAAGGGAAAAATCATCACCATCTCTGACTGGTCCGTGCTGACGCGGCCGTATAAGGATTATCTGCCGTACAACGC
>MEYP01000027.1:0-5892 GCA_001775835.1 Candidatus Azambacteria bacterium RIFCSPHIGHO2_02_FULL_52_12 | reverse complement strand
CGCTTGCTAAAGAGCTTGCGCCGCACGTGCTGGTCAATGCTATCGCGCCAGGTCCCATTCTCGCGCCGCCGGGGCTGACGGATGAAGAAAACGCCGAAGTGCTTTCACATACGCCGCTTGCGAGGTGGGGCGGCCCCGATGAGATTGCGAAAGCGGTACTGTATTTTTTTGACGCCGATTTTGTGACCGGCGTGGTTCTGCCGGTTGACGGCGGGAGAACCATCGGGTAAACATTCAGAAACAGGGTGCTTGAATACAAAGGATGTCATAAAACTCTTGGTTTATGAAAAAGCATCTCTAAAGTCAAAGCCGCTTCGAAGGTGAAGCGGCTTTGCACTTTTTCAAGCAGCATATCTGCTTTGAAGTTTTCTTGAAAAAACGAACAGGAAGAACATGAACGATATTGTGTACTTTCTCACGGCAAGGAGCTCGAGTATTTGAAATTCGGCGGTTTCCACGAGGCACCTTTTTCGTCTTTTGTTCATTCTTACTGATCGGTGACGGATGACGATCACGGGTATTCCCGGATATTTTTTGTAGTGCCTTTTGGCCCCGAACCAGGAGGTCTTCACCTGAAGAGGCATGGCTTGCCAGCAGGACGTGATGAGAAGAAAATCAATGCCGTGCGTATCGACACACAGATAGCTTCTGATCTTTCCTTGTTCTCGCAACCGCTCGCACGCGGTACGGGCAATGCTTTCGGAAACCTCGCCTATCCTGTCGGTGATATCGCTCACTCCTATGCCTCCTTTTTGAAGGTTGAAAAGGGAACCCCAAGGTTATCAATGTGCATAGTAATTATAGCATAATTTGCTATGCTGGAGACATGTCCAAGTCAAGGATTTTTCTTTTTCTGATGCTTTGTTTCATCGGAGGCGTAGCGCTCCGATCACTTGTTTTTATTGGGAGCTTTTATCTGTGGTTTTTGTTCGGTGTTCTTACAATCGCCGTCTTTTCTTTTTCCCGAAACAGGACGGCGCTTTTGTATGCCGCGCTTATTGCTGTGACGATCGCGGGAGCGCTGTGGTACGGGCGTTTCGTGCCGGAACACCTTGCGCTCGAGCGCTTTGTCGGGCAGGAAGCCGCGCGGGAGGGGAGTATCGTGAAAGACCCGGAGTTCAAGAACACGACCCAGCGGCTTGTCGTTTCTTTTCCCGAAGCGCCTAGCGAGCGCGTGCTGGTCGTCGCCAGGCGTTATCCGGAGTTCGGCTATGGCGACATCGTGCGCGTTTCGGGAACGCTTGAAAAACCGGAACCGTTCGACGGTTTTAACTACTCGGCATATCTTGCCAAAGACAGCGTGTATTTCACCGTTTCTTTTGCCAATGTCGCGCTCGTGAAAGAGGGGAGCGGGTTCGCGCGCGGCCTGTTTGCGCTCAAAAGAAAGTTTGAAGAGAACATCAATGCCGCGCTTTCGTCCCCGCAATCGGCGTTCGCCAATGGCGTACTCCTTGGCGACACGTCGGGCATTTCAAAAGAGCTGAACGACGCGTTCATCGCCACGGGCATGTCGCACATCACCGCGCTGTCGGGATACAACATCACCGTCATGCTGATATTCACGCATCTTCTGCTCGCGCAATTGCTTCTGCCACGCACCGTTGTTTTCTGGGCGTCGGTCGGCATCGTCGCCGCGTTCGTGGTGATGACGGGCGCATCGCCTTCCGTGGTGCGCGCGGCGCTCATGGGGCTCGCGCTTTTACTTGCGCGGCATCTTGGCAGGGAAGGGAGCGTTCTGCATATCCTTGTGTTTGCCGCGTGCGCGATGATCGTTGTGAACCCCCGCATTCTGGCGTTCGATGTCGGCTTCCAGCTTTCGTTTCTGGCGGTGCTCGGCTTGGCATATATCGCGCCATGGCTTGAGGCAAAGCTCAAAAGAATTCCCGAAGCGTTCAAATTGAAGGAATCTTTTGTCGCCACCGTTTCCGCGCAGGCCGCCGTCTTACCCCTCCTTTTGTACCAGTTCCACCAGGTTTCTTTGATAGCGCCGCTGACCAATGTACTGGTTCTGCCGCTGATGCCTTTTGTCATGCTGTTTGGTTTCGCGGTTGGCGCGCTTGGCTTTGTTTCCTATCACGCGGCGCTTGCGGTCGCGTATCCTTTGTGGCTCGCGCTTTCCTATCAGCTTGGCGTCATTCATTATTTTTCCCAGTTTTCGTATGCCCAAATTGCGTTTTAGGATCGCGAGCATCGCCATTTTCGCGTGCGCCGCGTTGCCGGTGTGGCACGCGGTTTTTGCATCGCTGCCGTCCGGTCATCTTTCGTTTCACTCGCTTGATATCGGGCAGGGAGATGCGACGTTCATCGAAACGCCGCGCCATCATCAGATTCTTATTGACGGCGGACCCGACCAAAGCGTGCTTTCGGAGTTGGGCGCGGTGATGCCGTTTTATGATAAAACGATAGACCTCATTGTTCTGACGCACCCGCAGGAAGACCACATGTTCGGGCTTATTCCGGTTCTGGAGCGCTACCATGTTGGCGCGGTGCTCATGACAGGGGTAAATTACCAGACAAGCACGTATGCGGAATTCAAAAAAGTGATTGCGGAAAAAAATATACCCCTGTATCGCGCACACGCGGGGCAGAACATCCGGTTTAACGATGGCGTCGCGCTCGACATCCTATATCCGTTCGATAATCTTGAAGGCAAAGATTTTGCGGGCGACGTGAACGATACGTCGGTGGCGTCGCGCATCACGTTCGGCGGGAAAAAGTTTCTGGTGATGGGGGACGCGGGTATGCTTGAAGAAACGAACCTCGTCAACAGCGAAGAAGATCTGGATATTGACGTGCTGAAAGTCAGCCACCACGGTTCGCGCACATCCACGAGCCGGTTGTTCTTGGAGAATACTACGCCAAGCATCGCCGTTATTTCCGTGGGCGCGCGCAACCGCTACGGCCACCCCACCAAAGAAACGTTGGATCGCTTAGACGGCATCTCCGTGTATCGCACCGACAAAAACGGCAGGGTGGAAATAACAACCGATGGAATCGAGCTGAAAACCGTGTCTGAAAGGTAGTTATTGCATCCGCAACGCTTTTATGGTATCGTGTCAAATAATATGTCAAACATTTTTGAACGAACGCTCGTTATCTTAAAGCCCGACGCACTCCAGCGGAATCTCCTGGGAGATATCATCGCGCGCTTTGAAAAAAAGGGGCTTAAAATCGTCGCCATGAAAATGATGGCGCTTGACGATGTCATTTTAACCGAACATTACATCCACCATAAAGACAAGCCGTTTTTCACCAAGCTCAAAGATTTCATGAAGCAGTCGCCCTGCGTGGTGCTGTGCCTTGAAGGATTGGAGTCGGTGAAAGTCGTGCGCGACTTGTGCGGACCGACGCTGGGCAGAGTAGCGCCGCCGGGAACCATCCGCGGCGATTTCTCCATGTCCATCCAGGCGAACATCATTCATTCATCCGATTCGCTCGAAACGGCGAAGCAGGAAGTGAAGCGGTTTTTTAAAAGCGACGAACTCTACGAATACAAGAAAATGGACACCGATATCGTCTATATCGAAGAAGAAAGGAAGTAGTTTTTCCTCCTTGTATTTTGCTCTCAAAAGGCGTATGATAAAGATGGTCCTGCCTGAGCTAGAAACGACTTAAGGTCAAATAAGTCTTACGGGGAGCCTTACATTGTGGTGCATCGCTGGTCCGTCCTGGATGCATCATTGCGGGCACCCACCTGGATTTCAACTTAACGTCGCTATAGCACGGCAGGGCCAAAAGAGCCTTTCCCATTTCGCGGAAGGGATTTTTTGTTTTATTGGCAAAGAAAGACACCCCGTTTCGGGGTGTCTTAATTAAAGAGCGCGAAGGAGGAAATCGGCTTTTACAAGTCGCGCGACTTCGCTGTCTGGCGGGAGTCCTGATACTTCTTCCAGGACGTGTTCAATGCCTCGTTCGCGCACTTCTGATACTAGTTCTTGGGCTTGACCGTCGCCGGCATAGCTAAAGTGAAGCGCGGCAGTAATGCCGCTTGCCAGATATGCCGGAATTCGTCCTTGCTCCCAAGTAAGAAGTGCAGGGCGTACCAAACGGTCGCGTGAGCCAAGTTTTCGTTTTGGTTGTCGTGCAACCCTGACTATTTCATCGCGAAGATGCTGATTTTTGAATCGCCGCACAACTTTTTCCGCGTAGTTCTGCTGAAGAGCAATAGATATGGCCGTGTGCCGTGTCGTTATCGTGAGAGCGACCTCTCTGAGCGCTCCCAAGAGAAGCTCTTGTATTTCACGGTCATCAATCGCCTCGTGGATAAACTGATAACCCTTGAGATGGCCGTAATATCCAACAACGGCATGTGCCATATTAAGCGTGAAGAGTTTCTGCTCAAGCGTTGCATCAAGATTTTGCGAAATATCAACTCCTGAAATTGCAGGAAAGGCGGCTTTCAGGGCGGTACCGTCGATTGCCAACTGAAAATATTCTTCAACCGTAACCGCGAGAGGAGCGTTCTTCCCATTATTGGGGAGCGTATTGGGGACGATTCTGTCTACAACGCAGTTTGGAAAGCTTATCAGATTGGCAATATGTTCTTGATGCTCTTTTGGAACATGCGTGAGTAGTAACTCCTGAAGGTATGTCGTGTTGTCTTGGACGTTTTCACATGCGACAACGACAACATGAACTTCAGACCGAGGTCGCTGTTTGATTCTCTGGACTAAACCATGCGCAAGACAGAGCGCGACGGTTGCCAGTGGTTCCTTGCCGACTGCCGTAAGGATTATGTCTGACTCCACGATTGCCCTGGTGGTTTCCTCGGTATCGGCAAAAGAAATTGCGCTGATATTTCGAACGACCTCTTCTTGGATACCGCTACCGGACACGATAAACACAGGGTACTCTTTTTGCTGATTCATGAGAGAAACCTTGTTTTTATCAACATCAACAAAAGTCACGGAGAATCCTGCTTTTGCGAGCAGAGAACCAAGAAATCCACGGCCAATGTTCCCAGCACCAAACACGAGTGCCTTCATAGCGTATCCCCCTTGCTTTTTATTGTGAAAGATCAAGTGAGAAGAACCAAATTTTGAGGCTCATTCTTGATGTAGAGTACGCCATAAAGTAATGATTTGCAAGTCTTTGTTTGGCAGGTCTATTTTTCAAAAAGCGGGGCGTTTTGTTCGATGGTCGCGTAACACGTTGGCCTGTTTGCCGTTTCGAGCCGTTCGCACAGCGCCCGCGCCGGTTCCGGAGAGCCGTGATGGTTGATGAAAAGCATGACCATGCCCCCGATGCAGGGGATTTTTTGTTCCGGCGAGCCCGCCATGCACACCGCTTCCGCGAATTTCGGGTTATGGATATTTTGTATCATCGTGTTGCCGCCGACATTCGCGGCGCAGGTTTGTCTAAAAGGAAGCTCGGCCGTTTTGCACCAGCCGAGAGCCCCGGCATAGTCGTTGGGGTGGAGGTGCAGATAATATTCGGGTGCATAAAAATAACAGTTTCCTTTTTGGTTTTGCTTTTGTTCCCGGCACGGGTAGAAGGGGTCGTCGGGGTTTAAGAATTTCGACGGGTGCATTTTCGCGTCGCTGTTGAAATTTTCCATGAAGACGCCGTTCGCGCAATTACCTTTCGCAAAGTCGGTATCGTACGCGTCGCACAGCGCAAGCGAACGGGGCAGGTCGTTGTCGGTATAGAACATGAGGCCGTGTCCCACGCCGTGGTAGCATTCCCAGCTCAAAAACTTCTCTCCCGGATATTTGTCGCACACGGTTTTCACGGCCTGGGAGAAATCGGCGCTTGTCGAGAAATGGCTTTCGATGACGCCGTGCAGGTAGCCGGAATTGCAGATGTCGTTCTGGTAGGAGATCGCCGCCGCGAAGTCTTTGTATTTTTCGTGCGCCGCGTGGCCGATATCATGCGTCAGCACGTGGCACGAGC
>MEYP01000026.1:13561-13848 GCA_001775835.1 Candidatus Azambacteria bacterium RIFCSPHIGHO2_02_FULL_52_12 | reverse complement strand
CGAGCCGGGCAAGCACGTGTCAGACGGCGGCAAAATCATCATCAAATACTTCTCAAACGAGGATCTCTACGCCATCGTGAAAAAGATAACGGGGCAGTAAAAGAACCCATCTACTTCAAAAACGACCGTATTTTGCTCTTTGCGTAGCTTGTTTTAACGAAGTCGAGCCATGACGCCGACGGTTTTTTGTTTTTCTGCGTGATGATCTCGCACCGGTCGCCGTTTTTCAGGTGGTATTCCAGCGACACCATTTTGTCGTTCACTTTCGCGCCGTTGAACCGGTTGCC
>MEYP01000026.1:0-13511 GCA_001775835.1 Candidatus Azambacteria bacterium RIFCSPHIGHO2_02_FULL_52_12 | reverse complement strand
GCAGGTCGATGACGTCGCCCTTGGGCGTGAACACGAAGATGCGGTTCTTGAAAAAATCGATCTTAAGATGCTCAAGGAATTCCTCCGTGCCCGTCACGTCTTTCTGCCAGTCCCGCAACTGCGTGACCCAGGCGAGCTTGTGGGCTACCTGTCCGCCGGTTTTGGGCTTGTCCAGATGGGAATATGCCCAGTGCGCCGCGATGCCGTTCTCCGCTTCCTCATGCATTTGCGCCGTTCTGATCTGGAATTCGGTGATCTCGCCGTCCAGACAGAATACGGTCGTGTGGATGCTTTGGTAGCCGTTGGGCTTGGGGAGCGCGATATAGTCTTTGATCTTTCCCGGGAGCGGCTTCCAGAGCTTGTGGATGGTGCCCAGCGCGGCGTAGCATTCGTCGATCGTGTTGACGATGACGCGCAATGCCACCAGGTCGTGGATCTCGTCGAGGTTCCCGGCATGGCGTTCCAGTTTTTTGTGGAGACTGAAGGTGTTTTTTATGCGCGCATCAAGGTCGACGATGGCCACCCCTTGTTTTTTAAGCTCCTCACCCAGTTTGTATTTTACTTTTGAGAGATATACTTCTTTTTTTTCGAGCCGGTCTTTGATCTTTGCGGCAAGCGCGCGGTATTCTTCGGGGAATGAGAAAGGGAATGCGAGGTTTTCAAGCATCGCCTTGAATTTTCCCATGCCAAGCCGGTCGGCGATGGGCGCGTAGATCTCGAGCGTTTCGTCCGCTATGCGTTTTTGTTTTTGCGCGGGGACATGCTCGAGCGTCTGCATGTTGTGGAGCCGGTCGGCGAGCTTGATCAGGATGACGCGGATGTCCTGGGCCATCGCGAAAAACATTTTGCGCAGGTTTTCCGCGTGGCGTTGTTGCCCGTGGTAGCGGAGCGTGCCGAGCTTCGTGACGCCATCCACCAGAAACGCGACATCGGCGCCGAATCCTTTCTCGATGTCTTTGTGCGTCGCGACGCCGTCTTCGCACACGTCGTGCAGGAGACCCGCGATGATCGTGTTGGCGTCAAACCGCATCTGCGCGAGCGTGAGCGCGACATGGAACGGGTGAATGAGGTACGGCTCCCCGGAAAACCGCTTCTGGCCTTCGTGCGCCGCGCGCGCAAAGTCAAACGCTTTGGCGATGCGTTGCGCATCCTCCTCATTCAGGCCGCTCGTTTTTGCGATGATGTCCTCTGCTTCCATGATTGTTTTTTATCCGCTACTCTTGGTTTTCCTGTTCCGGCTCCTGTTCTGCTGCCACCTCCTGTTCTTCCGTTTTTTCTTTGGCAAGCGGATTTTTCCATGTGGCAAAGTCGCACGCGGGGTAGCGCGAACAGCCCCAGAACGTGCGCCGTTTTTTCGTCCTTTTCTCGACGATGTCGCCTTCGTTGCACTGCGGGCATGTCATGCCGATGGTTTTTCTTATCGTCTTGGTGTTTTTGCATTCAGGGAAATTGGAACACGCCAGAAACCTGCCGAATCTGCCGGTCTTGATGACCATGGGGCTGCCGCATTTTTCGCAGATCTGGTCGGTTTTTTCTTCCGGGGCTTTGTCCTGCGCGACGTCTTCGTATTTTTTGGTCAGGTTTTCGTGGAAGGGGCCGTAGAAATCACCGATCATTTTCCGCCAGTCCACGTTTCCCTCGGCAACGCCGTCGAGCCGTTCTTCCATGTTCGCGGTGAACGCGATGTCCACGATCTGGGGGAAGTGCGCTACCAGCATCGCGTTGACTTTCGTGCCGATGTCGGTCGGCTGGAGGCGCCGCTGTTCGTTTTTCTCGACGTAGTTCCTCGTCTGGATGGTGCTTAAGGTGGGCGCGTACGTGGAAGGCCTGCCGATGCCGTGTTCTTCAAGCGCCTTAATGAGCGACGCTTCGGTGTAGCGCGCCGGCGGCTGGGTGAAGTGCTCGATGCCTTCTACGTTTGAAAGAACCATAGTTTGGCCTTCGCGACATTCGGGTAGTATCGCGTCCTCGAATTTCATGGGATACGCCGCTAAAAAGCCGGCGAATTTTTTAATGACGCCGTTGGCGCGGAATAGATAGGATTCTTTCCCGTCTGCGGCGATGTCTATCGCGGTGGTGTCAAAAATCGCCACCTCCATCTGGCACGCGATGAATCTGCGCCAGATGAGGTCGTACATCCGAAATTGCTGGGGAGTAAGATGCTCTTTGATCGTGTCGGGGTGGCGCGCCGGGTCGGTGGGGCGTACCGCTTCGTGGGCTTCCTGCGCTCCTTTTGATTTCGTTTTGAATTTGCGCGGTGCCGCGAGCGCATAGTTTTCCCCGAAGCTTTCCGTGATGACGCGCTTGGCTTCTTTCACGGAATCCTCGGAAAGGTTCAGCGAGTCGGTACGCATGTATGTGATGAGCCCGACGCTCCCTTGGCCGCCGAGTTCAACGCCTTCATACAGCTGTTGCGCGAACATCATGGTCTGTTTTGCCGAAAAGTGCAGTTTTTTCGCCGCTTCCTGCTGAAGGGTGCTGGTGGTGAACGGGGGAGCGGGCATCTTGCGGAATTCCTTCTTCGTAACGTTCGCAACGGCCCAGCTTGCCTGCCGAGCCGCCGCCACGATGGCATCTGCCGCGTCTTTGTTGGGGATGTCGAATTTCTCGAATTTTTTGCCGTCGCGGGAAATGAGCGTCGCGCGAAGCTGCGCCTGCGGATTGCTGTCCGAAGAAAGCAACGCTTCAACGGTCCAGTATTCCTGCGGCACGAATTTTTTGATCTCTTCTTCGCGCTCGACGATCAGGCGCACGGCGACCGACTGCACGCGGCCGGCCGAAAGGCCCCGCATGATCTTCTTCCACAAAAACGGCGAGAGCTCGTAGCCGACCAGCCGGTCAAGGATGCGCCGCGCCTGCTGGGCGTCCACCAGATCGTTGTTGAGTTCCCGCGGGTGCGCGAGCGCGTCAAGGATCGCCTTTTGGGTGATCTCATGAAATACGATGCGGCGGAAATGGTATTCGGGAGCTTTGGCAGGTTCGGCATCAGGATTTTTCTTTGAGCGGGATTTTTTCACCTCGGTCAGCACTTTCGTGATGTGCCACGCGATGGCTTCTCCTTCGCGGTCCTCATCAGTCGCCAGGATGACCTCTTTCGTTTTTTCCGCCGCCGCTTTCAATATTTTCACGTTGGCCTTCGCTTTTTGCGGGATCAGGTAGGAGGGTTCGAAATTGTTCTCCGGGTCCACGCCCAGCTTCGATTTGGGCAGGTCGCGCACGTGCCCGAACGAAGACAGCACGATGTAAGAATCGTCCAAGAATTTGGAGATGGTCCGCGCCTTTGTCGGAGACTCCACGATGATAAGCGTTTTCTCTTTTTTTGTTTTAGTTTTTGATGCCATACGTGTTCGCGCCGATGCGCCTAATCTTGCGTTGTAATTCTAGCATGGTGATCGCCTGCAATACGAGGGAAGATGGCAGTTTTGTTTTCACGATGATCGTGTCGGTGCTTGCCGACTCTTCTCTGATAAGGGTTAAAATAAGTCGTTGTTCTTCGGGAATGTCCTCGTTACCCTGCGTTGTCGTCTGGCGGATAGGCTCAATGCCCAGCTCGTCTAAAATATCCTGCGCATTCAACGTAAGCTTCGCGCCCTGCTGGATGAGCTTGTTCGTGCCCGTGGAATTTGCTGAGTAAATCGGCCCCGGCACCGCGAATACGTCTTTGCCCTGTTCCAGCGCGAAGTTCGCTGTGATCAGCGAACCGCTTTTTTCGTTCGCTTCAACGATGACGACGCCCAACGAAAGCGCGGAAATGATGCGGTTGCGCTGGGGGAAATTGCTTGGGTACGCCGGCGTCAGAGATTCAAATTCCGACAGCACCGCTCCCTGTTTTACAATCCTTTCCGCCAATGACTGGTGAGTATGAGGGTAAATCGATTGCTTGTCAACTCCCGTGCCTAAAACGGCGATCGTCCTGCCGCCCGCGTCAAGCGCCCCCTTGTGCGCTTCGCCGTCGATGCCAAGCGCCATGCCTGATATGATGGTAACGCCCATGCCCGCGAGCTCGCGCGCCAAGTCATACGCGGCCTGTTTGCCGTAGGTCGTGCATTTGCGCGACCCGACAATGGCGATGGCAATGTCGTCCTGTGGCGCCAACGCTCCCCGTACGAAAAGTTTTTTCGGCGGCTCATGAATATTCCGCAAGCGCTCGGGATAGTTCGCGTCGTTGATTCCGATTTGGGTGATTTCCATTCTTTCTATAGTAACAGAACGAATGGGGCGCTACAAATTTTTTGCAAGTCGTTTCCTGTGGATTTTGTGCTCTTGACATCAGGTTTATCTTTAGATAAACTTTATGCATATGCATATAAAAACAAAAAAGGCATCACGGTCCATTGTCGGCTTGAAAGAGCTGCGGGAGCATATGGAGGGTTATATCGGCGAAGTGAACAAGGGGCGGTCGTTTATCGTTGTGCGCCGTTCACAGCCGATCTTTAAGATCTCTCCGCCGGACGAAGCACAACTGTGGGAGCCCGTTGTTGATTTCACGAACATCAAAAAAGGCGGCGTTCCCGTCGAGGACATTCTTTCTCTTCTGTAATGGACAAGCTTGCCAAAGCGCTCGCCAAGCTCTCACCTAAAGAAAAAGTCCAGGTCAAAGAAATTCTGGGAAAGCTTATCCAAGGAAAGATGAGCGGGCTTGATGTAAGGAGACTTAAGGGAGCTGAAAGTGTTTTTTGTATTCGCAAGGGATCGCTTCGAATCATTTATCAAAATCGCGGTGGCGGTATTTTTATTCTCGCTATCGAGCGGAGAAGGGAGGATACCTACAAGGGGCTTTAGTTTTTACTCTCTATCGAGGTTGAACCTCGATAGAGAGTTTTTCCACCGCTTCATTGAGGATTTGACAATACAAATTAAGACCGATGGCGTTCACCGCGCCGGACTGTTTTTTGCCCAGAATGTTGCCCGCGCCGCGGATCTCAAGGTCGCGCTGAGCGATGAAATAGCCCGAGCCCAGTTCCGTGGCTTCTTGGAGCGCTTCAAGGCGTTTTTTTGCATCTTCGGAAAGGACTTTTGATGGATACAGAAAATACGCGTGCGCTTTGTGTTCGGCTCTGCCGATGCGGCCGCGTATCTGATACGCCTGCGCGAGGCCGAGACGCGTGGCGTCATCCACGATGAGCGTATTGGCGTTTTTGATGTCGAGGCCGTTTTCAATGATCGTGGTGGCGACCAGCACGTCGAATTTCTTCTCTTTGAACGCGTGCATGACGGCGCGCAGGCGGACTTCGCCCGTTCTGCCATGCACCGCTTCAAATTTTGCTTTTGGCACCAGTTCTTTCAGCGTTTCTTTTACTTTCTCAATCGTTTCGATTTTATTGTGCAGAAAATAGACTTGGCCGTGGCGCGCCCGCTCGTATTCGATTGCTTTCTTGATGACGTCTCTATTATAAGGAAGGATGAATGTTTCAATCGTCTGTCTGCCCAGCGGCGGCGTGGCGATGGTGCTGATGGCGCGCATGCCCGAAAGCGCAAGATACAGCGTGCGAGGGATGGGGGTTGCCGACAAGCTCAACACATCGATATTCTCGCGGAATTTTTTCAGCTTTTCTTTTTGTCTGACACCAAAGCGCTGTTCTTCGTCAATGATGAGCATGCCGAGATTTTTGAAATCGACGTCTTTCGACAGGATGCGGTGCGTGCCGATGACGATGTCGACCTTTCCTTCTTTGAGTTTTCGCACCGTTTCTTTCTGTGCCTGTTTCGTCTCAAACCGCGAAAGCATGCCAATGGAAACAGGGAATTTGGCAAAGCGGCTTTTGAACGTTTCGGCGTGCTGGTCGGCAAGCACGGTGGTGGGGCACAAGACGGCAACCTGTTTGCCCGCGTATACCGCGGCGAATGCCGCACGCATGGCCACTTCCGTCTTGCCGAACCCGACGTCGCCGCACACGAGCCGGTCCATCGGTTCGCTTTTTTGCATATCGGCAAGAACATCTTCAATGGCTTGCTGTTGGTCGTGCGTCTCCATATGTTCAAAGAGCCCCTCGAATTCTTTCTGTTCGGCGCCGATGGCATACGCCGCGCGCCGGGCAATGTGCCGTTTCGAGTAAAGCTCGATGAGCTCTTTGGCGAACGCTTGCGCGTCTTCCGTCACTTTCTTTTTCGCGTGTTCCCACACGGTGCCCGAGAGCCGGTGGATGGCCGGCTGTTCAAGCCCCAGATACCGCGACAGTTTTTTCGCCTGGCTTTCCGGCACATAGAGCTTGTCGTGTTCGGCGCTGTCTTTGGGCGGGGCGTATTCCAGGAGATAATAAGTTTCACCGCTTCCGCTCCAGTTTGGGAGCATGCCGCGAAAGATGCCGATGCCGTGGTCAAGGTGCACGACGAAGTCGCCCTCTTTGAGATTATGCAAGTGCGAAATCTCGCGTTTGAGCATTTCTTTTTTAAGAAGCCATTCCCGCCTTTGGCGAGGCTCGCCTTCATCGGCGGCGCGAACCTCTTGCGCGACTTCTTTTTGTTCAAGAAAAGCGATGCGTTCAATCGTATTGCCCAAAAACTCTATGCGCGCGGGGCGGTCGCTGTTTAAGGGAAATACGGTTACTGTGCCGCCCAGCGTTGAAAATTCTCCGTGCGCGGAAACGGTTTGCACTTTTTCATAGTGAAGGGAGTCCAGCGAGCGCAAGCATTCCGACATGCTCGCGCGTTGTCCTTCTTCAAGGAACAGAACATGCTCTTTCCAGAATGAATCGGCGCGGGCAAGCTTTTTTATCTTTTTCGCGTTCTCCGAGAACCACAAAACATCCCGTTCCGCGAAAGAGGGGATGAATGCCGCGATCAGTAACTCTCTTGAAACTTGTAACATGAAACCTAAAACCTGAAATTGCTTTTATATCTTAAGTTTCACGTTTCATGCTTCAAGTTTCAAGATTGATTGTATATTGACATCGCTTTTTCTGGGCTTTCGGCGACGGCAGAGGTGAGGGCTTCAAGCGCTTTTTTGACCGCTTTTTTTATGTCCAACTCTTCTTTGGCACTGAATTTTTTAAGTACCACGTCCATGGCTTGCTTGGTCTTTTTCTTTGCGGCGCTGCCGATGCCGATGCGCACGCGCCAGTACGCGGTGGTCTTGAGATATTTCGTCACGTGTTCCACGCCTTTGTGTCCGGCGGAATTTTTGGCGAACGACAGCTTGATCCTCCCGACGGGCAGATCGATGTCGTCGTGGACGACAAAAATCTGTACAGGTTTTACCTTGTAGTACGATGCGAGCGCAAAAACGGCAAGCCCGGATTTGTTCATGAACGTTTCGGGGAGCGCCGCGACCGTTTTTTCTTTATCGATTTTTCCCTGCGCGACCAGCGCGTTGTGTTTTTTGTCGAACGCGAAATCGCCAAGGTCGTTTTTCTTCGCCCACTTCTCGACGATCTCCCTTCCTATATTATGCTTGGTATTTTTATATTCGTCGCCCGGATTGCCTAAACCAATCACTAAATACATAATTTTTAATTTTGAATTCTAAATTTCGAATGAATTTTGAATGCTTGAATTTTGAAATTAAAACATTCGGTTATTTATTCAAAATTCAAAACTCGAAATTCATAATTTCCCCCCAAATATATTCTCCGCAAGCTCTTGAATGCCTTTGTAATCAAAATCTCCCGTTTTCGGTTTCAAGACGAACGCCGGCTTGCCCTCAAGCGTGAATGTTGCGCTCTCCAAAAGCGCATCAGGATTTTTCGGGTCCCCGTCGACGGCTTCATGGCGTACTGTAGCATAGCTGATGTTTTTGGCAATGTCGTAGAACCGGCGGATCTTGTTCTCGTCGATATCGGTTTGGATGTGGTAATGAACCGTTTTGTACAAAGACAGCAGCGCGGGGAAGTCGTACAGCATGTTGAGCCCGAATACTCTTTTGCGCAACGCCTCGATGACGGCCTGTTGCCGGCGCATGCGCGCGAAGTCGCCGCCTTCGCCGTGGCGCGTGCGCAGGAACTTCTGCGCCGTCGTGCCGTCAAAGTGCCGCCATCCTTTCTGCACGGCGAACACTTCCGTGCCGTGGCCGGGAGTGGGGAATGCCGGGTCATACACGTCTTCAGGCACCGCCACGTTCAGCCCGCCCAGCGCGTCCACGACCTGTTCTATACTGCTGATATCGAGCGCCGCAAAATAGTGCAGGGGCTGTCCGGTCAGCTCTTCCATTGTTCGCCTGATGAGTTCCGGGCTTTTTCCGCCAAGGAGGTACAGCGCGTTGATCTTAGCGTGTGTTTTCCCGTCGGACAGTCGAACCAGGAGGTCGCGCGGCAGGGAAAGCAGGGCAAGCTCGTTCGTGCTCGGCTTGATGCTCGCCATCATAATCGTGTCGGTCAGGTATGGCGCGTCGTTTTGTTCCCCCGGCAATCCCAAAATCAAAACATTGATCCTGTCTTTTGGTTCTCCTTTGAGCGTTTCCGAAGCATCGGTGATGAAGTGAAACGCCGTTTTCGCGAGCGCCGCGATGCCAAGCGGCTTGTCATCGCGGGAGTTGCCGGATGACGCAAAAAAAGCGCCGAAAGAAACGGCAATGACGATAAACGCAAGAAAAAGCCATTTTCGCATACAATCATCATAGCAAATTCAGCACTCTGCCACCCTATTGACAAAGTAATTTTTTTATGATAAACAGGTAGGGTGCAATTATATGCTATTTGAAAACAGAATACAAGCGGGTAAACCTTTTAGCGAAAAAGGAGGGGAGTAATGAAAACAAGACTTGCGGTTTTAGCAGTGCTTGTGGCGTTGGTGGCTGTGACTGGGTGCGATCGAGGTAGGCTCTACAAACCACCTGCTAACGCAGACACAATCACCATTCAGCGCGAGCTATTTGGCAATGAAGATCGCGAGACCCAAGTCGTTTCTTCGGGTTACTCCTTTAATTGGGAGAAAAGGGTGATAACGCTGAAGTGTCCATGTTATCTTTCAGACGACGCGAGTGTAGATCCTAGCGTCATTGCGGAGTTTAGGAGTAACGGACTCGAAGCGGCTGATCTTAAGATCACTCTCTTGTCTGGCGCGAGATATAACATCGAAATTTCAGACCACAGTTCTGGATATTATTCCTTTTCTCTTTCGCCCACCCAGGACGAGGAGAAAAAGTAGCGGAATTGTCACAAGCATGCTGGCGTTTCTCAACGAGGAAAAACTTGTTGGGAGCGCCGGCTTTTTGTTTCCGCAAACTCACAATCGTACACAATTTTACCTATCGGTTGTTTTGTGTACGATTTGGACGTGAGACGTCCAAAAAAGAGGCGGGGCTTGCAAGCCCTCTGTTTAACGTTTCAAGTTTCACGCTTCACGTTTCATGGGCTTGCCATGCCCGATTTTTTGTGATACGATTGCCCCATGAGTTTTCAGAAAATCCGCTCATTTGTGTGGGAAACGGCAAAACTAGTGTTTATTTCACTGGTGATCATCCTGCCTATCCGATATTTTCTGGTGGAGCCGTTTTTCGTGCTTGGCGCTTCCATGGAGCCGACGTTCCAGAACGGAGATTATCTGGTCATCAATGAAATAAGCTATCTGACGGGAAAGCCGAACCGGGGGGACGTCGTGGTGTTCCAGTACCCGCACAACCCGAAAGAATGCGAAAGCATCGTGTATCAGTTCACCCATTCCAAGAACTGCCCCTACTATATCAAGCGCGTCATCGCTTTGCCGGGGGAAACGGTTATTTTGAATGACCGGGGGGTTCTCATTAAAAATGCGGAGAGCCCGGACGGTTTTTTCCTTAAGGAAGAGTACTTGGCGAATAAGGAAACATACGGAAATACGACGACGGCATTGGGAAATGAGGAATATTTCGTGATGGGAGACAACCGCGGCCATTCTTCCGATTCCCGCATGTGGGGGCCGCTCGCGAGAAAATATATGACGGGAAAAGTGCTCCTGCGCGCGTTTCCGTTCGAAAAAGCAACCCTCTATTAGATCATGGCAACGGCAAAAATAAAAAAAACCTACCAAAAGCCCAAAGGCACGTTCGATATCCTGCCCGAAGACCAGAAGTATTGGGAAAAAGTGCGGAAAGTCTTCAAGCATATCGCGCTCGGCTACGGCTTCGACCGCATCGACACGCCGATTTTTGAGCATGCCGATCTGTTTGGCACGTCTGCCGGAGAAACAAGCGACATTGTTGAAAAGCAAATGTATGTGTTTAAATCTAAAGGAGGCGATATGTTGGCGTTGCGTCCCGAGGGAACTCCGGGCGTCATGCGTGCCTTCATGGAAAACGGCCTGTTCAATATGCCAAGCCCGGCGAAGCTGTATTATCTCGGCCCTTTCTTCCGCTATGAACAGCCGCAGGCGGGGAGATACCGGCAATTCCATCAGGCGGGGCTGGAAGTCATCGGCGACAAAGACCCCATTTACGACGCCCAGGTCATCAACATGCTCGTCATTGCTGCCGAAGAGCTCGGTCTTAAGAATCTCAACATCGAGATAAACAGCATCGGCTGTAACAAGTGCCGGCCGGCATTTCGCACGCAACTGGTGCGGTATTACCGCGCGCGCGCGGCGAAGCTGTGCAAAGACTGCAAACGGCGCCTGAAGGAAAATCCGATGCGCTTGCTCGACTGCAAAGAGGAAAAATGCGAACAGCTGAAAGCGCACGCGCCCAACCTCATCGACCACTTGTGCGAGGAGTGCCACGACCACTTTAAATGTGTGCTAGAATATCTGGACGAGCTTGAAGTTCCTTATTCGCTCAATTCGCATTTGGTGCGCGGACTTGATTATTACACCAAAACGGTTTTCGAGCTGTTCCTGGAAGATGAGCACGTGGAAGGAGGCAGCGAGAAGACGCACCAGCGTTCCCGGCTTGCGTTGGGCGGCGGCGGGCGCTATGATAATCTTTCCAAGATGCTGGGCGGGCGGGACGTGCCCGCTATGGGAGCCGGTGTCGGCATGGAGCGCATCATCGGCATCATGAAGCGTCAGAGCATCAAAGTCGCTCCTTTGTGGAAGCCTGACGTGTTCCTGGTCCAGCTTGGCGTTTTAGGCAAGAAGAAATGCCTGAAGCTGTTCGAGGAATTGCGCAAGGCGGGCATCGCGACCGGCGAAGCGTTCGGCAAAGACAGCATCCAGGCGCAATTGCGCTCGGCCGACCGGGCGGGCGTGAAGCTGAGCCTTATTCTGGGCCAGAAAGAAGCCATCGACGGCGTCGTCATCGTGCGCGACATGGAATCGGGCTCCCAGGAAGCCATAGCCATGGAAAAAGTGGTTAAAATAATCAAAGATAAATTAAAAAAATGAACACCTGCATTTTTTGCCAGATCGTAGAAAAAAGGGTTCCCGCGAAGCTCATCATGGAAAATGACTATGTGGTCGCTTTTTCCGATATCAACCCCAAGGCGCCCGTGCACGCGCTGATCGTGCCGAAAAAACACGTCCGCTCGGTGAACGATCTTTCCGAAAACGACGCGACGGATATCGTCCAGATGATGCTTGCTGCGAAAGAGGTCGCGCAAAAATTGCAGGTGGTGAAAGGGTATAAACTGGCATTTAACGTCGAACGGGCAGGCGGGCAGGTGATCGACCACGTCCATATGCATCTGCTGGCCTGGCCGGACGACCGGAATATCGGCGATCAGCCGGAAGAAAAGGAGGTGGCTATGATATGATAGAAGCACGGAGAAAAGACAATGAATCGATTGGGGCGTTTTTGCGCCGATTCACGAAGAAAGTCCAGCAAAGCGGCGTGCTGATGCGCGCGCGCAGGATCAGGTTCAAAGTTGACGCGAAGAACAAAAAAGAAAAACAGCTCGCGGCTATGCGCAGAGTGCGCACAAAGCAGGAGCGCGAGAAGCTGTTCAAATTGGGAAAACTCGATGAGTATGGAAGGTAATTTGTACCGGAAAATCGAAGCGGATATCAAACACGCTTTCAAAACAGGCGACGCGTTGCGTCGTTCTGTTTTGGTTATGCTCAAGTCCGCCATCGCCAACAAAGCCATTGAAAATCGGGAAAAAGACGCGGCGCCGTCCGACCAGATGGTCCAGGACCTCGTCAGCATCGAGGTCAAGCGGCGCCGCGACACCATGGCGCAGTACGAAGCGGCGGGGCGCGCCGACCTGGCGGAAAAAGAAAAACAAGAGCTCGCCATCCTGATGGATTTTCTGCCGCAGCAGCTTACGGAAGAAGAGATCGCGTCGTTGGTGGACCTTGCGGTTTTGGAGACAAAGGCGCAGGGCGAAAAAGACTTCGGCAAAGTGATGGGAGCGCTCGCTTCAAAGATCAAAGGCAGGGCGGACGGCGCCGCCGTCTCAAAAATTGTCAAAGCAAAGCTTTTAGGGTAAAATGAGAGTACCGAAATGAGTTCTAAGGCGGCTCAAAAAAGCATCCGCGTCCTGGTGGATGTTCATACTGCCACCAAAGATAAAGGGCTGGAAAGAACGATACAAAAAGCGATCGCAAAGACCGTTCCGTTTTTTAAAAAACAAGGCGTATTCGAATTCAGCGTCGCGCTGGTAGGCGAGCGGGCCATGCGGAAGCTCGCCAAAGAATGGAAAGGGAAGGACAAAGCCACCGACGTGCTTTCTTTCGGTTTTGACGGGCACGGCCACAACGGCTTTCCCGACAAGGAAGGAGGCGTCAAACGCATGGGGGAGCTCGTCATCTGCGTGCCCGTCGCCAAAAGGCAGGCGAAAAGCCTCGGCATCGGCGTCAGACGCACCATCGCCACGCTGGCGTCGCACGGGACGATCCATCTGTTCGGGCTTGACCACGAACGGTCGCAAACGGACTACGATAAAACCATGGATATTCAAAACAAAGTCATACATGAGAAGCTAGAATCTAGAAAGTAGAAAATAGAATGGAAATGGATTATCTCTTTTCTTCTATTTTCTAGATTCTATTTTCTAGATTCTATTTCATTATGGCAAAAGACGCTATCATCTGCGCTTTGGACATCGGATCCCACACGTTTCGGACGGTCATCGCGCAAAAACGAAAGGGGAATGACAAGCTCTCCATCATCGGGTTGGGCGAAGTAGCGTCCTCGGGCGTGCGCAGAGGCGTGCTAGTGGACGTCGAACAAGCCGTCGGACCCCTGCGCGAGTCCGTCGAGCTGGCCGAACAGGCGTCGGGTTACAAGGTGAAATCGGCATACGTCAGCTTGTCCGGCTCGCACATCTCGTCGCGCTACGCCAAAGGGGTCATCTCCGTTTCCCGGGCCGATCTCGAGATCTCGCAGGAAGACATCGAACGGGTCATCATGCAGGCGCAGTCCATCTCCATGCCTCCCAACAAAGAAACGCTGTACGCCCTGGCCAAAGAATATATCGTGGACGGCGAACCGGGCGTGCAGGATCCGCTGGGCATGCACGGCCAGCGCCTGGAAGCGAGCACGCTGGTCATCGAAGGGTCGACCTCCATGGTGCGCGCCGTTTCAAAATGCATGGAGCTTTTGGACGTGGACATCGACGGGCTCGTGCTCGCACCTGTTGCCGCCGCGCGGGCGGTGCTTTCGCGGCGCCAGAAAGAGCTGGGCGCGGTGTGCCTCGACATCGGCGGCGGCACATCGGAGCTCGCGG
>MEYP01000025.1 GCA_001775835.1 Candidatus Azambacteria bacterium RIFCSPHIGHO2_02_FULL_52_12 | reverse complement strand
ACATCGGCGGCATGACGATCCACTCGTGGAGCGGCATCGGCATCAAGACGAAGCTGGACAAAGACGATCTGAAGGGCATCGCGACCAGCGACTACATCGCAAAGCGCGTTGCGCGCGCGAAAGTCCTTGTCATAGACGAAGTTTCCATGCTTGCTCCTGAAATGCTTTCCATGGTGGACGCCGTGTGCCGAGAAATCAAGAAAAGCACGGAACCGTTCGGAGGCATTCAGGTTGTTTTGGTCGGCGATTTTTTCCAACTGCCGCCTATTGTAAAAAGAGAGGTGGAAGACGGTTCGCAGGGCTCGCTTATAGAAGAACCGGCGGGCCGTTTCGCGTACGACTCTTTGGCGTGGGCGAAAGCGAATCCGGTCGTGTGCTATCTGACCGAACAGCATCGGCAGGACGACAGTATTTTTCTCGGGTTGCTTTTTGCGATTCGGAGCAACACATTCGGCGGTGAGCATCTTGTCCATCTTGAAACGAGAAAAATAGAGCTTCACGCGGCGCCAGAAAATACGCCAAAACTCTTTTCGCATAACGTCGACGTGGACCGCGTGAACGGCGAAATGCTTGCGACGCTTCCGGGCAAAGCGCACGCGTTCGCCATGTCTTCACAGGGTCCATATGCGCTTTCCTCGGCGCTCCAAAGAGGGTGTCTTTCTCCCGAGGAGCTCTCGCTCAAAGTCGGCGCGGCGGTGATGTTTACCAAGAACAATCCCAAAGAAGGATTTGCCAACGGCACGCTCGGCACGGTGGAGGGGTTTGACGAGCTCGATGATTTCCCGGTCATCAAAACGCGGAACGGCAGAAGGATCACGGTTGAGCCGATGGATTGGACGGTGGAAGAGAACGGCAAAGTCCGCGCGCGCATCGCGCAGGTGCCGCTTCGTCTCGCGTGGGCCATCACGGTGCACAAAAGCCAGGGCATGAGCTTGGACGCGGCGGTGATGGATTTGGGTGCGGTGTTTGAATTCGGGCAGGGATATGTGGCGCTTTCCCGGGTGCGGCGGCTTTCCGGTTTGTATCTTTTGGGCTGGAACGAACGCGCGTTTCTGGTGCATCCGGAAGTATTGGCAAAAGATGAATCGTTTCGCGCGGCTTCAGTCGCCGCCGAAACGGCATTTTCCAAAATCCCGCCGGCGCAACTGCAAAAGAAGCAGGATGATTTTATCACCGCCTGCGGAGGCAAAAAGACCGCCAAACGAAAGACGGCGGGGGAGAAAAAAGCGGATCCGCCAGCTGGCGGAGGCGGAAGGCTTGAAACGATACGAGAAAAATATCCCAATGCCTACCGCCCGTGGAACGAGGAACAAGATAAAAAATTGAAAGAGCTTTTTGCGGAGGACGATTCCATGGCCGACCTTGCAAAAATATTCGGCAGGCAAAGAGGAGCCATCCGCTCGCGCCTGGTCAAGCTGGGGCTTACGGAGGATTAGATTTTCGGAAGTCGAACTTCTCTTTTTATCATTTGAGCAAACGGCGAATCTGCGTTATGATGGGCGCATGATATCGTATCTTGAGGGAGTCGTTGTTTTTCAGAACGAAAAATATATTTTGGTGCTGGTTAACGGCGTCGGATACAAGGTTTTTTTGTCATCCGCCACTTCCGACAGAATACAGCGCGTCGGCGACGCCGTTAAAGTCTTCACGCACTTGCATGTGCGGGAAGACGCACTTGATTTGTATGGGTTTTTGGACGCTACCGAACTTGAATTATTCGAGATGCTTCTGACCGTTTCGGGCATCGGGCCGAAAATGGCGCTGACCATCATTTCCATCGACCGGCCGAGCGTTTTGGCGGGCGCCATTTCGCGGGAAGACGCCGGTTTCCTGACGAAGATCTCGGGCATCGGCACCAAGATGGCGCACAAGATGATCCTGGAGCTGAAAGAGAAGATAAGCAGGTTGAGTTTCAAGGCGGAAGACGCCGAAGTCGCGCTTGACGGCGATGCCATCGACGCGCTGGTGGGGCTTGGCTGGAACGTGAGAGAGGCGCGCACCGCTTTGCGCGCGATATCCAAAGACATCGTGAAGACCGAGCTTCGCATCAAGGAAGCGTTGAAAACATTGGGAAAGTAAATCCGCAAAGATTAGAAAATGCATTCAAAGTGCGTGCCCCGACGTTGTTGGCGACACTTTGGAGGCATTTTCTAATCTTTGCGGAGAGCATCTATTATGGAATTTGTCGTTGACATGGTGAGCAAAGAAAAGTGGAATGCTTTTGTCGTTGCCAACAACGGCAGTTTTTTGGAGTCGTGGCGGTGGGGGGAATTTCAGGAAAAAATAGGGCACCCTGTCGTGCGTGCGGCGGTCGTGGAAGGGGAGACTGTTTTGCTGTGCGCGACCGTTATCACGCACGCGCTCCCGATGCGCAAGCATTATCTGTATGTTCCCTACGGGCCGGTGATGGCCGGAGGCATCGCACATGTGCAGGACGTGTTCGCGTTTTTTGCAGAGGGCGTGCGCGAGAAGGTGGCGAACAATAACACGCTCTTCGTGAAAGCGGAACCCGACGAGCGTTTTCCGTTCGATATGCGTCGGGCTGGGTTCATCAAGTCGGAAAAGAGCGTGCAGGCGACCGAAACGATGGTGATGGACCTTGCATTGTCTGAAGATGAATTGCTTGCGAACATGAAACAAAAAACGCGCTATAACATCAAGCTTGCGGCCCGCAAAGAAGTGCATATCGTCAGCATCGCCGACGGACATGAAGCAAAGCGGCTGTTTTTAACCATGCTTGGAGATACCGCACAACGCAACGAATTTCGGATGCATCCTCAAAAGCATTACCAAGAGCTGATGAAAATGTTTCTGGACGCCGACGTGAAGTCGCGCGAGCTCGCCGTGCGGCTCTTGTTCGCGTGCTATAAAAAAGAAGTCTTAGCCGTGGCGCTGGTCGGATTTTTCGGGCATCGGGCGACGTATCTGCACGGCGCGTCGTCTGAAAAACACAAAGAGTTCATGGCGCCGCATCTCCTGCACTGGGAGGCAATACGGGCGGCCAAGCGCATGGGATATAAAGAATATGACTGGTGGGGGATCGTGACCGAGCGGACTCCCAAAGACCAGAAAGAGAAGTGGGAAGGGTTTTCGCGGTTCAAACAGGGGTTTGCGGGGCGGGTCGTGGAATACCCGGGCGCGCACGATCTGGTGTTGCGGAGGGTGTGGTATAATGCGTATAGGATAGCGAGAAAATTTCCAATTTCTAATTAATCTAATTTCTAATCAATGACCAAATTCTAATGTCTAATGAAAAAACAGTACATTCGACATTGTATCATTGGGGTTTGATTAGAAATTGAGAATTAGATATCAGACATTGAAATCACCGTTTGCCATGAGCTTAAAATCATTTATTCGTCAACTTGCACCAGATTTTCTGATATCAGCATATCACTTATGTTTGGCATTTCTTGCGGCGCTGTGGTACTCGTTTCCCTCAGAAGGCATGGTGGTCGTGGGGGTGACGGGCACGAAAGGCAAGTCGAGCACGATTTTCATGCTTTCCAAGATTTTGGAAGAAGCCGGCATGAAGGTGGCGGTGTCGTCGTCGCTCATGTTCAAGATAAAGGAAAATGAATGGCTGAACCCGTACCACATGACGATGGCGGGCAGGTTCAAACTGCAGGAATTCCTCTACCAGGCAAAGCAGGCCGGATGCACGCACGTGCTCATCGAGACGACGTCCGAAGGCATCAAGCAGTACCGGCATAAATTCATCAACTTCGACGTGGCGATTTTTACGAACCTGACTCCCGAGCACATCGAAGCGCACGGCGGATTCGAGAATTACAAGCGCGCGAAAGGAAAACTGTTCGAGGCGCTTGCATCGGGGTCGGCTAAAAAAATCAACGGCGCACCGGTTCCCAAGATAGCGGTTTTGAATATGGACGACCCGCACGCGGAATACTTCATGCGGTTTGGCGCCGATAAAAAATACGGATTCGGGTTGAAAGGGACGTGCAAATTGCCCGCCCAAGAGCAGAACGCGTGCGTGTTCGCGTCTCTGACAAACAGTGACGCGGCGGGCATCGCTTTCACGGTCGGCCATACTGCCCTGCATCTTCCTCTCTTGGGACAGTTCAATATTTACAACGCGCTGTGCGCTGTCGTTGCGGCGCAGAGCCTGGGCGTGAATGCGGATGTTGCAAAAGAAGCGCTCAAAAAAGTCATCGAAATCCCCGGGCGGATGAAATTCGTGCAGAGCGGACAGAAATTTTCCGCCATCATCGACCTTGCGCATACGCCCTCGTCGTTTGAGGCGGTGTTCGAAACGGCGCAGGCGGTCCGCAAAGAGAAGGGAAGGATCGTCGCGGTATTTGGCGCCGCGGGCGGAGGGCGGGACAAATGGAAAAGGCCGGAACTGGGAAGCATCGCGGCGAAAAACGCCGATCACATCATTCTCACGAATGAGGACCCGTACGATGAAGCGCCGCGGGGGATTTTGGAGCAGATCAAAGGAGGTATCACAGCCGCGAACTTCAGGGGTCCCGTGGAGATTGTCGAGGACAGGACGCTGGCGATCCGCCATGCCGTCAATCTTGCCCGATGGAATGATGTTGTGCTATTTTTAGGGAAGGGGACGGAGCAGACTATGGTGCTTCGCGACGCGACGATTCCCTGGAACGAGGAAGAGGTTGTCGCGGTGGAAATAAGAAATATGCTCTATGACCGGAAATAATCAAGCCGTTAAGCATTTTTTACTGCTCTTTTTGTTTTTAGGCGTCAGCATGCTTGTCTTTTTGTATGTGGCGAAAGGAAAGATAGAAGCGGAGACGGCAACGGTCGCGGTTGTTCAACGGGAAGCCCGGCGCTCGGCGCAGTTTACCGATGACTCGCTCGTGAGGGTTTCCATCGGCGCCGCATCGGTATCCGCCGAAGTTGCGGAATCGGATGCGAAAAAGGCGCTTGGGCTGGGCAACAGGGAGAAGCTTGCAGGCGGAACCGGCATGCTGTTTGTATTTAAAGAGCCCGGCGTGTACCGCTTTTGGAACAGGAATATGCGTTTTCCCATCGATATAATCTGGATTCGCGACGGTACGGTTGTCGACCTCTGGGAGCATCTGCCCGAGTATGCGGCAGAAAAAGATTTTACGGTTACCCCAAAAGCGGCGGCGAATTTCATCCTTGAGGTGCCGGACGGATTCATCAGAGAATATGCCATGCATGTCGGCGACAAAGCGACCTATGAGCCAGAAAAAAATTAAACAAGAAAAAAGAACAACAAAAGACATGGAGCAATCACAGGGAAACTCGATAAGCAAGGGCTGGATTGCGCTCATGGTCATCGCGCTTGCACTAGGAGGCATTTATTATATGGATCGCTCCCTGTTAAAAGATGCAAAGACAAGCCAAAGTGAAAAAAATAACAGCCGGCAAAAACAAGAGGTAACAGCACAAAATATGAACGAAGAAGCGACAGCAAACCAAAATCAGCCGGTGTCCGGCGATAGCGCGGTCATCGAGACAAGCAAAGGAACCATCACGGTGAAGCTCCGCCCGGACGCGGCGCCAAAGACCGTACAAAATTTCCTCGGGCTCGTGAACAAAAAATTCTATGACGGCTTGACGTTCCATCGCGTGGAGCCCGGTTTCGTCATTCAGGGCGGCGATCCCAAGGGGGACGGCACAGGCGGTTCGGGCGTGAGCATTCCGCTTGAGATAAAGTGCAAAGACGGCACGATGACGGAAGGCGGTGTTGCGCCGTCATCATGCGAACCGCTTTTGAAGCACGCCGACGGCGCCATTGCCATGGCGCGCACGAACGATCCCAATTCCGCAACGTCGCAGTTTTATATCACCAATGGCGCGCAGGCGTTTTTGGATCGCAACTATGCGGTGTTCGGGTATGTGACGGAAGGCATGGATGTGGTGCGGACGATCCAGAAGGGTGACATCATGAAAAGCGTGCATATGAAATAATATTATGAATGAGTCATTTCTTCGTTCTCTTTCGAAAAAAATCGATGCTCTGCTGTGGGTGTTTTCCGTGCCGTTGCTTCCGGTTATCATCGCGGAATTTTTCATAGAACTTTCCGAGATAGAACAGATCTACTTTGCGGCATATTACTTCATTCTCTGGTTTGTTTTTACGTTCGAATTCGCGCTTCGGCTGTATCTCGCCCGCGACAAGGCCGAATACTTCAAAACCAACTGGCTTGACGTGTTGGTCGTGCTGACGCCGGCGTTTCGGGTGTTCAAAGTGTTCAGTTTCATTCGTTTTCCGGTGCTTTTGCTTTCAGACCGCGTGCTCAGGGGGCTTGGCGCCATTGGCATGAATTTTCTGTATTACCTCATTTTCGTGGTGGTTATCGTTCTTGTGGGGGCTGACCTTGTGCTCTTTTTTGAACAGCAGGATCCGGCGTCCCGCATTACCACGTTTCGCGAAGCGACATGGTGGGCGCTTAACTATCTTACGACAACAGGAAGCGCCGTATATGACGTGACAACAACAGGAGGAAGGGTTGTCGGTGCGGCGCTCATGACGCTTGGGTTCGCTATTTTTAGCATTCTTATCGCTTCCGTTGTTTCGTTTTTCATGAGAGAACATGCACGGACATCTCCGGATGAGAATCTGCTTAAAGACATCAAGGGCCATCTGGGGCTTGACCAAGTCATTGATCGGCTTGAGCGCATTGAAAAGAAAATCGACCGGAACAGTCATGGTTAAGGTGATCATCGTTCATTGGCATGAGATAGCGCTCAAAGGGGAGAATAAACCGTTTTTTGAAGAAGCGCTGCGCGGCAATATCGCGCGCGCTCTTTCGTTCGCAGAGCCCCGTTCGGTCGCGGTTTTTGCGGGGAGGATCGTCGTTTCGCTCGCGGAGGGAACGGATGAGGCCGCCGTCGCACGTGCGCTCAAGCAAGTTTTTGGTATCGCGAATTTTGCCATTGCCGTTTCTTTGCCGTATGAGAAAGAGGCGGCGTTTCAGGAAATCGTCGCGAATGCCAAGGAAAGAACGTTTGAAACATTTCGGGTAAGCGCGCGCAGGGCTGACAAGAATTTTCCCCTGACCTCGCAGGAGATCAATGTGAAACTTGGTGCGGCGATTCAGGCCGCAACGGGCGCGCGCGTCGACCTCGAACAGCCGGACGCGACGTTTTTTGTCGAGATCGTGCGTGACAGGATCTTTTTCTACACCAAAAAAGAAAAGGGGATCGGCGGCTTGCCGGTAGGGGTTTCTGGAAAAGTTCTGGCGCTCGTCTCTTCTGGATTCGATTCGCCGGTTGCCGCGTGGAAAATGATGCGCCGCGGGTGCGGAATCGTATTCCTGCATTTTCACAGCTACCCATCTACGTCGGCGGCCTCACGCGAGAACGTCAGGGAGATCGTAAAAATCCTTACGCGCTATCAATACCGCGCAACGCTCCTGCTGGTCCCCCTGCTTCCCATTCAGCAGGAGATTTCACGCGCAAACATAAATCCGCGCGAGCGCGTCGTGTTGTACCGGCGTTTCATGATGCGCATCGCGGAACGGATCGCGCACACAGAGGGGTGCGGCGCGCTGGCGACGGGCGATTCGCTCGGACAGGTCGCTTCACAGACGCTTGAAAACATCGGAGTCATCTCTGAAGCGGTGTCGCTTCCCATTTTCCGCCCCTTGATAGGCGAGAACAAAGAAGACATCATCAACGCCTCACGCACTATCGGCACCCACGACATTTCCGCGCAACCCTACGAAGACTGCTGCAGTTTGTTCGTGCCTGATCATCCGGAAACGCATGCAAAGCTCGAAGCGATCGAAAGGAGCGAACAAAAGCTGGATGTCGAGCGGCTGATACAAGAAGCCATCGAAAAAACGGAAAGGAAGGAGTATAAGTTATGACAAGCGAGTTCAAAAATAAGAAGGTGCTTATCATGGGCCTGGGGAGCTACCGGGACGGGAGCGGCATTTCCGCGGCGCTGTTTTTCGCGCACGCAGGGGCGGATGTGCTGGTAAATGATATTGGCCCGGCAACGGCATTCACTGCCCAGATTAAACGTCTTAAAAAATACAGAAACGTGCGGTTTCTTTTCGGCAAGCACCGCAAAACCGATTTTCAAACCGCCGACTATATCATTAAAAACCCGGCAGTGCCTAAAAACCATCCGATGCTTGGCGCTGCCCGAAAAAGCGGCGTTCCCATTCACAACGACTGGAGTATTTTTTTGTCGCTCAAAGATAATCCTGTCATAGGGGTAACGGGTACGCGCGGCAAGACAACCGTCGCAACGCTTCTGAACGAATTCCTGAAAGAGCATTATGCGACGCTTTTGTGCGGCAATATGGGTCTTTCACCGCTTGCGATTATCAACACCGTAAAGCGCGATGACGTGATCGTCGCCGAGCTTTCAAGCTGGAATCTCCAACAGCTTCCGACTATTAAAAAAAGTCCGCATATCGCGGTAGTGACCAATCTTCTCACCGATCATCTCAATAAATACAAGAATCTCAACGAATATTACAAAGACAAAGAGCGGATATTCGCGTATCAAAAGAAAGATGATTTTCTGGTGGCGAACCGGGATAATGCGGAATTGAGAAAAAGAGCGCGTACAGCGCGTTCGCGGGCGTTTTTGTTTTCGAAAAAACCGTTTTCGGGAAATGGCGCGCACATAAAAAACGGACGTATTGTATTCAGGTACGGCAAGGCCGTGATGGACGTGTGCGGCGTGAAAGATATCCGGCTTCCGGGGGAGCACAATCTTGAGAATGCGCTTGCCGCGGTGTGCGCCGCGTTCATCGCGCATGTTTCCCCAAGGCATATTAAAAAGACGCTTAAAGCATTTACCGGCGTTCCCAATCGGCTCGAACTTGTGCGTGAGGTCAGCGGTGTAACGTATTACAACGACACGACGGCGACGACGCCCGACGCGACGATCGCCGCGCTTCGTGCACTCAAAAGCAAAAACATCATTTTGCTCGCGGGCGGGACGGATAAAAAACTGAATTTCAAAGCGTGGAGCAAAGAAATAAAAAAATGGCGTCCGCGCATCATCTTTTTTTCCGGAACTGCGATGGACAAAATGCAAAAAGAATTAAAAAAATATCCCCATATTCTGGGGACGGTTTCAAGCATGAAAGAGGCGATGCGTTTGGCGAAACAGAGGGCGCGCAAAGGCGACATTGTTCTCTTATCTCCCGGAGCCGCGAGCTTCGGCATCTTCAAAAACGAGTTCGATCGGGGAACGCAGTTTGTAAAAGCAGTGAAAAAACTCTAAAGCGCTTTCACCATATAGGTGTCTTTGAGCGAATAGTCCTGCGCGCGGTAGTAGCCGCGGACGCCGGCGCCCGCGATGACAGCCATTTTTTTCGCACCGAATTCTTTTTTGGCGATGCGTTCCGCTTCCTTGAGGAGTTTTTTGCCGAGCCCCTTGTGCTGTTTTGCATGTTTGGAAGTTGAACTTCCAAACATGAGTGGAACGACCTCGCCATAGGTGTGGATTTCTCTTATCAGAGCGGTGTTCTTAAGTGCCGAAACCATGTTTGGAAGTTGAACTTCCAAACATGGAGCGGGGATGCGCAGACGCAAAAGCGCCACAAGTTTATCGTTTTTTACGTCGTCGAAAGTGAGGAATATCTCGTGGCCGTCCGATGCCTCATAGTCCATTCGTTTGAGTTTCATGTTGCGCGTTTCAGGTTTCATGTCTTTGATCTCGCGGCACCGGATGCACCGGCACGCTAACCCTTCTTTTTTCATCTCTTCCTGAATGGTTTGGCGGAGGTTGGACGCCTTTGATCCGCCTTCGATGCTCGTTGCCGGGATGTCGCGGATGACGCGCACGATGCGGCAGTATTCAGGGACGTATGATTTCGCTTTTTTTGCTATCTCGATAAGCTGTCGGTCGGTGTAGGGAGTATAGCCGCCTTTTTTCCAGATGTCATACAGCTTCGCGTCTTTCACCACCATGCACGGATAGATTTTCATCATATCGGGACGGTAAGAGGGGTTTTCAAATATCTCTTTGAACATGCTGATGTCTTTTTTTATCGTGGAGCCGGGGAGATTGGGCATCATATGGTAATTGATCTTAAAACCGTTGTCTTTGAGGAGTTTGGTCGCGCGGATGGTCGCGTCGATGTGATGCCCGCGGTTTGACGCGTCGAGCACGTCGTCGTAGACGCTCTGCACGCCGAGCTCCACGCGCGTGCATCCGTATGCGCGCATGAGCTTCACATCTTTCTCCGTCACCCAGTCGGGGCGCGTTTCAAGTGTGAGGCCGACGAGCTTGTGTTTGGCATATTTTTCATTGTACATCTGAAGCGCCTTGAGCGTTTTTTTGGTCTTGTAGCTTGTATATACCTGTGGCAGGGTTGTTGTGTCATTGAGCGCCTCGTATATTTTTTTGATGTACCACTCTTGGTAGTCTTTCGGAATGGCGGACCAGGTCCCGCCGATGACGATGACTTCTATCTTGTCCGTCGCGTGTCCCTGCGCCGCCAACGACTCAAGCCGCGTGCGCACCTGCCGGTACGGGTCGAATTGGTTGAGCACGGCGCGCATCACCGCCGGTTCGTTGGAAAGGTAGCTTTTGGGCATCCCTTTTTCGGTGGGGCAGAACGTGCATTTGCCCGGACATCCCCAGTCTTTGGTCAAGATGGTGATGGAAGCGATGCCGGAAAGCGTGCGCATCTTGCGTTTCTTGATGATGCGGTCAAGCGACGCCGTGAACGGTATTTTTCCGCTTTCAAGCAGTTTCTGGTACACTGAAAAGAGCTTGACGTTGCCGGGCAATCCATGAATGCCGAGAGCCCGCATGTGCTTGCGCTTGATCCTGTTGAAGGCGAGATCATCGAGCTTTTTCGCCCGTGACGCTTCAACGACGATTTTTTCTAACAATAAGTTCATGGACAAAGATTACGCCGATTATCTGGTGAAGAAAACCCAAGAGGATTATAACACCATTGCGGAAGATTTTGACAGGACGCGAGGACGCCTGTGGGAGGGGATGGAGCGCTTTGCGGCGGCGGTTGACGACGGCGATGCGGTTTTGGATTTCGGGTGCGGCAACGGGCGGCTTCTGGAACTTTTTGAAGGAAAGACGGTCGACTATACCGGCATCGACCAATCGCGCGCGCTGATCGAACGCGCGCGCGCCCGTCATCCGAACGTCAGATTCCTTTGCGGGGAAGGATTAAAATTGCCTTTCGAGGATGCTTCTTTTGACGCGGTGTTCGCCATCGCCGTCATGCATCATATTCCTTCCGTCGCCCGGCGCGAGGAACTGCTTGCCGAGATTCGGAGAATACTTAAACCGGGCGGGCGGCTGGTGATCACGGCGTGGAACCTCTGGCAGAGAAAATATTTCCCGTTGATGGTTAAGCATACGCTCAAAAAACTGACCGGTCAATCGAAGATGGATTACCGGGATATCCTTGTGCCGTGGCATAGCGGGTCGGGCGCCGTCATGGGCGAGCGGTATTACCACTGCTTTACCCGCGACGAGCTGTACCTGCTTGTCGAGGGAGCCGGTTTTATCGTCCGGGAAAGAGGATTTTTCGGCGGCTTGTTCTGGAACCGCAACATTTACTTGGTCGCGGTAAAAGAGTAAGATACGGATAGCCATTATCTTATGCCACCGGTCCAAAAACAAGCAATGAGCATTTCGCTGGGAACGCTTTTTAAGGCGGCATTGGTCGTATTGGGGATTTGGTTCCTGTTTCTGGTGAAAGAGGTTCTCGCCATTTTATTCCTGGCGATCATCATCGCTTCGGCGCTCGCGCCGTTGGGGGAATTTTTCGATCGGTTTTACCTGCCCAGAGCGGTAAGCGTGCTGGGCGTCTATCTGGTTCTCATCGGCGTCGTCGTCGGCGTGTTCTATCTTATCATTCCTCCGCTCATTAACGACCTTAAAGAGCTCGCGCTGGTGGTTCCCGAATATTATGAAACGGTTTCCAAGCAGATCTTTAAAACAACGCGCGGCATTTCTCCCGACTACGCCAAAAGCGCGCAGGAATTCCTTATCAATTTCGGCGACAAGATAAAAGGTTTCACGGCGGGAATCTTCGGCGCGGTGTCGGGAATCTTCGGCGGCGTGGTGGCGTTCGGCGCCATCCTCGTCATCTCATTCTATCTCGCGATCCAAAAAAAAGGCGTGGAGGAATTTTTGCGGCTGGTGACGCCGGAAGTCAATGAAGAGTACGTTTTGAATCTGTGGCGCCGCGTTGAAAAAAAGCTGAGCAAATGGCTGCAGGGCCAGCTTTTGCTTGCGTTTGTCGTCGGCATCCTGGTGTTCATCGGGCTTTCGTTCATCGGCGTGCCGTATGCCCTGCTGTTGGGCTTCATCGCCGCCATATTCGAGATACTTCCCATCGCGGGGCCGGTGCTTTCCGCGGTGGTGGGCGTTTCGGTCGCTATTCTGGTGTCGCCCGTGCTCGCGCTGTTCACGGTTCTTTTTTACATCATCCTCCAGCAGGTTGAAAACCATGTGCTGGTGCCCATCCTCATGAAACGGGCGACGGGCTTAAACCCCGTGGTGGTGATTGTCGCATTGCTGGTGGGCGCCAAGCTCGGCGGGGTGCTGGGCATGCTGATCTCCGTGCCCATCACCACCATAGCGGGAGAACTGCTGGAGGACTTCGCCAAGCAAAAATCCGCTCACAAAAAGAGCGGGGAGAGAGCGTAAAACGAAAGCACGACGGCGATGGCCTGGGTGGCAAACCCGATGGCGGGATGCGCCTTATTGTTGTCTCGAATGAGCAACCAGTGGAGCTTGTAATGAAAATTCACGTACGGCCCCAAAAATTTCCACCCAAAAAGACGATGGAGCATCCACAGGCCGTCGGGGAAGATGCCGAAAAACCCGCCTAAGGCGCAAAGAGCTTGTTGCTCAAACGGCATGGGGGCGATGAAATACCACAAGGACGCCGCCGCGATCGCGCCGTCAATAAATATCTTATAAAACTTTTTTTTGAGCGGATTGATATCGTAATCGTGGTGCGGGATCATGTCAATCACAAAATGCGAGACGACGGCAAAAAACACCAGCGCGAACGGATTTGAAATTCTTGTGGCCAACGCCGCGCCGACCAATACATGCGGAGTGATCATCATATGAGTAAAGCGTTATACATCGTAGCAACACCGATAGGAAATCTGGAAGACATCACTCTGCGAGCCATCGAAACGCTCAAAGAAGCCGATGTTATTTTGTGCGAAGACACGAGGGTGACCAAAAAACTTCTCGCGCGTTATGCTATTCAAAAACCAATCCAATCATACCACCAACACAGCAAACTTTCAAAAACCGAGCATATTCTTGGTATGCTTGAAGAAGGGAAAAGCATCGCGCTGGTGTCGGATGCCGGCACGCCGGGCATCTCCGACCCGGGCGGGATGCTGGTGGAAGCGGTCGTCGCGCGTTTTGGCGACGAAGTAAAAATCGTTCCGATTCCGGGAGCAAATGCCGCTCTTGCCGCCCTGTCCGTTTCTGGTTTTCCCGCAGACGCTTTCCGTTTTTTAGGATTTCCGCCGCACAAAAAAGGCAGGAAAACATTTTTTGAGAAACTTGCGGGAATGGAAGAGACCGCCGTATTTTACGAATCAAAGCACCGCATCGAGAAAGCGCTTGAGGAGCTTGTTAAAAATATCGGCGTCCGTCCCATCATGGTCGCCCGCGAGCTGACCAAGCAATTTGAAACGCTCTACCGTGGCACGGCCGAAGAATGTTTAGCCCGGCTTCGCGCCGACAAAATCCTCGGCGAATTCGTGATTGTTGTGCGGACAGTAGCATGATATGATGAAACACATGCCGGGGAATAAAACATTTTATATCACGACGTCCATACCGTACGTAAACGCGGCGCCGCATGTGGGGTTCGCTTTTGAACTGCTTTTGGCGGATGTTTTGGCTCGGCATCATCGTTTGTCGGGGAGTGAAGTTTTTTTCCTGACCGGCACGGACGAGCACGGCAAGAAGATACAGGAAGCGGCCGAAAAAGCGGGAAAATCACCGCAGGATTATGTGGATGGCGTCGCCAAGCAGTTTCAGGAGCTCGCCGTTGCTCTTGGCGTTTCCAACGACGATTTCATCCGCACGAGCGACCGGGCGCGGCATATTCCTGTGGCGGTAAAAGTTTGGCAGGAGCTCAAAAGCAAGGGCGATATTTACAAAGAAAAATATGAAGGGCTCTACTGCGTCGGATGCGAGGCGTTCTTGCGCGAGGTGGAGATTGAAAACGGGAAATGCCGAATCCATCAAAAAGAGGTTCAGAAAGTATAGGAGGAAAATTATTTTTTCCGGTTTTCAAAGTACGCGAAAAAAGTCGAAGAGCTCATCAGAAGCGGCGAGATTGCCATTGTGCCCGCGTATCGTAAAACCGAAATGTTG
>MEYP01000024.1:7545-14432 GCA_001775835.1 Candidatus Azambacteria bacterium RIFCSPHIGHO2_02_FULL_52_12 | reverse complement strand
CAGCACCCGTGGCGCTCAAAAGGTTCTGGTCCTGCTGAACCGTCACCACAAAACCGTTCCTCGCGTTCGTGGTGACCGAGAGCGTCTGGCCAAGCACCTTTGCTGTCCCCGGCGTTAGCGTTCCGAAAGAAAGCGCTGTTGCTGTTGCGCCTGCCGATGTCGTTACCGCATCGCCGTTGATTGCCTGTCCTGCCGCGACACCGGCGATGGTAAAGGTGAGCGAGGTGTCCACCGAAGCGGTCATGGTGACTTTGTCAATGATCGCCACGCGCGTGTCAGCCAAATCGGTCTGTGTTCCCGCAATTCTAATGACATACGAACCGGTGACGTTCGGATTGGTGATCCGATTGTTTGAAAATGTCACCGTTTTTGCGCCGGCCGCAACCGTGTCGCCGGCACATACCGTGAAGGTCGCGTTTTCATCCGGAGCGGCATTATCGATCGCAACCGTCACCTCGCTTGCCGCGGCGCTGCAGGCGGCGGTCAGCGTCATGCCGGTCGTACTGATGTCTGCAAAGGCAAGCGTCCCGAGATTAAACGCGTCGCCCGCAGGGTCGAACTGGATCTTGATGGTCTGGCCCGCTGTTGCCGCCGTTACGGATGTATACGAAACGACGTGGTTTGCCGTAACGTTCAGGTCTGATGTCGTCAGCGTGTCTTTGACGCCGGTGAGCGATGCCGCGCGAGCCACACCGACAAATAATGATGCGCTAAATGCCCAAGAGAGCAAGGCGACCACCAGCATCCAAGCGAATGTCTTACGATGCATGAAAAGAAAAAGATGTGTTTGTTGTTGCATAAAGTTTTTTAAATGATGTAGGGGTATAAAAAGCGGAGGCATGCTTTCGCACGGAGATTCGACCTTTCCTTACGCTTTTCTATTTCCCTTTTTTATCAATGATGATTTTCTGAAATTATTATACCACGTCTTTCAAGGAGCGTTGTGGATAACACCGCTTTTTATTCAAGGGAATCGCATCCTCCTCCCGCTAAAAAACGCGCGCAACGCATGACCTGCGCGATCCCATAGGGAAGACGCATCGTTCCCGACCATAATAAGGAACACGAGAAGCAGGGTGATCGCGCCGACAAGCACGATAAGTCCCCAGCGCGTCCGCACTTTCATGCGTTGCGCAATGCGCACCCCCATCTCCCGCTCCAATGCGTATCGTACGTGCCTTTTGATCATCCACAACACCAGCAAGAAAACGATGAAGATCGTCAACGCAATGCTTGCGGTAAGCCGTATCGGCACCACCCAAAAATACGTTGTCGCAAAACCGCTTTGGCGGGCATCGTCGCCATAGGCAAGCGTAGCAATCGCCTTGTACCGCCCAAACGACGGAAAGGAAGCGGCGCCGTCGGGACTGTCCCATACCAGCGGAAATTTCCGCGTTGTCTGGGGAAGAACGTTGCCAAAATCAGTTTCTTTATTGATAAAAATTTTCCCTTTTTCGTTTCCCCACATGTCGGTCACGACAACATCGCCTTGCGGGCGGACGTGCACATTGCCCGTATTTTTAAACCGTAGCGTGAAGGTCGCACCCGGGCGCTCGTATAAAGCGTGATCGGCTGAAAATTCACGGATAAAACCGGACTCGCGAATATCCCCCTTGATCCGGGCAAAAAGCAAGGAAGAAACCATGCTTGAAACTTTAATGACGGACTCATTCTGCGGTTCTTTCAACGGCCGCGTTCCCACCAAAATCGCGGCATAGTGGCTCCCCGGATCCGCATCAGCGGGGATGCGGAGAGAAAAGGGGATTTCCCTGCTCTCTCCTTTTTTGATAAACGTCCCATCGGAAGGAAGCTCGAGCCATGAGGCAAGCGCATGCGACGGTTCTCCCGCCTTACGTTCAAAAAGCGGCATGAACATTTCTTGCCCTTCTTCGCCATACTGCTTGAAGTCAACCGCGGAGGCATACACGGTGATGTCATAGGCGTTGGCATTCACTATTTTCACCGAGCTGGTCCAAAATTCTCCCGGGCCGATGGTCAACTGAAAGAGCGGCGGCGTTATGGTAAGCGTGAAATTTTCCTGTTGCCCAAAAGCCGTATGCGGCATTATGATTCCGCATAAAACGGAGAAGAGCATGCCGACGCCGATCCGGGAGAAAAATAGTTTCATGATTATTTCCGTAAATCAATGACAGGATGCCGCTTCCGCGCGTGAAGAATGCGCTTCTCATAATGGCGGTGAAGGGCGCGCATGAAGCCCGCTATGGCCGCGGTAAGGATGCCGAACGCGATAGCGACGCCTTTCCATGGGATAACCCAGAAAAGAGCATCTCCTTGGAGCGTTTTGGTTTGCGCGCTTCCGTATTCAAGAGCAAGCTGGGCCGTATATCTTCCGAATCCGTTATCCGCTTGCCATTGTTGTTCGAATGTCTTTGTTTCATGGATGGCCAGTTCCTTGCCTTCCGCGTTGACAGGAATGGTTGCCATCTCATGTCCACGGCGGTCATAGAGACGGATCTCTCCGTGCGGCACGATTGCGCGATCGCCTCTGTTTTCAAGCCGTGAAACAAAGCGCACGGGAAATCCGAAGAAAAACGGGGCTTGCGGAGCAAACTCACGCAAACTCACATACTCCTTGACGATTTCGGCGACCTCTACATTCACGGCAACGGATACGGTTCCGTTTGCATTGCTTTCCGCTTGTTCGCGGGTCGGCCCTTCGTGAAAAAGAATCACGGCATGGTACATTCCCGGACGGGCGCGAAGATTCACGCGAATAAGGGCGTCTATTTTTTTCTCTTCGCGGGGAGCCAGCTCGATTACGCCCCGCGAGATCTCGATCCAATTGGCAAGAGAAGAAGCGTAGTCTGCCTGCGATGGGTCAAGAAATTCCTGCGCGCCGTCTTTCATCGCCACATTCGCGACAGAGGCGTACACCAGCAACGTACGATCGGTTGCGTTCGCGAGCGTGAGGGATTCTGCAAGCATATCGCGCGCCTTCGCCTTCTCATCGATGATGGCCGGACGCACCGTGAAAAGCCCATTCTGCGCGTGCGTGGCGGGCGGCACGCATGCGCACAATCCTGCAACGACGATGCTACAGAGAATTATTTTTATTGCGGTTTGCGTATGCATGGTTTTAGAATGTGGGAACCGCGATATATCCTATGGCGCTTTGATATGATCCCGGTTCCTGCTGATTAGTGATCTGAATGCGGAATACGACATCATTCGCTTCAGCGGTGACGGGATACTGGCTGTAGGCGATCTCCCGGGGCGTCGTTTCAAGCTGGGCATACGTATCGTTGGGAGTAAAGCGTAGCGATCCGGCGGCAAGCACATCATCGCCGGGATGATATCCGTAACATCCTACGGCGGAAGAAGGGCACGCGCTCGCCCAGCTTGCCGGCGCGGCGTTCGTGCTTGAAACGGGCAGGATTTCAGACGGCGCCGGGCTCAACAACCCTTGTGATTGCGCTAAAAAGATCTGATATCCTTCGGTCGCGTTCGTGCTTACGGAAAGCCGTTGCGCTCCTTGGATGATCGTTCCGAAGGAAAGCGTTCCAAAGGCAACGCTGGCGGGCGTCGTGGCGACATTCGTCGTAATCCCCTCCGTCGCCGTACCTGACGGCAAACCACTCACCGTAAAGGTCAGCGCCGCTCCCTCTGTGGAAACGCTCGGATACGCTTTTCCCGCGCCAAACGGCGCCGGTATGCCGTTTCCAACAAAGAATGGTCTGAAAAAATACACGGTGTTCGCGCGCGCACCCGCGTGACGAATGGTGAATTCAAATTCAACGGCCGCGGATGCCTGCGGGGCGAGCGCGCTCGCGCTCGTTCCCGATTCATTGTGCGTACCGCATCCGATGCCTGCGCCGCCCGAACACGCGCCGGCGTCCGACAGCGTAGCGGTCGTGATGAGCGCGTTGTCGACACCGCCGCCGTCGGCATAGCACCACAACGAACCGCCCGTACAACTTCCTTGCTCGACAACGTCGGCAACGCTTGAAGAAAAATCGGAATACTCGGAAAATTGGAGTTTCATTTTTACGTTTGGCCCCGCAACACCCGCGGTATCTTTGATCGTCACCCGCAACTTCAAAATATTCTGATCGATAATGTTGATCGGCGCGATATTTTCCGCGGCAAGCGCAATCGTCGGCGTTTCGTTTATCTCATCGTCATACCACCGCCAATTCTGCGATTGCGGCCGATACCCGGAAGCCGTGATGACGGGATAGAACACATAGCTGTCCAAAAGCGTCCCCGCGGACTTTACCATGCGGAAACAATACGGCGCCTGCGCGACGGCGCCGTTGTCCTGGACGACCCAATCATACTCGACATCTTCACCGGCGGCGATTGCAAACGGATTAAGCGCCGTGTTATTCGCTTCTTCATAGGTTCCCGCGCGGTCAGACACCGATAATTTCAAATCGCCGACGATGGGAGGATCTCCGGACAGCGCCGCGCCGTCAACCGGCGTCGCGTTGAATCCCCGCCAGATGGCGGCGCTGCCCGGCGCGCCAAAATCCGTCCATGCCCCGATCGCGGAACACGTTGTCGAACGCTGTCCGAACTGAAGCTTGAAATCCTGCGCGGAAGCGGAGGCGTTTGCGATGCTCACCCGCAGAGACATCCGGATGCGGACGATTTCACCGCTTGCGGGCGGCATATCGACGATGGTTATTTCCGCGTTCTCGCCGGTATCGACAGCGCCCGCCGGCCACGGGTCGGTCGGTGTAAGCGCGTCGTTGGCGACATAAAAGCGAAAATAATTCTGGGCCCAATTCGGCACCGGCGTGTGCCCAATGGCAACATAGATAATCTGCCGCGCCGTCGCATCAACCGTGGTCCAGTTGAGCGTGAATCCTGTCGCGGTAAACGCGGAGAAATCCGCTTGAGCGTCAATCGTTCCCGGCCCCGTGGCGAGCGTCAGCACCGATGTCGTGTTTTCGTAGGTGTTGGTATCGGAAGGATCGATAGTGCGCGACTCCGCCCATATATTACTTCGCGCCGTTGATGCCGTGGCAGATCCCAGAGATACCTCTGCTTCTTGCGCGAGCGTCGTGCTTGCCGCACGGTTAAAACTCGAGAACATTAGGCCGATGGGCTGGAATCCCGGTGCGCTGACGGTTTGAGCTCCTGTTGCCACTGGCTGGTTGAAGCTTCCGACGTTATACTGGCCCCCGCGCAAAGCCAAGAAAAAGACCGGCGTATTCGCCGCAGGCGCGTTGGACTTGTTCACCGTGAATCCGGACGCATCCATGGAGACGAAGCTCGCAAGCGCATCCTGCGCTCCCGCCAAGTTTGTAAGCAAGATGCTGTTGTCCGTCCTCTGCTGGCTGTATTTGAAATCATTGCTCGCGCGTCCGTCGCGCGACACGTTCATGATGCTCGCCTGCTGGGTCGGTCCCTGCGCGAATCCCATGCCCATTTCCAGTCCGGCTGAAGCCGTGTCAAGCGCTTCGGTGAAGCCCCACAGGAACATGACGAAGCTCGGTTGGAATCCGACCGTATTCACCGCCTGGTTGCCCGTGCCCGTGGCAAGCGTGAACGTGCTTGCGGTTGCGTTGGTGATGTCCGCGCCGCCGATGGCAAGATAATGGATGATGTCGGAGCGCGCTTCATTGACCGCCCAGTTCACGGTGAAACCGTCCGCATCGAACGAAACAAATGCCGCGCGCGCGCCCAAAACAGGCGTCCCCGAAGATAACATGAGAATGGTGTTTGCTTCCGAGCGGTATCTTCCGGAATTCGATGTCGCGGCATTATCGTTTTCAGCCACCGCCACGGCCCGCTGATTCGCCACTCCAGTTGCAAACCCCACGCCGTTGGAGCGGAATGCGGAAAATCCTGCGACGGCTTGCCGTGTCCAAAAAAAGATGATCGCTTTAGGCTGAAAGCCGACACCCGTCACCGCCTGGTTGCCCGTCGCGGTATTTTTGACGAAAGTCCCTTCCTTGATGCTTGTTGCCGCTTGCGCATCATTCACCGAAAGCGGGGACATATTCTTTGGCCCGAAAGGAATGCCAACGAATACGAGGCTTGCTACAAGAATCGGTACGCTGATTATTCTGATTGTGGCAAGATAGAATTTATTCATGAACGGTTGGTGCGTCCTGGGCGTCTCCTTGACTCTCTTTTGCAATAATCGGCGGGGGAGGTGGCGCTCCGTGCGACGCGGGCGACGGATTTTCCGGAAGAGGCGGCGGGAAAGGGCGCGCACCCTCTCTTTGCCCTGTCGCAGGGGACACGTTTCCGGTTTCCTGGTCATAGTGCATGGTCGTGCTATTCCCTTGTTCATCTGTCGCGTCCCACACTAATGCAAAACGCGGGCGCTCATGCTTTTCCGACCCCTTAGTCAGTTGCGTTATTTTTTTATTCGCGATGGAATACGCATTGATGTGCCAAACACCGTCCCGGTATGTCTGCCATGCAACGGTATCTCCTTCGATTTTTGGGAACATATTATGCGTTGCATCCGTGGTTATCTGTTCCACTGTAAACGCAGGCGTGCTACCACCTCCCCGCTCTTCATGCGCCAGAAAAATCTCCCAATAGCCGTTAGCCCACCCTTGCCATACTACGCGTCCGTGATCAATCGACGGATTCATGGCGTTGGACGTCAAATCGCTTACCTGCGTGCTGGTTGCCACTTGCTGATCGTAAAGAAAGACCTGCCACGCATTGCCGACAAGCGACTGCCATACTATGTTCCCTGAAAATCCGTCGCGCGCGGGGAAAAGATCTTCTGTGGCATTGTGTGTTATTTGAAGCGATTCACCGGAATCCGTCCGAAGGTAGATTTCGGCATCCTCTTCCTGTGTGTCCCTCGCGGAAAAGACCGTCAGTACGGAAGTGCCTGCCGCCATGTGCTTTTCCGGAGCGCTGTGCTGTGCTGCCCCAGGAGCTACGCAATAGTATCC
>MEYP01000024.1:0-7530 GCA_001775835.1 Candidatus Azambacteria bacterium RIFCSPHIGHO2_02_FULL_52_12 | reverse complement strand
AAGGCACCCCTGCTTGAATTGCCTGATGATTTCATCGCGCATCTCTTGTTGAAGATAGCGCTCCCGCGCGTTGCGCTCTTGCGCTTCCCGTTCAGGACTTACAACTTCACCCGCATCGCCGTTGTTGCTTTCTTGTTGTATGTTTTCGCCCAATCCGCTTAAACCTTCCCCCGCAACGCCCGTCTGCGAAAGCGCCGGCTCTTGGCTTGCGGTTGTTGAAGCAAAGACCGGGAAAGAAACGCCCTCATCGCTCGTTGTTGCGGTCACAGCCGGCGATTCAGCGAAAGCGGGTTCACTGCTTTGAGATGCCACGAGGGTATCGTCTGTCGCTGTCGCGTCGGACATGGGTGATGCTGTGGGCATGGTTCCGTTCAGGATCTGTTGATCGGACGGCGGCGCCTGAACATCGCTTTCTTGCATCGTCTGCACGTCTTGCCGAGCGGCAGCGGAAGCCTGCCCGGTTGCCCCCTCGTTCGTTTCTGCGCGAACCCCGTCAGAAAAAAGCGGTCCCCCGACAAGCAGACACACCAAGGAAGTTGCGATTATCTTTATAAACGCTTTTGCCCACCATTTTTGGGAACTGCTTTGCTCGTGCCAAAACATGACGGGATCGGGCGCTCCCATAAAAATATCGAAAAAATATACCGGTGCGCGACGTTGCATTTGATTTTAATGGGACAGCGGAATATTCAGCTCCGCGCTCTTATGAAGCGCGCGCTCAAGGTTTTGCCGCTCAATCCTTTTTTCAAGACTCACGGAAAAAATAGAGAAAAGGATTAATGCAAAACATAGGACAATAATGATAATGAGCCACAATAATGCCCGCGCGATGCCGGCAAATCCAAACGCCATGCCGGCGCGCGCCAACCAATGAGCGCAGCGACGCAAAAAACCGCCGATCGCTTCGCCGCGCTCTTTGCGCAGTCTTGTCTCTAGAAGATATGCGCGCATCGCCGCCTCCGTTGTCACCCAGGCGACGCTTGCATAAATCTGTTCTCCGGGGATCTTTCCCTTGCGAATAAGCTGGCCTATATAATCAGGAGCGTAGCCTGAAATTTCAGCGGCTTCTTTGAGTGTTATCTGTTTTTTCTCTTTTACGATTTGTTCAGTATTCATGCGGCATCTCGATACTCGAGATTATAAAAACATATTGGATCTTTACCTATTGTAACACCTAAAGAAGCCCGGAGGAAATCATGGCGTTATCCACACGAAGAATAAGCAGGTGCTGATTTTTGCGCCGCCCTTAAAAACAGCGTGCTCCGTAAAAAAGCGGGAGTGAACATCGCAATAAAGCTTGCTTTAGAAAATGATTTAGCGTTATCATAGAGAAATGCTTGAGCATACCTTTGAAGAGAAAAAACAGCGGGAGAAATTCGACGAGCTGCGCCGGAAAGAGGAGGAGGAGGCCGCAGAGCGTATGGCTGAAAAAACAGGCATCCCGTATGCCGATCTGTCCAAACAAACTGTGAATATGGAGGCGCTCTTGGTCGTGGAGGAAGAAGCGGCAAAACGCGCCTCTTTGGCGGTTATCCACAAATCAGGGTCTAACCTTAAAATCGCGGTCAAGAACCCGAAAAACCCGCACACGATGCTTACTATTGAAAACCTGAAAAACAAGGGGCTCATCGTGGACCTTTTTTTGGTGTCCCAGCACAGTCTGGAAAAAGCGTGGAGCTTCTACGGACTGCTCCCGGAAGAGAAAGAGGGTGTGTCCGGCTCCATCGAGATAACGTCGGAAAACCTGGAAAAACTGCAGGGGGAAATAGCGTTCATCGACGATTTTAAAGACGTCTATAACCGCGCCGTGCTGAAAAACGCGACGGCCGCGCTTGAGCTCGTCATCGCGGGTTCGCTCTCCCTGGACAGCTCGGATATCCACATCGAGCCGCAGGAGGGCAAGGTGGTCATCCGCTTCCGCATCGACGGCGTCCTGCAGGAGGTTGCCGTTTTGGAAGATAAGTTTTACGAACTGCTTAACAGCCGCATCAAGCTGTTATCCAAGCTCAAGCTGAACGTCAAAGACTCTCCGCAGGACGGGAGGTTTTCCGTGATGTCGCACGGCAAATCCATCGAGGTGAGAACGTCCATCCTCCCCGGCCCCAACGGCGAGTCTATCGTCATGCGCATCTTGAACCCCAAGGCGATTTCGATCTCGCTGGAAGAGCTGGGAATCTTAAGCCATGACTTTGACATCGTGAAACAGGAGCTGAAGCGGCCCAACGGCCTGATCCTGGTGACGGGCCCCACCGGTTCGGGCAAGACCACGACGCTCTACGCGTTCATCAAGAAGATCAACGCGCCGGAAATAAAGATCATCACCATAGAAGACCCTATCGAATACCACATCGACGGCATTTCACAGAGCCAGACCAACCAGGAAAGCGGTTACACGTTCACGTCCGGCCTGCGCTCTATCTTGCGCCAGGACCCCGACGTCCTCCTGGTGGGCGAGATCCGCGACATGGAAACGGCGGACATCGCGCTCCACGCCGCCTTGACGGGACACCTTGTTTTTTCTACACTACATACAAATGACGCTCCCAGCGCGATCCTGCGGCTGATTGACATGAAGCTGAGCCCGAACATCATCGCGCCCGCCATCAACCTGCTGATCGCCCAACGCCTGGTGCGGAAGGCGTGCAAGCACTGCGCCACCAAAGGCCCGATTACGCAAGAAGAGCTGCGGAAATTTAAAACGACGTTTGCGGACCTCCCCATCCGCGTCACGCCGCGACCGCTTGATGAGCGCACGGAAATCCCCCGCGCGACCGGATGCAAGATGTGCAACAACACGGGGTACAAGGGGCGCATCGGACTTTTCGAGATGTTCAAGATGAACCAGGAATCCGAGAAGGTGATCGTCGTCAAACCGACACAAAGCCAGCTTATCGATGTGGCGAAACGAAACGGAATGGTGACGATACGGCAAGACGGTTTTTTGAAGGTCTTGGACGGCGTAACGACCCTGACGGAGGTTGAAGCGGTTACAGAAGAGTAGCACGTTTAAAAAACAAAAAACCCACTAACCTGCAGGCAAAAACTTTAGCATAATGCCAAAGTACAGAATACTTCCGAGGAGTAGCCCAGTCGAAACCAGACTATCCGAAGCTAAGAAATACCCCCATTTAAGGTCAAATTAGGATAAAACCTTAATTGCCTACAGGTTAGTGAGCTCTCTTGTAAAATAGCGGAAAAGATGCTTTTTTCATCTTTTTACTGCTTGAGTATACCAGATTGTTTTTGTTTTGTCAAGACCCTTTCTTTTTTGCTAAAATAGGGCGATAATGCTCCCGAGAGGGTGTATTTTTTGTTTAAAAAACAACAAGCCATCATGATAAGCGAAAAAAACCATTATGTCAACCCCACACTTACTTTTGTGTTTGTTTGGGTGTTAATGGGCAAGCGACATGAATCTATTTTCTTATGGAAAACCGACATCAGCGCCAAGTAAGTGTGGGGTCAAGCGCGAGCCCCGTTAGAAGCAGGACATGGATGCGACAGCTTGTTGTTTTAAACACAGTAAACCCTGTTAGAAATCTTACACTGTTTAGTTATAGCATCTCCATTATTAGGGCATAAACAACAGTAATAATAACAATTTCGCTTGTAAGATTTCTAACAGGGTAAATCTATTTTCAATTTATTATGCTGTCATCTGCTTCTCAAAAAAAAGCGTCCGCGGCTTCTAACGGGGCGAGTGATCCCGTTAAAAAAGACGACCCGACGCTGGACCTTGCCCTGCGCCCCAGCGCGTGGGACGAGTACATCGGCCAGGAAAAGATAAAGAACAACCTGCGCATCTTCATCGAGGCGGCAAAGCAGCGCGACGAGCCCATTGAGCATGTTTTGCTGTACGGGCCCGCCGGGCTGGGCAAGACCACGCTCGCGAACCTCGTCGCCAAAGAAATGGGGTCTTCCATCAAGATTACCTCGGGACCCGCCATCGAAAAGGCCGGCGACCTGGCCGCCATCCTCACCAACATGCAGGAGCGCGACATTCTGTTCATCGACGAGGCGCACCGGCTGAACAAGACCATCGCGGAGATGCTGTACCCGGCGATGGAAAACAACGTGCTTGATATCATCTTAGGCAAAGGCCCGTCGGCGCGCACGCTCCAGCTGCAGCTCCCCCGCTTCACGCTCATCGCCGCCACCACGAAAGCCGGCTCGCTCTCTTCTCCTTTCCGTTCGCGGTTCGGGGTAACGCATCGTCTTGAGTTCTACACCCACGAAGAGATCGGCGCCATCATCACGCGTTCGGCGCGGCTTCTGGGGGCAACCATCGCGGATGACGCGGTAGACGTGATCGCCCGGGCGTCCCGCTTCACCCCCCGCGTCGCCAACCGCATCTTGAAGCGCGTGCGGGACTACGCGCAGGTCAAAAACGGAAATACGATCACCGGAGCCCTCGCCAAAGAGGCGCTCGCGGTCATGGACATCGACCACCTCGGGCTTGAATCCACCGATGTTAAGATATTGGAGACCATCATCACGCAATACAACGGCGGGCCGGTGGGGCTCAAGACGATTGCGGCGTCAACGAGCGAGGAGCTTGAGACGATCGAAGACCTCTATGAGCCGTATCTGCTGCAGATCGGCTTTCTGACCCGGAGCCTGAAAGGAAGGATCGCGACGGAAGCGGCGTATCACCATTTGAAAAAGAAATTCCAAGCGAAAGAAAATCAGGGAACGCTGATTTAGCTTTTAGAGTATAAAAAATACAAAGTCAGAAGCAGAGGATTTCCTAAAAGCTAATGAAGCTAAACCCTAAAAGCTGCCCCTTATGTCAGGACATTCAAAGTGGAAAACCATCAAGCACAAAAAAGCGCTCACCGACGCGAAAAAATCAAAGGTGTTTTCGCGGATTTCGCGCATGCTGAGCGTCGCGGTGCGCGAGGGCGGCCCCAAAGCGGAACAGAACAACGCCCTGCGCCTTGCCATCGAAAAAGCCCGAGAAGCGAACATGCCGGGCGACAACATCCAGAAGATCATCGCGAAATATTCGGAGGGCGGCAAGGAACAGCTGGAAACGATCCAGTTCGAGGGCTACGGACCGGGAGGGACCGCGTTCATCATCGACGTCATCACCGATTCGCGCAACCGCGCGGCGCAGGAGATCAGACACACGCTGTCTTCCCATGGGGGGAGCCTCGCTTCCCCGGGCTCGGTCATGTGGATGTTTGAACGGTATGGGTCGCTGATCCTGCCGCTTGACGGCACGTCCTTTCCGTCGGCCGAAGAGCTTGCTCTCGAAGCGGGCGCGCACGACATCCTGGAAGAAGACGGCAAGGCGGTGATGCTTACCCGGCCGGATGATCTCTCCCGGGTGAAAAAATTTCTTGATGATAAAAATGCGCGCGTGGAAAGCGCCGGGCTGGAGTACCGCGCAAAAACCTCGGTGCCGGTTGCGGACGCCGCCCTGAAAAAAAAGATCGAAGATCTTTATGAGGAGCTTGATGACAATGAAGACGTGCAGGAAATATACGATAACATAGCTTTCGTATCATGATCATTATGGGCATCGATCCGGGAGATACGCTGATCGGGTTCGGCGTGCTTTCAAAAAACAGTGCCGGTCTTTCGCTCGTCGACCACGGATGCCTGAAAACAGGTCCGGGGAACGCCCCCGAGAAGCTTGCCTCCCTTGAAACCCAGCTTGAGGCCGTTTTAGCGCGCCACAAACCGGACATCGTGGGCATTGAAGAGCTTTTCTTTTTTAAAAACGCGAAAACCGTGATACGGGTCGCGCAGGCGCGGGGAGCCATTATGGCTTTGTGCGTCAGGAAAAACATCCGCGTTCTGGAGTTTACCCCGCTCCAAATCAAGCAGGCCGTCACCGGCTACGGCAGAGCGGAAAAAAAACAGGTGCAGCGCATGCTTGAACGGATCTTCCAATTAAAAAAGCCGCTCAAACAAGATGATGCGGCTGATGCCTTAGCGGCTGCGTGGTGCGCCGCGCAGAGCTATGCAATGCTTGACGCTTTGCGCTAACGGACCTCGTCTTCCTCGGTGTCGTCTTTGTATTCGGTGATAAAATCAAGGTTGTCTTCCTCGGTGTCGTCCCACTCGTCGATTTTTGTTTCTTCGATGCCTTCTTCCTGCCCGACGCCCTCCTCTTGAAAAATATCTTTCTCCATATTTTTTTAAAAGCTTGCTGTTCGTGAAAACACAAGGCAAAAACTTTAATGGTTATCTATTTTGCATGTATTGTAGCAAGTTTTCTGAAGCTGTCAAATCTTGATTTTTAAAAAATTTGTGTTACAATATTTTTTGTATTCACCCCACACTAATCAAGAATGATTATCTTAAAGATTGTTGTTGTGCGCGATATTCTTCAAGCTCAATCGCTCTTATTGCCCGCGTGTCGTTAGGTGCCGGGGGCACAATTCTTAATTAGTGTGGGGTTCACCTCTATGCCACAGAAGAAGAACTACAAGTATTCGGGGAGAAAAAGGGGACGATTCAAAAAAGCGGCGCTCGGTTTTTTTGTTTTTGCGGCCGTCGTTGCCGTGGCGGGGGCTTTTGGGGTTGCGGTCATCGCCCGGGGCCTGCCCGATCCGCTCACCATCGGCCAGCGGAAAATATTCGAATCAACGAAAATATACGACCGGACGGGGAAGGTCCTTTTGTACGAGGTCCACGGGGAAGAGAAGAGAACGGTGGTTCCTTTTGCCCAAATAAACCAGCGCGTAAAAGACGCGACCATCGTCGCGGAGGATTTTGATTTTTACGAGCACAGCGGCATCGATTTTAAATCGATCCTGCGCGCTTTTTTCATAGATGTTTCCCGCTGGGAAATGTCTCAAGGGGGATCGACCATAACCCAGCAGCTGGTAAAAAAGGTTTTTCTTTCCCCGGAGAAGACGCCGCTGCGAAAAATAAGGGAGGCCATCTTGTCCGTCAAGCTTGAAAAAAGATTCACCAAAGAGGAGATTTTCTCATTCTACCTGAATCAGATCCCCTACGGGTCGAATGCGTACGGCGTTGAGGCCGCCGCGCAGACGTTCTTCGGAAAGAGCGCGTCAGGGCTTACTCTTGCGGAGTCGGCAACGCTTGCCGCGCTGCCCAAAGCCCCGAGCTTCTATTCTCCTTACGGCCCGAACAAAGACGCTCTGCTGGCGCGCAAAGACGGCGTCTTGGAAAAAATGGCTGCCATCGGTTTTGTCACGCCGGAGGCGCTCAAAAACGCCAAGGAGGAGCCCTTGGTGTTCGCACAGCAGCGCGAAAGCATCAAGGCGCCCCACTTCGTGATGTTTGTGAAAAATTATCTGGAGGAAAAATACGGGGTTGACGCCGTGGAAAACTCCGGGCTGAAAGTGTACACGACGCTGGATTATAATCTGCAAAAGGCCGCGGAGGAGACGATCACAAAGATCGGGGCGGAGAATGAAAAAAAATACAAGGCGAAAAACGCCGCCCTGGTTTCAATCGATCCTAAAACGGGACAGCTGCTCGCCATGGTCGGCTCGCGCGACTATTTCAACACGGCCCACGACGGAAACTTCAACGTGGTCACGTCAAAGAACA
>MEYP01000023.1:3490-6828 GCA_001775835.1 Candidatus Azambacteria bacterium RIFCSPHIGHO2_02_FULL_52_12 | reverse complement strand
CATTCCGGCATTCCGAACCGGGAGACGCCTCGCATATACGGTGCGCACGAGATATTCGTCAATTGCTCTCCGGCGGGGATGTTCGACAAGACCCTGCTCGAAGCGGCCGCCTGCGGTTGCCGCGTCCTCTCAACCAGCCAGGATTTCCGCGAAGAAGCTGGCGAAAGTGCCTATACTGCCTCTGACGCTTCAAATATCGCATCAGGACTCGGACGTCTCATGAAAGCATCCCAGCCGGACGATCTCTCCGATATCGTTTCGCGCCATAGTCTCGGGAAGCTCGGTGAACGCCTTTCATGTATTCTTACCGAGTCACCGGCATCACCTATCGCATGAAGCAGTCCGTATCTCGACGTCCCCTCTATGCCATTGTGGCGCTTTTTGGAATTGCCACTTGTATCGCGCTGGCGCTTCTCATAACGGTCAAAACGAACGAAGGAGCGCGGCAAGCCCTTCTTGCCAATCCTCTCATGGAGCACTTCAAGCACACATACAATTCTTTCAAGAAGCTTCCCGATATCTTTTTTCTCCCGTACCTCTTCGCGGAAAGCTCTATCCCCACCTATCGCATCAGCATCCCGATAGACAATATCATTCGCATGAACGCGGTTCTGCCCGCGGGCGTCCCGTTATCGGGGAAACTCGCCGAAGAGAACAAGCTGTTCGTGAAAGCGGAATTTGAGGATCCAGAGAGCGGATACCAGGCTCGCGTGGACATCAAATACCGCGGCGAGAACGCGAATCACTGGAATGCACTCCAGAAATCCTATCGGGTGCAATTCCCCGACGGCAATTTCTTGGAGGGACAGCGGTTGGTGAGTTTTGTGACCCCCTATGACCGCTTCTATTACATCGAGCCCCTGAATGCATACCGGGCGAAAAAGCTCGGGCTCACGAATCTTGATATGAAGTTCGTGCGTCTCGTCATCAACGGTGCGGACACCGGCGTCTATCTCATGTTCGAGCACTGGTCGCCGGAATTCCTCGCGAAGAAAGGCCTTCCGGAAACGAAGATATTCGGCCTTGCCGACGGAGACCTGAATCGCGCTCATTCGCTCGCCGACTACGTCAATATGTTCGATAAAGAAGGCGACGTGAAGAAAGAGGAACTCGCGACCCTCCTTGAACTTCGCGACAAGGCGGACGAGGCGACCTTTAAGAAGCTCCTTCCCGAGATTTTTGATATGGACAAGCTGTACGGATGGAACATCCTGACCATACTTTCAGGCAGTACGCACCAAAGCGAAGACACGAATCCCGTCTTGTATTTCGACGGCGCGACAGGGAAGTTCGAGCTGGTGCCATGGGACACGGAAGTAGCCGATGTCTCGCGCGTTCCCTTTGACGACACCGCGTCGCTTCTCATACGCCGGGCGATGAATATCCCCGAATTCAGGGCGGAGCGCGACCGGCGTCTGCGCGAGTACATCGAGGATCCGGCGAACTTGACAGACGACCTTGCCTTCTACGACGCTCTCGCGGAAGGGACGAAGACCGACTTTCTTAAGGATAATTCAAAATTCCATAACAATTTTCAATATCTTTCCGTTGTCGCGCGTAACCGCGCGTGGGTTGCCAAGGCGTTTGAAGAGGCAGATCGGGTTCTCGATCCTTCGTATGCCTATCCGCCGTATACGCCGCCACAGGGAGCACCGGCGTTTTCCGGTACGTTCGGAGATTTCTCCGATCTCGCGCTTCCTCTCGACGCATTCCTCTACGCCCACCCCCAGTTCTACCGCATAGATGCGGACACGATCGGCATTGCCGGGTCGCACGTTTTTCTTTCCGATATCATCATTCCTTCGGGCATCTCTCTTTCCATCGCTCCCGGGACCACTCTCTGGCTTGATAGCGACATCTCCCTTATCGCGCATGGCGCTCTATACGCCAAGGGCACGGCATTCGCTCCGATAACCATCCGCCGCCTGAATCCGAGCAAGCCATGGGGAACCATTGCCGCTATCGGTGCCGAGGAGCCGAGCGTTCTGTCTTTCGTGCATGCCGAAGGCGGGTCGGGAACCATCACGAACGGCATTCTCGTAACCGGCATGATGGCATTCCATGGTAACGGCGGCACACTCATCGATCACAGCGTATTTTCCGAATCGGGGGACGACGACCTCGTGAACACGAAAGGAGGCGTGGCGCGCGTCGTCGATTCCGAGTTCCGGAACTCGTTTTCCGACGCGTTGGATGTCGACTACCCGCAGGCGGGTTCTCTCATTGCGCGAAACACCTTCACGAATATCGGCACCGACGGCAATGGGGATGCCATCGATCTTTCTTTCGCCGATCTCGAGGTTACCGGCAATACGGTCATGGGGTGTAACGACAAGGGAATAAGCGTGGGCGAAGCCTCGCATCCGAAAATAATGGGCAATACGTTTATCGGGTGCGGTATAGGCATCGCTGTGAAGGACTTATCGAATGCCGTCATTGCCGGGAATACTTTTTCAGAGAATGATGTTGCCATATCACTCTACCGCAAAAAAGACACTTTTGGGGGTAGCCACGCCGTCATCGGAGAGAATGTATTCACTGACAACGAAACGGAAGTAAAAACGGACGCGCTATCAACGGTGGACTACCGCAATGAGTAACCAAAAAGAACAAATAGCGCGTTTTGAGTTCAAGTACGTGCTTGATCCGGTCACGGTCATCAGGGTGCGGGATTTCATTGAGTCCGTCGGCCTTGAACACGATAGGAACACGCCCGTGAATCCCTACACGGTAACGAGCCTCTACTTCGACTCGGTCGGACTTGATGATTATTACGATAAAGCTGGAGGGTTTCTGGTGCGCAAAAAAGTCCGTATACGCGCGTACGCGAGCGCCCTTCATCACGACCTGCTCGACCTGTACTTTGAGATAAAGAACAAACACGATATGTTCATTTCAAAAGACCGCGCGGTCATCTCAAAGAAGGAGTGGGAACACATCGTGGAAGGGAACTTCAGGGGGTTATTTCCGCTGTTCGACTACTATCTGTTTCGCGAGGGAAGGGTTCCCACGGTCATCGTCCGTTACGAGCGCGAGGCATTTGACGCATGGTTTTACGGCCGTGTCCGGCTCACGTTTGATAAGCATATCGAAGCCATACGTCCTGACGCCTCACTTACGGGCGACGACCTCTGGTACGATGCAACGCCGGTTTCCGGCCCCATGACGGTTATGGAAGTGAAATTCGCGAAGCGCCTTCCCTGGTGGTTCCTTGTCATGGTGGAGAAATTCGGCCTTGAACGCGTGGCGTATTCGAAGTATGCTCATGCGGTCGATGCCCTCTACCGCTACAACCCCCTGCCGCGCTAGAACATGTCTGAAAACCTCAAACGGAGCAG
>MEYP01000023.1:0-3462 GCA_001775835.1 Candidatus Azambacteria bacterium RIFCSPHIGHO2_02_FULL_52_12 | reverse complement strand
CCTGTGGAGTAGGTTTTCAGACATGCTCTAATCGCTGATACTCTCTTATTCTATGGATACATCACTGTTCAACTTCTACAACTTCACCGGCACCGAGTTCAGCGCGGCAGTGATTATCTTCAACCTCCTCTATTCGTTCGTCCTTCAGCTTGCGGTCGTGTGGGTGTACAAGAAGACACACCGCGGGCTTTCGCACTCCCAATCCTTCCTCTTCACGATGGTCATCATCGGCGTCCTCGGGACGGTCATCATGATGGTGGTACAGAACAATCTCATCGGCGCCTTCGCGCTTCTTGGCGCGTTCTCCCTGATCCGTTTCCGCACTATCGTGAAGGAAACGCGCGATGTCGCGTTCATATTCTTCGCGCTTGCGGTTGGGGTCGCGGTCGGTACGAACAACTATTCCGTCGCGCTTATCGCGACCGTCCTTATTTCGGCGATGATACTCGCACTTGCGCGCTACGGTTTCGGGCTTATTACAAAAGAAAGCATCGCGGGATACGTGCTCACCCTTGAAGCGGGAGCGGGCTTCTCGATGAACGCTCTTGAGACGGTCCTCGCCTCCTACGGAACGGTTGAAGTTCTACACGCCAAGCACAAAGAGGGGCAGGGAGGACACTATGCGTTTTCCATCCACTTCAAAGAACAATCCGGTCTCAATGCTCTTTCGGAAAAGCTTACCAGGTTCCCCGGCGTCTCGCGTTTTGAATTCATCACCTCGCGCCACACGGTTGAATACTAAGGCGCGGGCTCTCGGCGCTATACTAGGTTTTCACGCTCATGATCGAACGAATGAAGGGCGCCTATGAGACGCTCACGAACCGATACCCCGCTCACGCGCGTATCGGGCGCTTTATGGTTGCCGGGGGGCTTGCCACTCTCGTCAATCTCGGGCTCCTCTACGTCCTTACGGATTGGTTCCTCGTCTGGTATCTCCTGTCCGCCATCATCTCGTTCGTCACGGCTTTTTTCGTGAGCTTCACGCTCCAGAAATTCTGGACCTTTGGGGATTCGTCCCGCGAAGGGATGCATGTTCAAGCGGGTATCTTTCTTCTGGTCGCAGCAGGTAATCTCGGCCTTAACACCCTCTTTCTGTATGTGCTGGTCGAATACGCTCTCTTCCACTACCTTCTCGCCCAGATAATCGTCAGCGTCTTCATTGCGATAGAAAATTTCCTGATCTATCGGTACGTCATTTTTCGCGCGCCGCGGCTATGAGTTCCCGAACCCTTGCACTCGTTCTTCTTGCGGTGGTATTTTTTGCGCTACGGATTCCCGGTCTTGATGCTCCGTATCAGCAGGACGAATTCAAATCAGTCGTCGCTTCCGAGAAATCGCTCGCTTCCGCGAGCGCCTTTCTCCTTCACCCGCCCTTGGTCGCAGCACTTCTGCGCGCCGACGCCATTGTCTTTGGCGGTGAACACATGCGCGTCCTCCCGCTTATTTCCGGAGCGCTTTCCGCCCTTCTCCTGTTTCTTGTCGTGCGGAGGCGTTTTGACGAACGCACCGCATACATAAGCGTCGCGCTTTTTGCCGTGTCGTTCTACGGCGTATGGTCCTCGCTCATGGTGGACATGGACGGCGCCGTCTTGCCGTTCGCCTTCCTCGCGGCGGTCTACGGCTATGACCGCTTACGCGCCGCTTCTGACCGTCAGTGGCTTTGGGCCCTGTTTCTCATCGTCGCCCTCCTCTTTGGCTTTCTGGTGAAACTGTCGTTCATCCTGGTGCTTGGCGCACTCATGTTTGACGCGCTCATCGAATACTGCGCCCTTCTTACGCCGCGCCGCGTCATGCTCGCTCTCTTGTCTGTGGCGGGTTTCGCGCTTTTGACCATCGGTGCGTTCTTTCTCGCGGGCGTTCTGAACCCGGCGTTTGATCTTGCGGGCATGCTCACCCATGCCGACTCCTACGCGGAAGGTTCGGGCAGGAACTGGCTGCAGGTCCTCGTGCAAGCGATCAAGGCGCTGTACTACCTCTCGCCGCTCCTTCTTGCTCCACTCCTTCTTCTCTCTCGGGACATAGCAGTACGCGCCCGCATATTCATCATCTACATGCTTCTCGCCTGCGTCTTCTATTTCGTCCTGTTTGATTTTTCGAGGGGCGCCTTGGACAAGTACCTCATGTTCTCAGTCGTTCCGCTTGCCGTCCTTTCGGGAGCCGCGCTCATACGGATGTTTCGTGACGCGCCATCTCTCGGTCTCGCCCGCTCTCTCGTGTTCGGCATCGGCTACTCGGCCTTTCTCCTGTTCCTCAATTTTCTTCCGCACGAGGTTTCCGCACTCTACCCCAAAACGGCATGGTTCTCGTCCATCATGCAGGGTCGCTTGAATATCCTCACGCCGTTCAACGGCGGCTCCGGTCCCGCCGGCTTCTACGTCTCACTGCTCTTCATATTCGCCGTATTCGCTCTTTCGTTTCTTGCTGCTGTTGTCGCTCGTATCATCCCGCGCTTCCAGAAAGGAGCGGCCGTTCTTATCGTGCTCGCCGGTCTTTCCTATAACGCAGTCTTCATAGAGGAATTCTCTTTCGGGAAGATACACGGGAGCGTTTCCGAAGTGCTCAGTGCGTCGCTGTCTTCTCTGGAACAAGCGTCGAAAGTCATTACCTACAACGACATCGGCGCGTATGAGCTTTCCGCGGCGGGGAAGTATGCCGGTCGTTTCTATGCGGCTCCGCAGTTTGAAGCGGAACACCGGGAACGCTTCACGCGGCACGCCGAAGAAGGAGGCGTTTTTCTTGTTATCGGTATTCCGCCTCTCTACGAGGGCTTCTATACCGAATACTTCGAAGGGTGTACCATCCTTTTTGCGACTCGTTCGAAAGCTATCGAAGGAATCGTCTACGGCGCATGCCAAGCGACACCCTAAAGCGGGAGTGGGAGGACTACAAAGCGCGCCGTTCCTATTGGCGCGCTAAAAACCGTTTCTATCATGAATACGTGGACCGGCTCGTCGGATTTCTGGTGCCGAAGGACGCGCGTACGTTTGTGGCAGACGATGCCGCTATCGATACAGCGGGGAAGGAAGGATCCTATGAGTATATCGTCATCTCGGATCTTCTGGGCTACGTCTACGATATAGAGGATTTCTTGAAGAAAGCAGAGCAATGCCTTGCCCCCGACGGCCGTATCGTCATCACGCACTACAACGCGCTCTGGGAGCCGATCCTCCGACTCGCCTCGCTCCTCCGCCTTCGAGCGCCTTCGGTGGAACAGAACTGGCTTTCGCCGCACGATCTCCGGACCTTCCTCCATCTTGCCGGCTTTGACGTCATACGCTCCGGCAACAAGATGCTTTTTCCGAAATACGTTCCGCTCCTCTCATCGTTTCTCAATGTCATTGTCGCGAACCTCTGGCCGTTTTCTTCGCTCTGTCTTATCCACTACGTAGTCGCCCGGCCTCTTCCTAAGGGCTCCGCAGCGAATCCGTCGCTTTCCATAATCGTGCCCGCAAGGAACGAAGC
>MEYP01000022.1:14514-28307 GCA_001775835.1 Candidatus Azambacteria bacterium RIFCSPHIGHO2_02_FULL_52_12 | reverse complement strand
CGCTGGAACGAGCGGACGGCTGGTTCCGCGGATGATGTTTCGCAGGGAAACGGAAAGTAGAGTTCCCTATGCCGCCCTAGACAAAAAAGAGGGCATTATGTTTGCTTGTTGGATGTACTGTGTAAAGCCATTCTATGCTTACTCAATCTAAAAATCCACCCCGGTAAAGGAGTGGATTTTCAAGAAAGCTACTTCTTCTTTGATTTTTTCGGCTTCTTCACATTCTTCCTCTGCGCATTGTTTCCTTTTGCCATAGTACTATAAGTTATGTTAATTGCTAATACTCCCATTATACCAAATCAGGCTGTCTCTGACCATACTGGTAAGATTTTGATTTCTTTTTTATTCAGGTATAGTATGAACACGCAACACAACAAAACCATGCCTCTCTTTACCCTCAAATCTCTTTTTTTGTCGGCGGGCGACCAGCCCAAGGCAATTGACACGCTTACCGATGGCATTGCTGACGGCGTGCCTTTTCAGACGCTCGTGGGCGTTACCGGCTCGGGCAAGACTTTCACCGCCGCCAATGTCATTGCGCGCACAGGACTCCCGACGCTCGTCATCTCGCACAACAAGACGCTCGCGTATCAATTATACCAAGAGTTTAAGGAATTCTTCCCGGAAAACTCCGTACACTATTTTGTCTCCTATTACGACTACTACCAGCCCGAGGCGTATATCCCTCAGACCGACACATACATCGACAAGGACGTGAAGATCAACGAAGAACTGGACCGCCTGCGCCACGAAGCGACGCAGGCGATCCTGACGCGCAAAGACTGCATCGTGGTCGCCTCGGTTTCGTGCATCTACAACATCGGCTCGCCGGCAAACTACGAAAATATGAGCATGACGATCTCACAAGGGCAGACGATGCCGCGCAAAGAGCTCGCGAAACACCTGGTCCTGCTCCAATACCAGCGCAACAACGTGGAAAAAATGCCGGGCATTTTCAAATCCAAAGGCGAGCTCGTGGAGATCTATCCTTCAACCGGCAACGAGACCATCCGCGTTACCTTCGGCAAAAAGAACACGATCGAAGAGCTGGCCGTCGCGGAGTCGTCCGCCAGCCCGCGCTTTGTCCCTGCGCAATCGGTGCGCATATTCCCCGCGAAATACTGGCTCGCCGAGCAAAAAACGGTTCCGCTCGCCATCGCCAACATCAAAAACGAACTGCATGAGCGGCTGGTTGAGCTTACGAAGGCGAACAAACTGGTGGAAGCCCAGCGGCTCCAGCAGCGCACTAATTACGACATGGAAATGCTTGCCGGCGTCGGCTACTGCCACGGCATCGAGAATTATTCGCGCCACATCGAATTCCGCGAGCCCGGCTCGCCGCCTTCCACCCTCATTGACTACTTCAGGCATGCCTATGGAGAAAACTTTTTGATCGTGGCGGACGAATCGCACATGACTATTCCCCAGATAAGAGGCATGTATCACGGCGACCGCGCGCGAAAGGAAACGCTGGTGGGTTACGGTTTCCGCCTGCCGTCCGCGTTCGACAACCGCCCGCTCACCTTCGCCGAATACGAAATGAAAGCGCGGCGCGTCATTTTCATGTCCGCAACGCCCGCGGAGTACGAACTCGCAAAATCCCGCCCGCACATCGCCGAGCAGATCGTGCGCCCCACCGGCCTGACAGATCCAAAGATTTCCGTGCGAAAAACGGCGGGGCAGATCAAGGACGTGATCGCCGAAATCAAAAAGCGAGTCGCTAAAAAACAGCGCGTGCTCGTAACGGTGCTGACCAAACGCATGGCGGAAGACTTGAGCAATTTCTTAAAAGAAGAGAACGTGAAAGCGCACTATCTGCATTCGGAAGTGAAAACGCTTGACCGCACCGACACGCTCCACGGCTTGCGCCTCGGCACGTACGACGTTATCGTCGGGGTCAATCTCCTGCGCGAGGGGCTCGACTTGCCCGAAGTGTCGCTGGTCGTCATCATGGACGCGGATAAGGAGGGATTTTTGCGCAACAAGACCACGCTCATCCAGACCATGGGGCGCGCGGCACGGCACGTGAACGGTGAGGTTATCATGTACGCGGACGTCATAACAAAATCCATGCAAGGAGCGATGGAAGAAACCGGCAGGCGCCGTACCATTCAGGAAGCGTACAACAAAAAGCACGGCATCACGCCGCAACAGGTACAAAAAACGATCAAAGAACGGGAGAAAACAAAAAAACCCGGGGAAGCGGACGCATTCGAGGACGTTCCAATGGGCCTTTTGGCGGAAACAAAGAACGTAAAAAAACTGATTGCCGACTATACGAAAGAAATGAAGCAAGCGGCGCGCGCGCTTGATTTTGCGGAAGCGGAACGGCTGAAGCGTCTTATTCAGAAACTGAAGAAGTTTGCATAAAAAAAGCTCCGCGATTCTCTCTCGAAGGACAGACTCTGGGGGGAGCGCCGAGAGAAAGAGAATGCGGAGCCGATAAATTTATTGGGGAATGGAGCTGTTAAAATTGTTGTTTACACCGGTTGCTTTGGTCCTGCAGCATTGTACTGGGCGAAACGAGAGTGGATGGTATGGATGCTTCCATCGTCATCCATTCTCACTTTGAGAATGGTCACATTCTCACCGGTCACCCTGTCGGGAGTGTCCATCCTTTCTATGATGGTAGCCGACCGACCGGAAATTTGTTCCGCCTGACGCTGGAACATCCGATCCTTCCCGTGCTGAGCGATTTCCCGGCTTACTATTATCTTTTCTTCCTTCATAGCGCCCCCCCATTATTTCAGCCCCTATTCCCCAAACTTTATATAAAAGGACTTATTTAAAAATAACATGATTCTTTATTAAAATCAATATCATTATCCACATCCACCGTTAAAAAAATCTTCCATCTCGAAGATGATGGCTCATTGTGTTTGCTCTTTAACTACCCCATCGCCGCTTTAATAAACTCCCGAAAGAGCGGGTGCGGGCGCAGAGGGCGCGAAAGGAATTCCGGGTGGAACTGCACGCCCACGAACCACGGATGGTTGGTGTTCTCTAAAATCTCGCACAGGCCGCTTTCGGGGTTCACGCCGGCAACCGCCATGCCTTTTTGAGCAAATTGTTCCTTATACGCATTGTTGAATTCGTAGCGATGGCGATGCCGTTCAAGAATATCTCTCGTGCCGTAAGCGGCGAAACTTTTTGAATTTTTGTCGAGCGCACAGGCGTAATTGCCCAGCCGCATCGTGCCGCCTTTTTTGTGAATGGTTTTCTGCTCCTCCATAAGATAGATAACGGGGTTTTTCGTCGCTTCGTCAAATTCGGCGGAATTGGCATCGGCAAGCCCCAAAACATTCCGTGCGAATTCGATCGCCGCTATCTGCATGCCCAGGCACAGCCCCAGATACGGAATATTGTTTTCGCGTGCATATTTTGCGACGGTGATCTTCCCTTCCACGCCGCGCTTGCCGAACCCGCCCATCACCACGATACCCTTGGCTTTCTTCAGCTCGCTCCACTCCTTCCCCGTCGCCGGGTCTTCTTGCTCTATCTTTTCTGAATCGATCCAGATAAGATGCGCCCTGACATCATTGAAATATCCCGCGGCCTTCACCGCCTCCATGACGCTCAAGTAGGAATCTTTAAGCCCGTTGTACTTTCCCACCAGGGCGATACTGACTTTCGGCAGATCGGAATGGATCTTCTCGACGAACGCCTGCCACGCGGCGACGTCCGGCTCACGATGGTCCATGTTCAAATGCCGCGCGATGAGCTTCGTGATGTGGTGCGCGTTGAAGTTCAGCGGCACCTGGTAGATGGAGTCGACCGTGGGCGCGGGGATCACCGCGTCTTGCGCCACGTCGCAAAAAAGCGCTATTTTCTCAAGATGTTCCTGTTCGATGACATCGTCGTAGCGGCACATGATGATGTCGGCGTTGATGCCGATGCGCCGCAGTTCGCGCACGGACGCCTGCGCCGGCTTGGTTTTCACCTCGCCCGAGCTTTTCAGATACGGCAGAAGCACGAGGTGGATGAACATAACATTATGGTGCCCTTCTTCATTGTGGAGCTGGCGTGCCGCCTCCAGGTACGGCTCCGCTTCGATATCTCCGACCGTGCCGCCTATTTCCACAAGCATGATGTCCGCGCCCGACTGCTTCGCGCAGGCACGGATGGAATCTTTGATCGCGTTGGTGATGTGCGGAATGATCTGAATGGTCTTGCCCAGATATGCCCCCTCGCGTTCCTTGTCCAGAACCGTCTTGTAGATCTGCCCCGTGGATGTGCTTGAAAGCGCGGGAAACTCCTCGTCGATGAACCGCTCATAGTGCCCTAGATCGAGATCGGTCTCGGCGCCGTCGTACGTGACAAACACCTCGCCGTGCTGATAGGGGTTCATCGTTCCCGGGTCTACGTTCAGATACGGGTCGAGCTTTTGGATGACCACTTTGTATCCGGATGCTTTAAGGAGCATCCCGATGGACGCTCCCGTGATGCCTTTCCCAAGGCCCGAACATACCCCGCCCGTGATGAAGATATACTTTGCCATACTTGTTGAAATTTACGAGCTCATCTCGTAGCGAAGGAAATTTCACTACAAGTATGAGCACCCCGCTTACATTCTTTCATGAAATCATTGGTTTCACAAACGTGAGCCGCAGGCGATGCCGTGGGCAATTCTTTCGGGAACATATGCGCCCATTCGGAAAGTGTGCGGGGTCGCCATACGGACAGTATAGCCAAAAAATGGAAATTGTGAAAGAGCCTTCGCCACTTCAAAATTTTTTGCTTTTCGGATACAATGGGGCTACTATCCCCCTTATGCAAAGAACGACGCTTGTGCTTGCCGTAAAAATCATCCTCGCCGCTGCCATCCTCTTTGGTTTTCTCGTCATCAACGCCAAAAACGCCGACCCCGACATGGGTTGGCATTTGAAAGTCGGGCAGGAAGTCGCCCAAACCGGATCCCTCCCTTCCCCCGACCGCTACAGCCACACCATGCCCGGCACCCGATGGGTGAATCATGAATGGCTTATCGATGCCGCGTTGTGGTGGCTGTCGGCCCATAACCTGTGGTGGCTTGCGACGGTGTTGTCTTCCCTACTTGCATTTCTCCCGTTTTTCGTCTGGATCGTCCGCGCGCAAAATTTCGGCATGCTGTGGCTCGCGCTCCTTGGCGCGGCCTCGATCACTCCCTTTCTCGGCGTCAGGCCGCAAATCGTATCGTTCGCGTTTTTTTTCTTCCTCTTCGAGCTGTTGCGCCGCTATTTCGAAGAAGGCCGGCAAAAAAAATATCTCTGGGCGCTCCCGGCGGTTTTTCTCTTGTGGGCGAATCTTCACGCGGGTTTTTTCGCCGGCCTGTTCTTATTCGGAGCGTATGCGGGCGCACATGCCGCCGCGCGGTGGCTCGAAGACAAGAAATTAAACCTGCGCGCGTCTGTTTTTCCGGCAGCCATATTTACCGCGAGTCTCGCCGGAACATTTCTGAACGCCTACGGCTGGAAACTGCATGCGATGATCTTTCAAACGGTGCTTTCGGAGGAAAACATGAAATACATCGCGGAATTCCAGCCATTGTACAGCTACTTTGACCCATCCATCATCCTGCTGACCGGCATCGCCCTTATCTTTACGTTCCGCTTTTTCAAGCGCTATCCGCCGTCCGTCCTGGCGATGGCGCTTTTATTTTTGGCGATGGCGGGGACATCGTTGCGCCACTGGCTCTTTTTCATCATCGCCGCCCAACCGTTCCTTTCTTTGGGAGTCGGCTACCTGAAAAACGACATCGTGAAAGCAAGCGGGCAAAAGCCGTTTTCCCCAAGAACGGTCGGCGCCCTGCACGCTTTCGCCGTGGGCGCGTTCCTTCTCCTTTCGGGCTGCTTCGGATACAAGGTGGTAACGTATCACGGCATGCCGCAACCGGAGCAAGCAGCGGTATTTTTAGAGAGCCGTTTCACCAAAGATGAACTTTTGCGCCAGGTTGTTTTCAACGAATATGGCTGGGGAGGTTATTTTATATGGCGAGTTCCTGATATAAAAATATTCATCGACGGCCGCATGCCGTATTGGGTCACCAAAGAGGGGCGGCCGATCTTGGCGGAATACATGAGCTTTTTTAAAAGCGAACAGGCGCAGGAACAGCTCCTTGAGAAATACGGCGTTACCATGCTCATCCTCAAAAATACCCGGTGGCAGAAAGAAAACGATTTTTGGAGAACGCATATCCCCGCGCCTGTCCAGGAAAGGATGCGACAAAGCCCTCGCTTGAAAAAATTCAACGCATGGCTGGGCGGCGAGGCGGCGCCGGACGTACAAGAAGGGCTGGCGCGCCATGGCTGGCGCGCCATCTATCAGGACTCTCTTGCCGTCATTTTGATAAAATGACCGGTGCTCTTGCGCGATACGCCTCGATATGATAGGATACACTGGTTATTAAATTTATATCAAGTTACCAAGAGCATGCCCATCACCACATCAGCAAAAAAGGCGCTTCGCCAAAGCAAACGGAAAAAAACGGACAATGTCCGGCACATGAATAAGATCCGCCTCCTTGCCAAACAGCTTGCAAAACTCTCGCTCGAAAAAAAGATCGCGGAAGCGAAAAAGCTCCTGCCGAAACTCTATCGGGCGCTCGACCAGGCGGTGAAAAAGAATATTTTGAAGAAAAATACCGTCGCGCGCAGAAAATCGAGATCCGCAACGTCACTCAATAAACTCGTTGTAAAAAAATAGTCACACTACTTCGCGAGCACTCCGGAAACTCGCAACGCAAACTGTTCCAAGCAAGGCTCGAAAGACGCCTTGCTTGTTTTTAACGCGACATCCATATCACAAAGCAACCCGTACAACGCTTTAAGTCCGGCGCCGGTATAAAGTCGGGCATACGCCGCCGTCTTTTGGAGCACGAACGGGTGGAGCTTGAGCGATGATTTTATTTCTGCCGGAGACGCCTCTTCATCAAGCAGGATGCGCACCCTGAGAATATTGCGGAATTGAAATATGATGAGCCCCAGCATGCCGGCCCATTCCTCTTCGGAAAGAAGCGCGTAAAACTGCCGCATCGCGAGCGCTGTTCTTTTCTCCGCGAGCGCGGAGACGGCGTCGAATATCTGCGCGTGCGCGTCATAGCGCACAAGCAACTGGGCGTTCCGCTTGGTGATGCGCTTGCCATAGCTTGCGAGCTTGGCTACCTCATTTGAAAGCCGCCAGAGATCGTTCCCGCACGCGGATACAAGATATGCGGCGGCATCAGGATCGATGGCCGCATGCCACCGCTTCGCTTCCTCCGTGATCCACAGCGGCAGGCGCGCCGGACCGATATGTTTTGATTCCTGCACGACCGAAGGCACTTCGAGAAGCCACGCCGCGTCCGTGTCTCTTTTTATTTCCACCGGCGTCCGCTCGGAAAACACCGCCACGCGGTCCTTGTCTTCTTTCGCGCGGTGCCCGCGCAGAAATTCCGTAATCGCCGTTTTTTGCTTTGCGTTGCCCAAAACGTCTTTGAAAACGAGCAGTTTTTTTTCTTCAAACATGGAAACGGTTTCCCACGCCGATTTGACCTCTCCGAAATCGGCATCTTCGTCGAATACGAAAAAACTCAAGCCGCTTTTGTGCTTTGTCTTATAGCTTGCGATTATCTCGCCAAGTTTGCGCTTGGCGAACAAGCTGTTTTCCCCGTGCAGGATTATTATCATGCCTATTCGAATATCTGCTCCACTTTTTGGTTTTGCTGGATGACGGCTATCCAGATTTTTCCGGGCACGAGGCCAATCTCGGCGCCATCCGCGTCCACAAAATAATATTTATTATCTTCAAGCGACAGCCCTTTCGCGTACGTTTCCGCGATGCGCTTCCACTTCCCCCTCACGGCTTGTCCGTTGCGGTACACGACGGCATTCCCCTCTCCGGTGACGTCAACCTCGTTATAGTCTTTGCTGACTTGTCTTGAAGAGGCGGTCATGACGATGAGATTTTTGACTTCCACCTGTTTTTGCGTCTGGCCGTCCAGCTCTTTTTTCCCGCCGCGCGAGCGCAGATACGTGTTCGTCTGAGGGTTGTAATCAAACACGACATTGTAAGGGAACGGGTAACCCAGCATAATATGCTGAATGCCAAAGAGCAGAGCTTCATCGCGGATATGCACGTATTTTTTTGCCGCGGTGTCCGCCCGGTAGCCCATGTCCGCGGCCGTTTGAGAAAGCTTGGCAAACGACGCGAACCCGTTATCGGGAGCGACAAGACCTTCTTTGCGGTAAAACGTTTCAAAAGGATTGACCAATGCGTCTATGTTGTCGATGGCTCTGGTGCGCAAGATATCGAGCGCAAGATAGGAGCCGCCCCAATGCGCGAAGACCGCGTCAAAGCTTTTTGCGAACGGCAGAAAATCGTGCCGGGCGGAACGGACGGGTCCGATGTCTTGCGGCTCTTCACATCGAAAAACCGCCATGTAGCGCGTGATGCCGTTTTGAAGCACCGGCATTTCCACGACGATATCCGCCTCCGCGATGCCGGAAAGCGGGCGCGCCGCCGCGTCTCCCGCAAGCATGACCGCGACGGGCCTTTTATCCCCGTTGCCGCACGATTCCCCCGTGAGGGGGTTTTGCGCGACGACGACGGCGCCGGAACCGCTGTCGCCCGCCTCGCCGGATGCATGCTCCTCTGCGTCCGAAGAAGCGGCATCGCGCGTAATGCTTATCTTCTTCCCGCCAAAATCAAAAAAAGAGCCGAGTATCCCGCCCAGCGCTCCAATAATCAATACGCTTGCAATAAGATAGGCGGCGCGGCGCATGTGAAAGATGTTATTGAAATGAGTTCTAGGAACCGGGATATGATTTCGCGAGGACCCCCCGGACCTTTTCGATGATCTCGCCTGGCGTATTGTGCGCCTTGATAAGATAATCGGTAGCGCCCAGCTTCATGCCTTTTTCAATGTCGTCTTTCTGGCCGAGATTGGACAGAATGATCACCGGCACCTGTTTTATGGTTTCTTCCTCGCGGATCTTTTTCAGCACCTCGAACCCGTCGATGCCAGGCAGGATAAGATCCAACAGGATTAAATGCGGTTTTGATTCGATCGCTTTTTTCAGTCCGTCTTCTCCGTCAAGGCCCTGCTCCACGGTAAACCCTTCTTTCGTCATTTTGTGATAGATCAGATCCCGCAGAAAATTATCATCCTCCACCAGCAGGATGCGGAACGCTTTCACGTCGATCCTCTTCGCTTTTTCCTCCGGCGTTTGCGCAACCGCTTCGCTCGGTGCGCTAGGCATATGAAGCTGTTTCTTGATCTTATCCAGCACTTCTTGCGGGTCGAATTCCGCTTTCACCAGATAATCTTTGACGCCCAACGCGAGCGCCTTGTCGATTTCCACCGGCTGGCCGGAATTGGAAATGATGATGACCGGAATCTTCGCCAATTCCTTATCCTGGCTTAAATGCGTCAAAACGCCGAATCCGTCCATTTTCGGCATGAGAATATCCAGTAAAATGAGATCAGGCCTGATTGCCGTTATCAATGCCAATCCTGCTTCCCCGTCCATGGCCGTGAACACCTCAAACCCTTCTTTTTTGAGCTTGTTTTCAAGCACGCTGGACAGCACTTCCTCGTCCTCGATGAGCGCTATTTTCATTTTCTTTGGCTCGTCCATAGGTGATAAATCCATTATACCGTCTTATGAAAAAGAGAGCAACTGACGCCACTCGGACGCGAGCGCGTACGCGATACCGGCGACAAAAAGAAAGGCGAGCGCGAAGATGGCCGGGCGGGAAATGGCGAGCGCGTATTCGGGCGTTCGGTCCCCCTTCTCCCGCGCGCGCAAATAGGCAGCGATGAGAAACAGCGCTTCAATGCCGCCTATCACTGCGCCCAGAAGGCCGATGATCTTGATGAACCCGTCGCTTTCAAGCATGGTCAACGCGAGCGGCGCAGCGGTCACCAGAAAAAGCGCCGGAAGACGCGGCGCGCCGATGTCAAAGGACAGGGTGTCTTTCAGATAGAGGCCGAAAATGATGTAGGAGGTCGCGATAAGAAAGAGGCCGAATAAGGCGCCCAGCGCGACGACCCAGTCCCCCAAAAAATACTGGAGTCCCGAAAGAGCGTCTTCGGACGTTGCCGGTCCGCTCACGCCCACGACGACGATGACGAACAGGAGGGACAGCGCGGCCGCGATCGCCGTGCCCGCCACAATGGCTTTTTTCATGACGCCTTCGGAACCGCGGAGAATGTCCCGCACTGACGGTATCGCCGCCGTGCCCGCGAGCGTAAAAAGCGTAACGCCGTAGGGAAGGAACAGGTTGTTAAGATCGAACGTAAAAAAATATTCGGCGCGCATCCGCGGCGCGCCCAGGAAAAAAAGCGCGAGCACCATTCCCACGATGAAAAAAGACATGATGAATTCCGAACGCTTCACCGCGCCAAGGCCCAAAAGCACGAGCGGCGCGCACAAGGCCCAAAAGAGCGCGATGCTCGCGGGCTGCGAGCCCAGAAAGCCGCCGAACAACACGTGCATGAACTGCCCTCCGACGATGAGATACACCATCATCCCCCCCAGCACGCCGGCAAGCGTCGTCGCCATCACCGCGCGCCCGGCCCGCGCGCCGCAGTACATCGCGACATAGCCGACAAGCCGGTGCCGCGCCGCGGTGCGCAAAATAATCTCCCCGAACATGAGATGGACGGCGATGAAAACGAAACAAAGCGCGAAAAGATACAGCGCCCCGACGAAAAACCCGGCGTGCCACGCGACATAGGGCAGGGCGAAGATACCGACGCCGATGATGGTGCCCACCAGCGTCGCGACCGCGGACCAAAAATTTCCCTTGAGCATATCCTATTTAAAATCGTCTTTGATGCCTGCGATTTTGTGGATCGCTTCCTCAAGACGGATCCTGCGCAATACGTACAATACGACGATGACCAATGCCGTGCTGAACAGAGCAAGCGCGTAGTAGCGCATGCCCGCCGCGATGCCGATGCCCGCGACCGCCCACAGGCTTGCCGCCGTGGTGAGCCCGTGCACCTTATTCTCGTGGAAGATGATCAGTCCGCCGCCGATGAACCCGATGCCGATGATGATCTGGGAGATCATGCGCGACGGGTCGGGGAAATTCGGATCGAACGAAAGGACCGTAAAGAGCGCGGCGCCGAATGATACCAGCGAATACGTTTTGATGCCCGCCTCTTTCCCCACGAACTCCCGCTCCACGCCGACCAGAAACCCGAGAAATAACGCAAGCAAGAGTGAAAGATACATAAGCAGTGTTGAAATAAGTTCTAATGCGATTCGCCGTTGCCGCCCCTGCGCAAATGGTCTTTCGCTTCTTTTTCCTTTTCGACTATCTTGATGACTTCAGCCACCAGTTTTTTAGGGTCGCTCTCGTAGACGATCTTCCCGTTGCCACGGTGCATTTTCTCGATGATCTCCTTGATGCTGTCCGCCGTGCCGCCCGAACCGACAAGGACCCCCTGCGGCTTATGGTCTTCGAATGCTATAGTGAATTCGTTCAGCGTTCCCATCCTTCCGCAAATGGTGATGACCGCGTCGGTGGAGCGCACCAAGAGCAGATTCCTCCCCGAATAGTCGAAGCCCGTGTACATGATGAGATCGAAGTAATCCGTCGGAAGCTTGTACGTCTTGATGTGCGCCACCTCGGAAGCGGCCGGGGAAATACCGACGGAGATCCCGCCCTCTTCTTTCGCGCCCTTCGCCGCCCAGTACGGGATGCCGGACGTGGCGCCCGTCACCAGCACCGCGTTCTGGCGCACGATCTCGCGCCCCACTTCTTCGGCAAGCGCAAAAGCATTCTCGGAGCAGTGCGCCGACTCCGCCGCGCCCGACACGCAAATTTTGTATTTCAGGGACGATGCTATTTTTTCCATATGCTGCATATCATATCATATTTTTACTCCAGCTCAAACGCATCGCCGACCCTGACGGCAACCGCCTCAAGGGCGAACCGGTCCTTTAAGAGCTGGGCGAACGTGCCGGCGGCATCTTCTTCCCCGTGGGTCACAAATATTTTTTTGAGCGTCAGGCGCATCGGGTCGACCCAGTCCAAGAGTTTTTGCTGGTCGGCGTGCGCCGAATAACCGGATATTTTCACGATTTTTGCACGTACAGACACTTCCGCGCCGAAAATCCGCACGGTTTTCTCCCCGTCAAGCAGCCGCCTGCCCAGCGACCCCTTCACCTGATAGCCGATGATGAGCAGGGTGCTCGCGGGATCGGGCAAATACAGCTTCTCATGATACATGATCCTGCCCCCGTGCGACATGCCCGACCCCGCCATGACGATCTTGGGCGGACGGACCGCATTGATGCTCCGGGAATCGTCGATGGTCGGCGTGAACTTCAGCCCGGGGAAATTAAAGATCTCGTCGCCCGACCTCCGCAGCCGCGCCGCCTCGCGGTTGTAGAACTCCGGGTACTTCTTGAAGATCTCGGTGATCTTGATGGCAAGCGGCGAATCCACGAACACCGGCACCGTGGGAATCCTTCCGTGCTCCACCAGTTCGTTGAATTCGTACAAAAGCTCCTGCGTGCGCTCGGTCGAGAACACGGGGATCATCAGCACGCCGCCCGCCTTGATGGTCTCTTCGATGACGTCTTCAAGCATGTCCTTGCGCGCGCGCGTCGTTTCGTGCACGACATTCCCGTAGGTCGACTCTACCACCAGATAATCCGCGTCTTTTTCTTTATAGGTGTCATGCAGGAGCGGCGTCGGGGAGTTGCCCAGGTCTCCCGAGAACACGATCTTGATTGTTTCGCCCTTGCCGTTATCGGCGAACACTTCCACGATGGACGACCCCAGAATATGCCCCGCGTCGTGCATGCGGAACGATACGCCGTCGGAAACGGTTATGGTCTCGCCGTAGGGAATGATCTTCGTGAGCGTGAACGTCATCTCCACGTCTTTGAGGTCGTAGATGGGCGCGAACCCTTCCCGCTCCGCTTCGTTGCGGATGACATGCTCGGAGTCGAGCAAAAGCGCGTGCGCGAAGTCGAGCGTCGGTCCCGTGCCGTAGATGGCGCCGCGAAATCCCTCTTTGCAGAGCTTGGGCAGGCGCCCGGTGTGGTCGATGTGCGCGTGGCTTACGAGCACCGCGTCGATGTCTTTCGGGTTGAACAAGAACGGCTCGGCGTTCAGCGATTCGGCGAACCGCGAGCCCTGCACCATGCCGCAGTCTACCAATATTTTCGTGGTATCGGTTTCAAGCAGGTAACACGAGCCCGTCACCATTCCCGCGCCTCCGCAAAAAGTAAGCTTCATAAATAGAAAATAGAATCTAGAAGTTAGAAAATAGAATGCGAATGCATTGGTTCATATAGTTCTTTATGCTAGATTCTACTTTCTAGCTTCTGTTAATAATGCATCGAATTCCGCTTTGTCTTCGAACGGGCCGATGAGCGCCAAGTTCAGGTTCTCCGGAGCGAATGTTTCCTGCGCAATCGCGTTCACTTCCTCGAGCGTGACTTTTCTGATCTTTTCCATCATCTCTTCCGGCATCAGCGCGTTCCCCTTGATGATCTCCTGCCCTCCGAAAAAACCGGCAAGCGCGTCGGAGCTTTCCAAATCCAGATAGGTCTTCCCCTGAAAATAGCTTTTCGCTTTGGCAAGCTCCGCCTCCGTAATACCATCGTGCCGTATTTTCGCGAATTCTTCAAGCGTCTTTCGTATCGCGTCATGCACCCGCGCGTTGTCCACGCCCGCGCTCGCGTAAAAATACCCCGTGTCCGACGACGTGTCGCTGCCAGCATAGATGTAATACGCGAGCCCGAGCTGTTCGCGGATGGCGGTGAACAGGCGCGAGGACATATTGCCGCCCATGATGCTCGCCAGGAGCGACT
>MEYP01000022.1:0-14468 GCA_001775835.1 Candidatus Azambacteria bacterium RIFCSPHIGHO2_02_FULL_52_12 | reverse complement strand
CACGAAATGCGTCTGGTCTGTTTTTTTGTAATGCACCGCGCTCTCGGGTTTGTCCTGCTGTTGGGCAACGGCGAGTTTTTTCGGCTTTCCCTCCCGCGGAGTCGGCGCTTTGAAATACCCTTCGACTTTCTGTTCGATGGTCGCCTGGTCAAAGTTCCCCGCCACGCACACCACGATGTTTTCAGGCGTATAGCAGGAATCCATGTATGAGATAAAATCGTTCCTTGAAAATGCTTTGACGGTTTCCTTCTCGCCCGTGATGGGCCACCCCGCCGGCTGGTCGCCGTACATGAGCTCTTCCAGAAGCTCCCCCACTTTGCGTTTCGGGTCGTCGTTGTACATATTTATCTCCTCCACGATAACCCCCTTCTCCTTTTCTATTTCTTGTTCGTCGAGCTTCGCGCGAAACAGCATGTCGGCAATGACCTCAAGCGCCAGATTGGTTTGCGTGTAATCGGCTTTCACATAGTATGCCGTCGATTCACCGCCCGTGAACGCGTTGAACTCCGCCCCGACTTTGTCGAGGGTTTCCGACAGTGCGAGCGCGTTGGGCCACTTTTCCGTGCCTTTAAAAAGCGCGTGCTCCAAAAAATGCGAAATGCCGTTTAAGCGCTTCGTTTCGTATTTTGAGCCCGTCCCCACATACGCGAGCACCGTCACCGTCTTGGTGTCGCGCATGGGAATAGTCACGAGCCGCAGGCCGTTTGAGAGCGTTTCTTTCTGAAACATGGGAGCATTGTATCCCAAAAGCGAAAATTGTTCAACCAATAAAAAGAATCGCTCCGCATACCTTTGATACGCGGAGCGAGATTGAGGGTTCAGGGACCCAAGCCCGCCCGTCCCGAACGGAACGTTCGGGCGGGGGTCAGTTTCCCTAAGGATCAAGAACCAGAGGACTTGCGAACGGCAAGGAAACGGCAGATGGCACTCCAGCCATTGACCCACTGAGAGAGGTTGAGGCTCCGCTCCAACCCGTACCTGCCGAGGCACAGCACGCAGCGGTTGCCGCGGACCTCGGCAACAGAACCGAGGGCAACCACAAAGTTCTCTCCGTCCCATCCATTCCAAACCAGGAGCTCGTGGGAGTTGGCGGGCTCGTAGCCCTTTACCTTCATCCGTTTTACTGCTTCTTTGGAAGAAATGTCTCCGAAGTAGAACTCCCTGTAGTCGTTCCACAGGCGGTCGGGAGCGGGGAACCGCTCGTTGGTGATGGCGTTGTTGACCCAGTCGAAGCGGGATTTGATTAAATCCGAGAGGGGGATGGGGGTGGATTTCTCAATGCTGCTAATCGTAACGCGCCCACCATTTTTAAGAAAAGCGGTGAATTGGACTCCTGCTTCCCGAGGATTGTCGATGATCTGTCGAAGCACCGTTGCATCCAGCGCACCCCAATCAACATTATTGGCAAGCACCGAGATGATATTGTGAGACTGGCCAATGATGACTGGCTTTCTCATTGTGTATCCTCCCTATGATGGCTTACCCCTCCTCCCGCCCCATGCGGGATTGCAGGGCTTACCGTTTGTAAGTCTTTTAAAGAGCAAATCTTAACTTTTTCAATGTACTACAGAGTAAAACTTTGTCAATAGCTTCAAAATGGCTTTTTTAAGATGTTTCTCCACTTTCAGAGTGAACAAAAGGAAACTACTTAGGATGAGAAATAATAGCGATGACATGGTACATGCCACCGTGAATTTCGAAGTAAAATCGGTAATTGCGATCAATGCGCGCCCTTGTTTGATAAATTTAGTCTTTACATGAAGAGAAAGGGCTTGCTATTGAGCATCGGCGCGGGAAGCGAGAAGGATTTTCATTTTAACGACTGCGCTTCGTTCGAGACGGGACAGATCGATTAAGCGCTTTTGCGACTTTTTGCGCGCTTGAAAAAGGTCCGATGAAGCGCCCGGCTTTGATGTCGGCTCGGCCGCGGGCAAGTTCGCGATCAATCAGCGTTTTTGGAGCGAATGCCAAAACGCCATTTTTAACTTCAGCTTCAAGGATATCCCCCACCTTCAACACAAGCTGCGTACGAAGATGAGCGGGCACCGTAATTTGAAATTTTTCTTTGACTCTGACGATAGCCATATGCTTGGTTGTTAGAAATTCCTACTTTCTTACTTATGGTATCATACCGCTACGCGCTGTCAAGCCGCAACTATACTCCGAGCTTTCCTGCGATGTACGATACGAGATCGACGACGGCCACCCGCTCCTGCTTGAGCGTGTCGCGGTCGCGGACGGTGACGGTGTCGTTTTCGAGCGTGTCAAAGTCGATAGTGATGCAATAAGGCGTGCCGATCTCGTCTTGGCTGTAGTAGCGCTTGCCGATGTTGCCCCGCTCATCCCACGCGACCATGAAATGTTTTTTGAGCTCCGCGCATACTATGCGCGCCTTTTGGACGAGCTCGGGCTTGTTGGCAAGCAACGGAAACACGGCGGCTTTATAGGGGGCAAGCCGCGGCTTGAGCTTCAAGACAACCCTCCCCTCTTCTTCGGCATAAGCATCGCACAGCACCGCAAGCACGGAACGGTCCACGCCCCATGTCGGCTCGATAACGTGGGGATACGAGAGTTCGTTGGTTTCCGCGTCGCGATACGGCGGCTCTTTGAAGTGATTTTTCAAATCGAAATCGCCCCGATACGCCAAGCCGTACAGTTCTTTCCTGCCAAAGGGATAATCGTATTCAAAGTCTATCGTCCGCTTGGAATAGTGCGCGCGGTCCCCGTCCTGCACTTCAAGCTCGTGGACATGCTCTTTTTTCAGCCCGAGCTCATCCGTCATCCATCCCCACATTTCTTTCCGCCAAAGCTCAAAGGATTCTTTCCAGTCGGCTTCTTTGATAAAATACTCAATTTCCATCTGCTCGAATTCTCTCGTGCGGAAAATGAAATTGCCCGGCGTTATCTCGTTGCGGAACGCCTTGCCGATTTGCGCGATGCCAAAGGGCAGTTTCCTGCGCGTCGTGTCCAGGACATTCTTAAAATCCACGAACATCGCCTGCGCCGTCTCGGGGCGGAAATATGCGACGTTCGCCTTTTCTTCGGCAGGGCCCAAAAACGTTTTCAGCATCAGGTTGAACTGGTATGCCTCGGTAAACGAATCCTTCGCTTTGCAGTTGGCGCACGGCTCTCTAACGTCGATGTGATCGGCGCGGAAACGCGCATGGCATTTTTTGCATTCTACCAGCGGATCAGTGAAATGCGCCGTGTGTCCGCTCGCTTCCCATACTTTCGGGTTCATGATGAGCGCGGCATCAAGCCCCGCCATGTCATCCCATTCGTGCACGAAACGCTTCCACCACCTTTGCTTCATGTTGTTTTTCAGCTCCACGCCCAGCGGCCCGTAGTCCCACGAATTGGCGAGCCCGCCATAGATCTCGGAACCCGGAAACACGAAACCCCGCCTCTTCGCCAGTGATACTATTTTATCCATGAGAGATTGTTCGGCCATAGCTCGATTATTATTACTGCGTAACCGTCCCTTCGCCGGATTTGAGCGTATTCAGCAGACTGGACGTAACGACCGGGACTTGCCGTTCCATGACGGTGCCGGTGAACATGTCGGTGGCCGTAAGCAAAGCCCCCGAAACCAGGTTCACGGGTTGGCCGACATGCATGAACGAAGGCGTGAAAGAGACCTGGAAATCAACGCGCTCAACGGGAAGGAGAACGCCCGTCCCCGCGAACACTTTGCTCGGCTTCCACGTGACGGTACCGGTCACCTTGTCGAACGTGATGGGAGCGTCCTGCGGAAACACGGCGCCGGTCCACTCGATATCGGGCGGCAGGACCGCGGTCGCTTCGATATCGTCCACATCGTTCGTGGTGTTGGAAAGCTGCCACGATATGGCATAGGTCGTTTTCTGGCCGACTTTGGGCGGGATGGGTCCGCCGTTTGAAAGAGGGCCACCCAGATAATACGCCTGTCCGTTGAAAGAAAATTGCGTGTTGATCTTCACGGAAAGCTGATCTTCGCCGTCGATGGGCAATCCCTGCGGATTTTCCGGCCCCAGCGACGATGTTATCTTGACGGACGACGCTATGGCCAGATTTTTATCGCTGAAATTCTTGGGCAGAAAGGACGGCTTCGCGTTCAAGGAAAAAGAAACCTCGCCTTCCTCTTTGGGATCAAGCACCTGCAGGGCGGGAACCGATCTGCCGTTCCAGATGAGCGAATTCGTCCGCGAGTCGAACGCCCCCCATTGGATGTTCAGCGATTTCATATCCACCAGAGCGCTGTCGATATTCGCCAGAATGACGGCGTTGGGGATCTGGGTGTCCGTCGTATTTTTATAGCGTATCTTGTACTGCAAAATCGTCCCGGGATTTGCCACGAAATCGCGGGAATTGTTGACGGTCTGGAACACGAACAGCGCCGAGGATGCGATGGTCGTCGCGCTCGAGGCAGTCGCGTACACGATGAATTCATCTTCTTTCTCGGACGATCCCAGTTCGACGTAGAGCGGCTTCGGCTCTCCCTGCGCTCCCGAAAAATTCCCTTTCAATTTAATGACGCCGCTTGAGCGCTCTCGGACGGTGCCCAGCTGCCAGACGGCATTGTTGGCGAGCGTCGGCGGCGGATTGGCGGCAACAAGAGCGAACCCTGCCGGATACGTTATCTTAATGGCCATATTCGGAAAATACGCGTCCGATTGGTTTTGGTACTCGAGCGCGATATCAACGTCTTTGCCCGACACCACCTGCGCGGGCGCGTTTATCGCGAGCGCCAAGGGAGCGGCCGCGATCTTCACCGTGATCGTCTTTGTTTCTTCAAAAAGAGAGTTGAACCCTTCCGGAGCATACCGGAAGACGGCTTTGATCTCTTTCTCTTCGCCCGGAGACCCGAAGATGCGCCCCTTGAAGATGGCGTTCTTTTCCTGATGCGGGACGATGAGCCCGAATTCCGCTTTTTCTTTCAGGCTTGTTTGCGCCGCCTGGTTTTCCAGAATGGTCTTATCCGGCCAGACGAACAGGACTTCCGCGTCCTTAAGATTCAGCTTCGTGTTATTACGGTACGTGACTGAAAACGACGCCTGATCGCCCGCGGAAATGATTTCGGGGCCGGCAATGTCTACGTTCACGTTCTTCTTGTCAAACGTGTTGCCGCTCGAGTAATACAGGTAATATCCGAACGCGACCGCCGCGGAAAAAAACAAAATGCCCGCCAAAACGGTGATGTCGCGGCCGCCTATGCGCGCGCCCCGGCGCCGCTCCCCTTTCTCCCATCCGACCTTCGGCTTCTTGCTGTCCGCCTCTTTGTATACTTCGTAGCTTTTTTGTTTACCGGGCCCGCCTTCTTCCTTTTTATAGAGTTTTTTTTCGAATTCTTCGAGTCTGCTGTCCATAGATTATCTCGTGTTTTGACGCACCGGCGGTGCGGGGTAAATATTTTGGAAATATCTGCCAAAATCAAGCGCCATCTTATCCAGCTCTTTTTCCGAAAGCATGACCTGATCGTTCCCCAGCGCATAGACGATCGTCTTGTCTTCCGGCTCGTACCCGAGCACGCTCAAAAACTTGAATTCGAAATAGCGCAGGAAAAACTTCAATTCGAGCCGCTTCATTTCCTTTCGGTTCAGATAATCAAGCGCCCCCAACAGCAGATGGAAAAGGTCCTCGTCATGCGCTTCTTCAATGGTATACGCGTCCACCACGTGCGCGATATGCAGGGCGGCTTGCGCTTTCTCAAGATTCTTTTTCATCGCGGGAAAGCTTTCAAGCTCCGACACGGTGGTCAGCACTTTCGTCTGGCGCCCCGGGACGAATCCGATAGTGGACAGATGCAGGAGCGAAAGGTGGCCGGACAGCTTGGCGGACCCTTTGCGCACGCCCCGCGCCACCAGCGCGATCTTCCCGTATTCTTTCGAGTACGCGGTGATGATCTGATCGTGCTCTCCCTTGTTCTGTTTCTTGATGATGATGCCCGTTAATGCATGCATGATTTTTATGTGATGGCGAACCGGATCGTTTCTCCGTCGAACGTGATTTCCCGCGGGTTTTTGATCGCGCCCGCTTCCTTTCTCTGTGCACCGCGGGCGATGGTGCGGGCGAGCAGATGCGCTTTGTGCGCTTCTATGACGCCGGCAAGCGGCTCTGATGCGTCGTAAGAAATGACTACGGCGTCCCGCTGGGTCAGGCCGGCATCCTTGCGCGCCTGCTGGATGTGGCGGATGATCTCGCGGATGATGCCTTCTTCGCGCAGCGACTGCGTTATCGTCGTATCGAGCCAGACCGGCTCTGCGAGCGCCGGATCCGCCACGACTTCCTTCACGTTCACTTCCTCGGCAATGAGCGCTTCGAGCGCCGGCTCCAGGTCCGCGTCTTTTATTTTCAAAGTTTCAAGCGGCTGGCGCACTTTAACGCCCGCTTGGGCCCGCTTTTGCAACGCAATGCTCACCAGCTCCCGTGCTTTTATCATAGCATACATGAGCGGTTTATCAATGAGTTTTGCCGTTGCGGCAGGATAGCGTTCCAGGTGCACGCTCCCTTTATTGCTCTTGCTCTGGCGCCAGATATGGTCGGTCACGAATGGCATGAAAGGCGCCGCGAGCTTCAGCGACTGCCGGAACACATGGGAAAGCGTCGCCTGCGCCGCCCGGTAATCCGCTTTGTTTTCCGGATGCGAAAACCGGTCCCTCGAGCGCCGGATATACCAATTGGAAAGGTCGTCGAGAAACGAGGCGATGGCGCGCGTCGCCCCTTGCGCGTCGTACGCGTCCAAAAACGCCCCCGCGTTCCCAATCGTTTCGGCAAGACGGGAAAGGACCCACCTGTCCAGCACGTGCTTTGCGCGCGGCGGCTTCGCGGACGCCTCGGACGGCCGTGCGTACGAAGCGAGGAAATGGGCGATGTTCGACAGCATCATGACGGATTTGCGCTGCTCTACAAGCACGTCTTTTTCGTCGAACCGCTTGGGTTCGCCCACGGGATTCACGATGAAAAAATACCAGCGCAGGGCGTCGATGCCGTACGTGTCGGCCATCACCATCGGGTCGGTGTAATTTTTCTTCGACTTGGACATTTTCTTGCCGAATTTATCCAGAATATGCCCCGTCGCGATGACGTTCTTATACGGATTGCCCAGGTCCAAAAGCGTCGAAACGGCAAGCATGGTATAGAACCATCCCCTTGTTTGATCGACTCCCTCGCAGATGAAATCAGCCGGAAAATCGATCTGCTTCACCAGTTTTTTCAAGTCAGTTCCGCCGCCATGCGCCTGTGCAAAAGGAAAATGCGCCTGTGCGAGCGGCATTGAACCCGAATCAAACCACACGTCGGCGACTTCCGGCACGCGCCGCATCACCCCTTTGCACATTTGGCAGACAAGCGAAATCCTGTCGATATACGGCTTGTGCATGTCGAGATTGCCGTCGTCATCCAGGGGCAATTTTGCAAAAGGAAGAAAACGCGCCTCCCCCATGCCGATATACGGCTTGCCGCGCTTGGCCTTTTTTGCGGCCGCGGCATCAGACGGAGAAAGCCCCGCCAGAGCCGTTTCCAAAACCCACAGCGGATCCTCGTGCGACACCACCAGAATGGTTTTTTGCTCGTAGCGGTCTTCCATTTTTTTAATGCACAGGGTGACCCGCCGTTTGAGGTCGTTCAAGTTTTCGCCATCCGGAGAGGATTTTAAAAACCGCTCTTCCAAAACAGGAAAGAACGCTTCGAGGTCGCGTACTTTTTTGCCGTCGAACTTTCCGAAGTTCGTCTCGCGGATGAGTTCGTCGGTCACTATATCTTTTTCAGCAATACCAAAAACATCTCCGGCGATGAGCGCCGTTTCCTGCGTGCGCACAAGCGGGGAAGCGACGACATGATCGATGCGCATGTCAGGATATTTCTTTTTGAGTTGTTCAAGCGACGCCCGGGCCCCAGCCGCTCCTTTTTTCGTTAAACGATTTTGCGGACTGCCGAAAGCGTCGAGCTTGTTTTTCGTGTTAAAAACGGCCTCGCCGTGGCGCATGATGATATACCGGTTGCGCAGGGTGCTCTGCCGGCCGAGCTCCTCTTTGCTCCCCACGACTTCCACGTGTTCGCACGCCTGACATTTCCATATCGGAAGCGGCGTGCCCCAGTACCGGTTGCGCGAGAACGCCCAGTCCTTCACGTCGTTCAGCCACTCACCGAACCTCCCTTCCTTTATATGCCCGGGAATCCAGTTGGTGTTTTTGTTGTTTGCCTGCATCTGCTTTTTCAGTTCCGACATCCTGATGAACCATCCTTTGCGCGCGTAGTAGAGGATCGGCGTGTCACACCGCCAGCAGAAAGGATATTCATGCTCGTAGGGCTCCGTCTTGAACAACAGCTTCTTTTCTTCCAAGTCGGCGATGATGTCTTTGTCCGTATTCTTCACGAATTTCCCCTTCCACTTCACTTGCGCGACGAACTCCCCGTTCTCCATGACCGGATGCAGTATCGGCATCTGGTATTTCTTCGCCATGCGCATGTCGTCTTCCCCGTACGCGGGCGCGATATGCACGATGCCCGAGCCGTCCGTCGCGGACACGAAATCGCCCTCCACCACGTAAAACGCTCGTGCGCCCTGCGGCGGCTTCACGAAATCGAACAGCGGCCGATACTCCATGCCGGCCAATTCTTTTCCTTTCATTTCCCCCACCACTTCCCATCCTTCGCCCAGCACGGCTATGCGCGACTGCGCCACGATAACGACCTCTTCGCCCTTTTTCGCCCTCACGTACGTTACATCGGGGTTCACGGCCAGCGCGACGTTGGCGGGCAGGGTCCACGGCGTCGTCGTCCACACCAGGAAATATTCGGCGACGTTCGCCCCGCCGTCGCGAAACACGACGCCCTCTTTCGCCTTGCGCGCGAATTCATCTTCGGGCGGGCGGGCGATGCGCACGGGGAATTTCACATACGCCGAAGTATCTTTGACGGTTTTATACCCTTGCGCTATCTCGTGCGAAGAAAGCCCCGTGCCGCAACGCACGCAAAAGGGCATCACTTTATAATCCTCCACTAATAGTCCCTTTTCAAAGACCCGCTTGATTATCCACCACAGCGTTTCGATATAGTCGTTTTCGTACGTGATGTAAGGATCGCTCATGTCGAGCCAGAACCCGATGCGTCGCGTAACCTTCTCCCACTCGTCTTTGTATTGCCACACCGACTCTTTGCACAGACGGTTAAATTCCGCAACGCCGTATTTTTCGATGTCGGCTTTGGACGTGAACCCGAGCTTTTTTTCTATCTCGATCTCAACCGGCAAGCCGTGCGTGTCCCATCCGGCTCTGCGGTCAACATAAAAACCCTGCATCGTCTTGTAGCGCAAAAACAGATCCTTGAAACACCGCCCCATCACGTGCCCCGGGTGTGGCATGCCGTTCGCCGTCGGCGGTCCTTCGTAAAATATGAAGCGCTTCCCTCCCTTGCGCGCCTTCAATACCTTTGCTAAGATCTTTTCTTTCTCCCACCGCGCCAAAACCTCTTCCTCCATCAGCGCTATCGTTGATTTTTCTTTTGCATTGTCTGCTTCCATAGTAAAGATATCTTACCCAAAATAACCCCTGCGGTCAAAAAAATGATATGATATATCCGTACGCCTATGGCCACCCTTGCCGACAACAAAAAAGCGCTGTTTGACTATGAGATCCTCCAAACCCACCAGGCGGGTTTGGCATTGTTCGGGTTCGAGGTGAAGGCAATCCTGGCGGGAAGGGTGAATTTGCGCGGGGCGTTCGTCATCATCCGCGGAAACGAGGCGTTTTTGGTGAACGCCGACATCGCGCCCTACCAAGCCAACAACACGCCCGCGGGGTACGAGCAAAGCCGCACGCGCAAGCTTTTGCTCAAGAAAAAAGAGATTGCCGAGCTTGGCGGAAAGGTCTCACAGCACGGCTTGACACTTATCCCTATTTCCCTATATACTGTAAGGCATAAAATCAAACTTTCGTTCGGACTGGCAAAGTCCAGAAAGAAGTTTGAAAAGAGAGAGCACATCAAGGAACGCGATTTTAAAAGACAGCGGCAACGCATCTTGAAAACATAGTGTTCATGGGTGCTTTAGGAGGATAACGTTTCCATACGGGGATGCCTGGCTTTGACAAAAAGAATATCTTTCGCACTGCGCAAACCGAGGTGTCGTTCCTCGTAAAACAGCGGCAAACACAATAAGTGCAAACTTATTTACAAAAGTAAAGAACGCGCTCGCTTCGGCGTTTGCACCATCTTTATCTTTCGCACGCGTTTAACGTGTGCCATCGGAACTTCTGACGTCTGATAGGGGGCTTTCGGTGTCATATCATCAGACTGCGTTTGACGGCGCCGCGCCGTTCAAACTAAGCAACAGCGGATAGACGCATGCGCATCTTGGTTGTTCTCAAAGCGCCTGCGCGACAAAAAAAGAACACCCTATGTTTGTAGATGCAGCGTGAAAGACTTTTTGGATGCGAGTTCAACTCTCGCCATCTCCACCCCGTTTATTTTTAACCGCAACATCGATTTTACCAAGACCACGGCTGAACAACCAAATACGCGTCCCGCAGGTGCGGCTTATCGACGAAACAGGCACGAGCGTCGGCATCGTAGACATCAAGACGGCGCTTGAGATGGCGTATGAGAAGAAGCTGGATCTGGTGGAGATCTCCCCCAAAGCCGTCCCGCCCGTCGCGCGCATCATCGATTTCGGCAAATTTCAGTACCAGCAGGAGAAACAGCTTAGAAAACAAAAAACGAAGCACAAGGCGGCAGGTCTGAAGCTCATCAAAATCAGCCTGGGCATCGCGGAAAACGACGCGATGATCAAGATCAAAAAACTGGTTGAGTTTCTGGAGAGTGGGCACAAGGTGAAGGTGGATATGTTCCTGCGAGGCAGAGAGCGGGCGAATAAAGACTTCGCGGAGGAAAAATTCAAGAAGTTCCTCCTGATGATCGCCGTTCCCTACAAAACCGAACAATCGTTAAAAAAATTGCCGACCGGATTCAATGTTGTGTTGTCTAGATAAAGGGCTTTCTTCCCGATGAGGTTGCTTATTACCCTGAGCATCCTCATCGGGATTGAGAAAACCTTTACCGAAGCACATAAATGCCGTTTATGTGCTCGGTGCTCACTGTGATGGTAAAATTTCCATCGCCAGGAGCTCGTAAATTTTAATCACATTGGCATGCAAAAAACCAATAAATCATACAGCAAGCGCATCAAGGTGACCGGTTCAAAAAAACTGGTGCGGCGCTCTGTCGGGCAAAACCATTTCAACGCGAGAAACAGCGGACAGGAAGGACGCAAGAAACACAAAGGAACGGGCGTCGCGAAAGCCGATTACGCCAATATCCGCAAAAACATGCCGTTTGCATAACTAACCACGCCTTTAACCTACATCTATGCCGCGAGTAAAACGAGGGGTCATCGCCAATAAGAGAAAGCACAACCTGCGCAAGCACACCAAGGGGTTCCGCCACGGGAGAAATTCCAAGATAACCCGCATGAAGGAAGCGCTATCGCACGCGTTCGCGTATATGTTCGCGCATCGACGCAAGAAAAAAAGCGACTTCCGGACGCTCTGGAACACGCAGATCAACGCCGCATCCCGGGAAAACGGGCTTTCCTACAGCGTGCTTATCGCGGGTCTGAAAAAGAACAATATCGCGCTGAACAGAAAGATACTCTCTGAAATAGCGCAGGAAAATCCGCAGACGTTCTCAAAAATAGCGGCAAAAGCGAAATAATACAAAAACCCTTCTTGACGAAGGGCTTTTGTTATTCGAGAAAAAGGAGAAGCGCCATCATGCCGATCCCAAGCCCAAAGAGCGCAACCTGGTATACGGCATTTTTCGTCGACTGTTCCTTGTGCAGTTCAGGGATCAGGTCGGAGCCCGCGATATAGATGAACCCGCCGATGGTGAGCGCTATGATGAACGCGAGAAACGCGTCGCTTTGCGCACCCGCGAGAAGCACCACGATTGCCCCGACAACAGCGGTAAGGGCGGAAAGAAAGTTCAGCCACAGAGCGCGCCCAACGCTCAAGCCGGAATGAATGAGCACGCCGAAGTTCCCTATCTCCTGCGGGATCTCGTGAAACGCGACCGCAAGCGTGGTCGCGATTCCCACCGGAACGCTTATCAAAAAACTGCCCGCGATTACCATGCCGTCAATAAAGTTATGCAAGCCGTCGCCGATCAGATTGGTCAGCGCCATGGGGTGCACCTTTTTTTCATCTTCGTGCGGCGGCAGGAACCAGTGCGTATATTCGTGCCGATGAAACCAGTGGATGAATTTCTCCAACACGAAAAAGAGAGTGATGCCCGCCAACACGAGCACAGACACGCCCAAAACGGAAGGCGCTCCCTCCATCGCCTCGGGAAGCAGATGCAAAAACACGTCGCCTAAAAGAGCGCCCGCGCTGAAACTGACCAAAAACAGTAGGATCTTCCGCAAAAAATCAACGCGGAAATACAACGTCACCGCCCCGACGAGTGAAATCGCACTCACAACCGCAACACTGAATAATGTATAAAACCAGATAGCGAGCATATGCCTACCCTCTCTTTAATGAAGCAAATGAATGACGAAAACGTTTGAAATCCACGACGCGCGCGCCCAGGCCCCTCCCTTTGATCTTGACCCCTTCTTTTTTCAACTTACGGATTTTTTCTTGCACGCCACGGTTGTATCCGGAGATGCTTCCATCATAAGCGACGACGCGGTGGCACGGTATCGCGGCATCATAATTGGATCCCAGCACCGTTCCGACAAGGCGCGGAGCAACGCCCGCGCCAAGCGCACGAGCGACATCCCCATAGGAAGCGACCTCTCCCCGCGGTATTTGAGCTATTATGCGATAAACCGAAGATGCGTCCATTATGCTTTGGAGTCGGCGCTTTTTTTGCCGATATGCTTGTTCACGTCGTAGAGAAGATGCTCCACGTTGATCCCGTGCACTTTCGCGCCCGACTCCACCGTATCAAGCTGGGACGCGAAGCATCCGATGCAATGCAGGCCGTATTTCGAAAAAACCTCGACAGATTCGGGATATTTGCTGACCGCGTCCGCGACGAACATATCCTTGGTCACGAATTCTTTCACGGGGTGCGCCGGCGCCTTTGCCTTGCCGGAGGTCTTTTTCACGGCTCGTTTTGCCGTCTTTTTGTTTTTTACTGCCGTCTTTTTCATAGTGGTGACACTATACCCAGTATATCATCTTCGACTAATGGTACTACAAACACCCGATAATCGCAATGATTTTAGATAGCTTATTTTGTTCATTACCTCGTAACTTCGGCTTTGCGTATACGTAAAGCCGGTCGAAGTTGTATTACTGGGTATACCAGAAATGGCCGAAATTATCAAGGAAGCGCGGCTACAGGCCTTCAATGAATTCAACGAGCTCGTTTTCCTGGGGGATGAATTTTCCTTCAAGCGGGAGCGTGAAGTAGAATGTGGTCCCTTTGTTTTCCTCCGTTTCCACCCGGATGGTCCCTCCGTGCCGCAGGAGAATGTTCTTGACGATGAACAGCCCCAATCCCGTTCCCTCGGTTTCCAGTCTCACCGCGTTGGTCCCCCGGAAGAATTTCCTGAAGAGCCGGTCTTTCTGGTCCGCCTGTATGCCGATGCCGGTGTCGGAAACGCTCACCTGCACATGGGTGCCGATGACTTCGGTTTTCACGGTCACGGTGCCGTTTAAGTGCGTGTATTTCACCGCGTTGTCGATGAGATTTTGCAGCGCCAGCTCGATCTTTACCGGATCGATCTTGATGGGAGCAAGCGTTTCCGGTTTTATAAAAACGAGTTTGATGTTCTTTTCCTGCGCCTTTATCTTGAACGCTTCAATCGTCTTGGCAATAAGGTCCGGCAGATCGACATAATAGAAATCAAACCCAAACCTCCCCTCTTCTATTCTCGCGACGTCCAACATGTCTCCCACCAGCTTGATGATGCGCTCGTTGGAATCGTATCCTTTCTGGAGGAAATCACGCTGTTCTTTGCTGATGGCGCCGACATCTTCGTCCAACAGCATGCGAAACACCCATTTGATGGCCGACAACGGCGTGCGCAGCTGATGCGCGGCGACGGAGATGAATTCCGACTTGGAATGCGCGATGGCGTTTTCGCGCGATATGTCGCGCAAAACCTTCAGATAGCGGAATGTGTTGCTTGAGGCGTCAAGGATGGGAATCGTGGTCACCTGCAGATCCAGCTCTTCTCTTATCTTTATCTCTATAGTGTGCAGGGTTCCATCTTTGTTCTGAATTCTCTTCACCCGTTCGGCGAGCGCCGGATAAAAGATCTGGATCAGCGGCTTCTGTTTTGGATACGCGGTCATGTCGCCCGATTTTACCGTTTTGCCGATCATGTCTTCTTTTTTCAACCCCAGCATGGTCTCCGCTTTCGGATTCACCAGCGTGATGCGGAAATCGGAGTCATACTCGATGATGCCCGTCTCCAGGCTGGCGATGATGGATTCTGTCCTATTTTTTTCCCGCAGTACCTGGCGCGAGAAATAGAACATCTT
>MEYP01000021.1:39580-40311 GCA_001775835.1 Candidatus Azambacteria bacterium RIFCSPHIGHO2_02_FULL_52_12 | reverse complement strand
AGCACATGGACCGGCTGGACCGCAGCGGGTAACAATCTTGCCGCTGGTACCGCTTTTAACGGCAAGCGGTACATACAGTATAGGGTGAATCTGGGAACTATGGATGGAACAAATACTCCCGTGTTAGAGGAAATAAGGATGAATTACAGTGAACCGTTCAATTACAGTTTGAATTGGCAGGCGACTTCTCCTTGCGGCGCCGGCGGATTGGTGTGCCCGCCGACGGGTTTTATCAGTGTGAACCAGGGAGGATCCGTACTAGCCGCTTTTGACGCGATACAAACGGCGGGAATGACATTTGAAAACATTTCCTTTGACTACGGCCCGAAAACAAACGGAATCTCTGTATCCCCATTTTCGCTTAGTTCTTGCAATGATGCGACAAGTTGCTCCGGCGTAACGGCGACCATGCGCACCACGTTTACGGGAGGCGCGGGAGATACCCCGACGGGAAACTATACCATTACCATCACCGGCACATCGGCGACAAGCGGCATTATAAAAACAATCACGTTCAACCTGACCGTGACCGCGGGATTTAATTTTTCGCTCTCGCTGAACAACACATCGGGGAGCGCCTATGTAAACGAAACGGCGTCCCCCCTGCCGACACTGACCACCACGTATGTTTCGGGTACAAGCGGCACGGTTTCATACAGCATCGTTAACCCCAACCCAACAAACATTACTATCGCTCCCTCCACCCGCGGGATACGTTACCGCATCGGGAG
>MEYP01000021.1:30432-39574 GCA_001775835.1 Candidatus Azambacteria bacterium RIFCSPHIGHO2_02_FULL_52_12 | reverse complement strand
ATCCCGCGGGTGGCCAGCTGTTCACGATATCCGTATCAAATGCCATCTCGCTGGGGACCTATATCATCCCCATGACCGGAACATCCGACAGCGGACTTTCTAAAACAGTGTATTATTCGCTCACGGTATACGGCGCGTTTGATTTCGCGTTCACCTGGGACACTACTTCGCCTTGCACGGGCGCTGCGTCGTGCTCTGACACCATTTATCAAGGCAGTTCCGCTTCGGGAAACAGCGGCGTTGTCGCGTACAACTCCCCGCTTGCCCGCACGGTGAATTTCAGCAACACCGTCGTAAACACAAGCACCGGTCTTGCCGAGCCAAGCATCACCGTTTCCATTCCCGCTTCATGCGCGACAACCTGCATCCTGCCCGTCCTCATCAGCACTGGTGCCAACACCCCCGCCACGCCATCGGGCACGCCCTATACCGTCGCCATCACTGGCGATGATGGCTCTGGCGTAGCGCATTCCATAACTTACAATCTCACCGTCAAACTGCCCCCGACGAACTACAATATGATGGGATGGGCGTGGTCGGACAACATTGGATGGATAAGCTTCAACGCCCAAAACTGCGACACCGACTGGGACGGATTTTCGGACGGCGGCAACGCCGGATGCCCCGTGGCAGGCACACTCATCCCCAACTACGGCATTAATCTGAATCTTTCCACATACGAGCTTTCCGGCGAAGCATGGAACAACGAGATCGGGTGGATAACGTTCACCAGGTCTTTTGCGACCAATGGCCAATGCGCCGGCGGCATCACTACCGAATGCCCTCCCGCGGCGCCGTATAACACAACATCGGACGCCTACATCGCCGAACTCAAAGACGGAAAAGTGCAAGGCTGGGCGCGCGCCACAAGCGGTATCGGCGAAAATTGGGGATGGCTGGCGTTGACTGGCGCCTCCTACGGCGTCACCAATCTTGGCGCCAGCGATTTTCAGGGCTGGGCGTGGGGCGGCGATGTGATGGGCTGGATAAGCTTCAACAGCATCAATTGCGATGCAGATACTGACGGATTAATCGACGCCTCCTGTGGAGCAAATGCCGGTAAAACAGCGTATCCCTACAAAGTATGGGTGCGAGGCACGCTTCCCTGTTCGCCGCCCACGGCAACCAGCTTGTCATCGAACTTTTTGGACCGCTGCGGCCAGCCATACAACCCGACGTTGAGCTTCACGTACAAAGACAGCCAGCTTAATCCCCTGTTGCAATACACTATTAAAATTTATGATTATGCGTGCGATACCAATAAAGATGCTGTTATTGATGGTAGCGCACCCGGATACTGCGCCACAAACCCCTTTCCTACCGACACATATGTGTATGCAGGCTCCCCAATCGCAACAAATGCCTTAGGATTGGCAAATTTGGATTACCAATACAACGGCGCCAGCAAACTCGACTACAACAAATCGTACTACTTCACCGTCACCGTGCAGAGCATATGCAATCTCGATTAAATCGAGGGTCTCTAAAGTTATAACTTTGTACGTCAAGCAAGCTATAGCAATGTTGACGTACAATCTTTTACGCGTGCGTTTTTTGATTTTTGCCGGTGCTTTTGCTATAGTACCCCCATGGCACCGGAAACTCTCACAAAACAATTTGAAAAGTTCACCGCGCACGCGAAGAACGCGCTTTTTGGCGCGTTTGCTATGGCTCATAGAGCGGCTATAAAGGAAGCGCGGGACGCCCACCTGCTTGTGGCTTTGATGCGCGAAAAAGGCTCGCTGGCATACAATATCCTGAAAGTGAACGGCGTGAAAATGAATCCGAAGAAAGAAGCCGCGGCGGCGCGGGACGCCGATGAGCACATCCCGCCGGCGTTTGACGCCACCGTCCGAGACATCATCAAAAAAGCGGCGAGCATCGCGGCGTTCTACGGCCACAGCTATGTGGGCACGGAACACCTGCTGTTCGGGCTCGTGAAACACTCGGCGCTTTTAGAGGCTGAGAAAAAATACGCCAAGATCGTCAGCCAGCTCGAATACATCCTGGAATCAACGACGCAGTTCGAGCATTTCAAAAAGACGCACAAACACGGCATGCACGTGCATGGCAAGGGCCATGCGCAAAAGCAAAGCCGCGGGAAAAAGATAAAGACGACCGATGAAACGCTTTTGCCCGACCAATTCGCGGCGAAAGAAAAATTTCCCGCGCTTTCGTATTTCTGCAAAGAGCTTACCAAAAAAGCCGCGGAAAAATCGGTGCCATTTTTCGGCAGGGAACAAGAGACCCGGCGCGTGATCCATACGCTCCTGCGCAAATCGAAGAACAATCCCCTGCTCCTTGGCGAAGCGGGCGTGGGCAAGACCGCAATCGTCCAAAACATCGCGGCGAAAATCGCGAGAAACGACGTGCCGCGCGCGCTCGCGAACAAAAAGATATTCGCGCTCGACATGAACGCGCTGGTCGCGGGCACGATGTACCGCGGCGAATTCGAAGCGCGGCTCCAGGACATTCTGGAAGAAGCGGAACACGAGGACGTCATCTTGTTCATCGACGAGATCCACACCATCGTGGGGGCCGGCAGCGCGTCCGGGTCGCTTGACCTGGCGAACATGCTCAAACCCGCGCTGGCGCAAACGGATATCCGGCTCATCGCCGCGACCACGCCGGAAGAATACAAAAAAACGATAGAAAAAGACGCGGCGCTGGCGCGCCGGTTCCAGCCCGTTTTCGTCCGGGAAGAGAGCGAAGAGAACGTCGCGAGCATGCTGGGGCTAGTCAGACAGTCTTATGAAAAGCATCATAACATCGTCATTTCCGACGAAGCGGTGCGGGCGGCCATCGAGCTCTCTGGAAAATATTTTCCCGGGCGCAAACAGCCGGACAAGGCGCTTGACGTGCTGGATGAAGCCGCTTCGGGCCTGCGCGCGGCGCGCGTAGAGTCGCACGAAGAACAAGAGATTGCCCGGCTCGAGCGCGAGCGCGATGAGGTCCGCGTCAAGAAAAACTCGCTTGCGCACACCGCGGAATACGAGCAAGCGCTGGAGCTGAAAAATGCCGAAGGACTGCTGGCGCTGGAGCTTGCGGCGCTACGGGAAGCGAGCGCAAGCGCGCCAAAAAACGCGCCAATCTTGACCGGACGCCATGTGCAGGAAACCATCTTCGCCATGCTGGGAAAAACAACGATGGATGACCCGAAAAACATTCCCGACGTCGCGCGCTCTCTGAAAGAAAAGATCATCGGACAGGAAGAGATGGTGCAAAAAATCGCGGAAGTTGTCACCCGGGCGCAGGCGGGGCTTACCCCTAAAAACCGCCCCATGGCTTCGTTTTTGTTCCTGGGCCCGTCAGGAGTCGGCAAAACGCAGACGGCAAAAGAGCTCGCGCGCATCGTATTTGGCGAAGGGGGAGCGGGATATCACCAGACGTTCTCGAGCTTTATCCGCATTGATATGTCCGAGTTCGCCGAGCCGCACAGCGTGTCGCGCCTTTTGGGCGCGCCGCCCGGCTATGTCGGCTATGAAGAAGGCGGGGTCTTAACGGAAAAAGTGAAAAACAATCCTTTTTCGCTCGTGCTGTTTGATGAGATAGAAAAAGCACACCCGCAAATCTCGAATATCCTTCTGCAGATACTGGACGAAGGAATGCTGACCAGCGCGCGTGGCGAAAACATTAGTTTTAAAAATACCATCGTCATTCTGACCTCCAACATCGGCAGTGAAGAATTCAATCGGTCTGCGATAGGGTTTTTCGGCAAAGACCGCGAGGCATCGCTCGCCCAGTATGACACCGTCAAAAAAAGCGTCGCCGCTTCCCTGAAAGAAACGATGCGCCCGGAACTGCTCAACCGCATGGACCACATTTTGACCTTCATGCCGCTGGATAAAAGCGCGCTTCTCAAGATCATACAGCTTCAGCTTGAAGCGCTCGCGCGACGCTTGAAAGAAGAAAAGAGCATCGGACTCGCGTGGGACGCGCAAGCCGTCGAAAACCTTGCCGAACGATCAAAAAGCACCAACGAAGGAGCGCGGCTCGTTGCGCGCGTCATCGCCCTGCACATCGAATTCCCTCTCGCGTCGCTCGTGGTCGCGGGCGCGCTGGCTTCGGGCGACGCGGCAGAAATAACCCTTAAAGCGGGCGCTCTTGCCGTCGTTAAAAAATAAGGTCCTCAAATTCTTCTTCGACATCCTCTTCCCCGCTTTCTGCGTCGGATGCAAAAAGGAAGGGCGTTTTTTGTGCCCGTCATGCAGGCAAAAGATCGTCGTGAAGCGCGTTCCCGAATACCCTCCCCAAAAGACCGGCGTCAAAACCCTCTTCGCCGCGACGGACTATCACGCGAAACTCATTTCTGACCTTATCGCGAGATACAAATACGGATTCGCGGACGAACTGCATGCGGATTTGGCCGACCTGCTCATCGAGCATGCGCGCCGCGCGCAATTTCAGAAACGGGACGACCACATCATCGCGGCCGTTCCCCTGCATAGGCGCCGCTTGCACTGGCGCGGATTCAACCAGGCTGATCTGCTGGCGCGAAGGGTCGCCGGACATTTCGCCATCCCGTATCGCCCGGGCGCGCTCGCGCGCATTAAAAATACGGCGCCGCAGATAGAAATGACCGACCGCAAAGACCGGCTTGAGAACATCAAAGGAGCGTTCGCGTGCGTTGACAAAAGCGCGGTGAGAAACAAAACGGTCATCCTCGTGGATGACGTTTCAACCACCGGCGCGACGCTTGCCGAATGCGCCTGGGCGCTCAAGCAGGCGGGAGCGCGCTCGGTCATCGGCTTTGTAGTTGCAAAGTAGGGAAAAAGATGGTATTTTGAAGCTCATTGAGCGTGTTTTTGCGAAATGGAGAGGTGGCTGAGTGGTCGAAAGCACCACACTGCTAACGTGGCAAGGGCTTTAAAACCCTTCGCGGGTTCAAATCCCGCCCTCTCCGCCAGTTTGAATTTTGCGCCCATAGCTCAGCTGGTAGAGCAGTCGCCTCTTAAGCGAACGGTCGTAGGTTCGATCCCTACTGGGCGCACAAAAAATACAAAAACGATTTTGTATTCATGTATGGAGAGGTGGCCGAGTGGTTGAAGGCGACAGTCTTGAAAACTGTTGTGGGTGAAAGCCTACCGCGAGTTCGAATCTCGCCCTCTCCGCTTTCGTTGTGCAATTTGTGGCAAGCGATGTTTTTCTTTTACAAGTCTGCCCATGGTACAATACGATTACTATGCCGGAACACAATAAAGAAATTTTGGATCTGCGCGCCCTGGACAAAAGCGCCGAAATGCCCGAGCGCGCGCATGCGCCAGAACAGATCGGTTGGGAAACAGAAGAATTCCCCTACCATGAAAAAGATTTTCGCTGGTTTGCGCTCGCGGGCATCGTCATAACGGGCATCGTTGCCAGCCTGCTTATCCTTAAAAACGTCTTTGGCGCGGCAACGCTTCTCCTGTTTGCCGTCATCGGCTATCTGTACGCGACCAAAAAGCCGGACATGCTCCGCGTAACGGTCGACGCGAAGGGCGTCACCGTGAACGGCAAACTCACTCCCTATTCCCACATCGCCTCTTTTTGGGTACTCTACGAGCCGCCCGTAAAAGACTTAGTCATCATTCAGAAAGAAAAGTTCACGCCCAAAACGATGATCCCGCTTGGCAGCGCGAATCCCGTCGAAATCCGCGCATTGCTTATTGCCAACGCCATCGCCGAAAAGGAGGAAGAGGAGTCTATCGCCGACATCCTTTCGCGAAGATTGAGGTTTTAAACAGGTTCCGACATGCGCCCGTAGCTCAACTGGATAGAGTGTTTGGCTTCGAACCAAAAGGTTGGGGGTTCAAGTCCCTCCGGGCGCACAAGAGACATGAAAACAATCATCACCGCACTGCGCATCGTGTTTCGAAAACCCCGCTACATCGTCGGCGCGGGACTGACCGCAGGCGCGGTCTTTACGGTGGCGGCGATTCTCCCCAACATGCGCCTCGTTCTTGATGTTTTTGAAAGCCGCATTCCTCTTGAAACAAAGGTCGTATTCCTCACAAGCATAGTAGGAAGCATGAGCGCGATTTCCGGTTCGTTGTCCGCAACGCTCACGCTCATCATTGCCGCGCTTTTTGGCGTCACTATGGCGATGACCGCGTACCACTTGAAACGAAACATCAGGGGACGCGCTTCAACAACCGTGGGGCTTAGCTTTGGCGCGCTGGTAAGCAGCACGTTCGGCATCGGATGTGCTGCGTGCGGATCGCTCGTCGGCAGCGCCCTGTTGCCCTTCGTCGGGGCAACGGGCGCGCTCGCGCTCCTGCCGCTTGGCGGCGCCGAATTCAGTATCGTCGGCATCGCGCTCTTGCTTCTTTCGATCGCACTCATCTCGCGCAAAATCACCGCGCCGCTTGCGTGCGAACAATAACCAACAATAAAATAACCTATGAACAAACAGACGTTCTTCGCAATCGTTCTTGCCGTCCTTTTTGTCGGCGGATCGCTTCTCTATTCTTCTTCCGATAAGAATGAGCCGCTTCGCGCGAACGATGCGCTTGCCGCCAAGTTTGAACGCTTAAGCAAAAACGGCAATTCCTCCTGCTCGGGCGCGTTCACGCAATCCATTGATGGCATGCCGGATACCAGCCGATTGCAGGGTTCCTGCTGCAGCCCCATGGACATGCACCGTTACGCCGAGCAGGTTACGGGACTTGCAAAGTATAAGAATATTCCGGAAATCCCGTCTGATCCATATGACATCGACACCGGTCTAGCAAAGAAGCTTAAGGCGTACTACGACAGCGAACTTGCCCAAAAACAACAGGAGGCATATGATTACGCCATGGCCAACGCAAACGAAAAAGGCCCCTGCTGCTGCAAATGCTGGCGCTGGTATGTGTATGGTGGCCTCGGCAAATTGCTGATACAGAAATATAACTTCACCGGCGAGCAAGTCACCGAAATCTGGAACCTGTCGGACGGCTGCGGCGGCGCGGGAGATCATGCGAGCCATTAAAAAAGTTATCCACAGGAACGATGTTGACGCCGTTTGCCGGCGTGCTATACTGGCTTTGTAAGTTAATCATACTTACAAGCACATTTCGAGATTAACAAATCTCAGACAAATGGTCGTAAGACCAAAATATAGCAAGTAGGACCGGCTCTCGAGCTTGGTCCTGTTTTTTTATTCAAAAATCCAGGACAGTGCACCAAACTTTCGCATATACTTGATTTTGGTACACTATATGATATACTATTCTGATGCATACAAAAGATTCCGCTACGAAAAAGATTTTGAAGTATGTAGCGATGAGCGGCGGCATTGCCGTGCTTTCTCTCGCCGCTCCTCTGCTCCCGCTCCAACTGGCCAAAGCCTATATTCGTGGAAAACGATTTGAGCGGAGGGCATTTCTGCGGGATGTAAAGCGCTTACAATCGAGAAAGTTGATAACCTTTCGGGAGTATGCCGATGGAAAAGCGGAGATCACACTGCTTCAGGATGGGAAGCAAAAGGTGCTTTCGGGAAATATTGCACAGATAACCGTTAAGCGCCCCAAGAAATGGGATGGAGTATGGCACCTCGTTATGTTTGATATCCCGAAAACAAAGAATAGAGCACGGGATGCGCTTCGACATAAGTTGAGAGATATTGGATTTTATCAGATTCAAAAAAGCGTCTTTTTGTATCCGTTCCCCTGCGAGAAAGAAATTGAATTACTGGGAGCGTATTTCAGCGTACGGGATAACATCGTAATGATGCGCGTGTCCGGCTTTGAAGGCGAAGAAAAGCTCAAACGGCATTTCAAACTCTGATTCGTTCTGTTTTCTATTCTGTACCAAACTTCAGCATATGCGTGAGTTTGGTACAATACGAGATTAAAATTGCATAAAGCGAACGGGGTCGTACTTGCGTACGACCCCGTGTTGTTCCGAACCGGATTCTTGTTCTCCGTCTCGCGCTCAAGCTGGAACGGAATTACTCCGGCTGGCTCTTTAGTTTATCGATGCGGTCTGCCATTTTGGCAATGAACTCGCTGGACCCGCAAGCTACCATATTGAGAAGCAGGGCTTTCGCCTTTTTAGCATCCTCCATGTTCATTTTATCCGTGAACTCGGCCAACTGCTGAAAAAGCTTTCCCAATTCATCTGAAACCCTTTTGTAAACCGCCGCCTGAAGCAGTTTTTCTGAAACACTCTGTTCACTCATGGCACGTCCTCTTTGTTGTATGCAAACCGGACGATTCCAGTTTGCGAAACAATAGTAGCACACATAGATAGCACTGTCAAGTTTTTGGATTTAGCATACCGTGCTATCCTAGAACCTATGCGGACCTATTTACCACAACAAGACCCTGAACTGGAAGGATTAATCCGGCTTGAAGAGAAGCGCCAGCAAGAGGGGCTTTTGATGATCGCTTCAGAAAACCTCGCTTCCCCCGCCGTGCTGGAGGCGGCAGGAACCGTGCTGACCAACAAATACGCCGAAGGGTATCCGGGCAAGCGCTACTACACCGGCAACCAATACATAGACAAAATAGAACAGCTGGCGATAGACCGCGCGAAAGAGCTGTTCGGCGCCGAACACGCCAATGTCCAGCCGCATGCGGGCTCGCAAGCAAATCTCGCCTGCTACTTTGCCCTCCTTGAGCCAGGCGATACCATTTTAGCCATGAACCTCGCGCATGGCGGTCACCTCACCCACGGCCACCCTGTTTCGCTTTCGGGCAAACTGTTCAAATTCGTCCATTACGGCGTACAAAAAGATACCGAGGTGCTCGACATGGACGAAGTAGAAAAGCTTGCGATGGAAGTGAAACCAAAAATGATACTTTCGGGCTTCACGGCATACCCTCGCGCGGTTCCGTTTTCCCGCTTTGCCGACATCGCCAAAAAAGTCGGCGCGTACGCGATGGCTGACATGTCTCACATCGCGGGACTGGTGGTGGGCGGCGTGCATGAAAGCCCTGTGCCGACGCATGACGTCGTCATGACGACCACCACCAAAACACTCCGCGGCCCCAGAAGCGCCATCATCCTTTCAAAAGCAATTCACGCGGCAAAGATAGACAAAGCGGTGTTTCCCGGCATGCAGGGCGGACCGTTGGAGCACATCATCGCGGCAAAAGCAGTGTGCTTTAAAGAAGCGATGACCGCCGAGTACAAAGCATATCAGCAACAAGTCGCCAAAAACGCAAAAGCGCTCGCCGAT
>MEYP01000021.1:24587-30402 GCA_001775835.1 Candidatus Azambacteria bacterium RIFCSPHIGHO2_02_FULL_52_12 | reverse complement strand
ACGCGCTCGCCGAGTGCGGTATCTACACCAACTTCAACATGATACCGTTCGACACCCGCAAACCCGCCGACCCCTCCGGCATCCGCCTGGGCACCCCCGCTCTCACCGCCCGAGGCATGAAAGAACCGGAAATGAAAACCGTCGGCAAACTCATCGCCGACTTACTCAAAAATCCGACGGGGGAGCAAAAAGAAAAAACAAAAAAAGCAGTAATAGGTTTGGTAAAAAAAATATGAGCACTGAACTCGAAACATCTTTAGCATCTATCGTAGCGTTTGCGATATGGGGAGCTGTATTGGTAGTAGCATATAAGGTTCTGGAAAAATGGTGGAACACCAGATCCGGAAAATGGCTATTGAAAACTTTGCCTTTTAGCGAGGTAAGCATAAAAGGAATAGCGGTAATCACACTTATTATCATTGCTATATATCTCAGTGCAGTAGGTATAGTATTCCTGCACGACAAGCTTGGACTTTTCTGAAATATGAAGAAGTTTAGGAGCGAGAACAGAAATATTTTACTCGGAGGGCTGGCGTTACTAATTGGAACGCCAATTATTCTCACAATTGCGTGGATACTTTGGACCTACCCGTGGACAAATATACTCGTATATATTGCATTAATTTATCTTGAAATAAACTACGGATCAGTTTTTAGAAGTGCGAGGGCATGGTGGATTACAAAACAAAAAACAAAGTTGTAAATCCAAGTAAAGAATAGGGAAAAACTCGTGGAACCCCTTGCATCAAAAATCAGGCCACAGACGCTTGATAAGTTTGTGGAACGAGGGTAGCTTTTTTCTTCATGCCGTGCTAGTATAAGTTTAATTAGATAAGAGTAATCGTATGTCTATTGCAAAGAAAACAAGGGATTATGTTATTAAAGCCATCCTCGGGAATAAGGTTGTTCCGCGGGGTCTTTTTGAGTTGAACGAATACTTTCGGCACTATAATGGGATTAATTTTCGGTATGAAGAAAAAGAGGGGCTTATTATTGCGTTGAGCACGAATTTTCGGTTCGGCTCTATCATCACTTCCGGTAAGGATGAGAAAGAGCTGGATAAAAATATTAAAGATGCTATTTTAACGTCGTTCGAAATCCCATCGTCATACGCGAAAGAAGCGAAGATCCATAGGGTTGGCGACGGGCGCAAGGAGTATGCCCTCGCTTAGCGAGTTACCGGGCGAAATTAAGAGAAAGAAATTCACCAAGGCGCTCGCGCGTCTTGGTTTTATTATCGATACGCGCGGTGGAAACGGGAGTCACTTTAAAGCAACATGGCCGAAGACGCAGAAATCAATCACCATTCAGTCAAAGTTGAGAAAAGACGTTCTGTATTATCTTCTGAAAGAAATTGAGCAATATAGCGGCATAACGTGGGAAGATATTAAAAAAGAACTTTAATGGAGCGGCTCGCGACCATCGTCATATGCACCGTCATCGGCTCGACATCGTTTCGCTGGTGTCCATGACCTTGCAATTATTTTACCTGAAACTATCGGGACAATAAGTTACACTATGAATTGACATTGCCTTTTGTTGTGCTACTATTCTCCCAGCACTTTAACTTAGCCAAAGGGAGGAAAAACCAATGATTTCAGCCCAACGTTTCACACAAGAAGAGCTCACAATCCTCAAGCACTACGTCACCGACCCGGAGTCGAACGTGTTTGCGGTGAAAGGACTTACGGGCATCGTGGGGCCGGCGTACGCTCGGTATTCGCGCGCGCAGGGCAGTTTTCTGGAAACATTCCTCAAAGAATTCATCAAAGATGGCGTGCTGGACGCGGTGAAAGCGGCGGAAGTCATCGAGCGCATTTTGATCGCTTATGGCGACGACTCCGTGGGAGAGCTTGAAGGCGCGCACGTGAGCATGGAGCAGATTTCCAATCTCGCGACAAAAGAGATCGAAGACCGGCGCATCGGCGGAAGTCCCATCGAGCAATCCACACGCTATGTCGTATACGACCAGAAAGACACCGAAGGAAAGTGGCGCTATCTGCGTCCGAAAGAGATTATGGAAAGCCCGGTGGCTCGCGAATACGAAGTCGTCATGGATGAACTCTTTAGCACCTACGCTTCGCTGGTGGAACCGATGGAAGCGTTCTATCGGAACCTGAAGCCGCTCGAGGAAGCGGAGTATGATGTTATCGGTAAAGGCACGAAGCAAAAACGCGCCGACCTGAAAGAGGAAAAAGACCTTAAGGCGTTTGACCGAACCTACAAGTTCGATATCCGCACCAAAACGTGCGACACGATACGCATCCTGCTTCCCGCCGCAACGCTCACCAACGTCGGCTTGTACGGCAACGGACGGTTCTACCAATACCTACTGACGCATCTCTACACGCACCCGCTTTCAGAGATGGGCGACATCGCGGCAAAAGCGCATAACGCGCTTAACCAGGTAATCCCCACCTTCGTAAAGCGCGCGAAAAAGAACGAGTATATCGCCGGCGCGCGAAGCGAGATGCAAAATCTTGCGGATAAACTTCTGGGGGGTGTCTGTCCCGCGCAAGCAAAATCCGTGACGCTTACGGGAAGTGGTGAAGCGGATTTTTTCCTCATGACGCTTGCGCAGATGCTCTACCCATACGGCAAGCATCCGCTGGCACAGCTTTGTGCGTTCGTGAAGCAGCTCCCGCAAGAGACGCAAGAGCTGATCCTGGCGACCTATGTCGGCGAACGGAAAACCCGCCGCGACCGGCCTGACCGCGCGCTTGAAACCGGGTATCCGCTGACCTTCGATCTTGTCGGAGACTTCGGCATCTACCGCGATCTCCAGCGCCACCGGATGCTCACGCAACAGCGCCAGTTGTTGAACCCCTATCTGGGATTTGAGGACAATGCGGATATCAAAACTGCAGGATTTCAAGACAGGGTGGACGCGATACGCCAGAAAGTGGAAGCGCTGTATGAAAAAGTGAAAACCGCGTGCGGGCGGCACGTCGCGCAATATACGGTGCTCATGGGACACAAGATGCGCTGGACGATGGGAATGAACCTCCGAGCCGCCGAGCACATGTTCGAGCTTCGCACGACCCCGCAGGGCCACCCCACCTATCGCAGGATATGCCAGGAGATGACCAGCCAGACGCTAAAACGCTACCCCTGGGCGAAAGAGATATTGAAATTCGTCGACTACGGCGACTACCAGTGGGCGCGCGGAGACTCCGAAGCAAAACAGCGGCAGAAAGAAAGAGATCTTGATCAGTAAAAAGTGTCAAAGACCTCCCAAGGGAACCACCTTGGGAGGTCTGTTCGTTTGTGCTATTTTTAGAAAATCTGTTACCATAGATACTATGTTGTTATTATACGGAAAACCGTTGGCGCAAAAAGTTGAGCGAGACATCGCGCGGCACATCCTTCGACAAAGTCGAGGACAAGCGGGCAAGATGCGACGAAAACCAGCGCTTGCCGTCGTACTTGCGGGAGATAACCACGCGTCTGTAAACTACGTGGAACGAAAAGGTCTTGCCGCGCGCTCGGTCGGGTGCGGTTTTGCGGTGCATCGGCTTCCCGCGGGCGTTTCGCAAGCGCGCGTTGCCCTGCTCATCGAAAAACTGAACAAAAGCAAACTAGTGGACGGCATCATCGTCCAGCTTCCCATGCCGACAAAATTCAACACTCAAAAAATACTTTCTGCGATCGCGCCCCAAAAAGACGTGGACAACCTGCGCGGCGACTCCCCGTATCTTTCCCCCTCTGTTCAGGCGATCTGGCATATGCTTAGCAAAGCGGGCAAACCTCAAAAACACACTTCCATTCTCATCGTCGGACACGGCCGCCTCATCGGAAAGCCGGTTTATGGATTTCTTTTGAAAAAGGGTTTTACAAATATTACGGTCGCGGATAAAACGACAAAAAATCTTTCCACGCTTACCGCAAAAGCGGATGTCATTATTTCAGCAGTCGGCAAGCCGGGACTTATCAAAAAAGTGAAAAAGGGCGCCATCGTCATTGACGCGGGATCAGGACTTAAAAAAGGAAAAATAAAAGGCGACGTTGACGTCGCCCGTGTCGCACAACTTGCAAAAATCGTCACTCCCGTCCCCGGCGGGGTCGGTCCCCTGACCGTCGTCTATCTCTTTAAAAACTTATTGAGCGCTTTTCTCAAATAAATTCGCGGTGTTGGCGGTGCCCGGCTCACCGACCTTATTGGAGTACAGCGATTTCTTCCGCAGGTTGTACGGACGCTCGGCGGGGCTTGAAAGCATCTGGCAGTTTATCTGGCAGATATACATGCCCGGATAGATCGCGATGGGAAGATTCGCTTGATTGGAAAGCTCGAGTGTGATGACTCCTTCAAAACCAGGATCAACAAACCCTGCCGTATGGACGAGCAACCCCATGCGCGCGAGCGTGCTTTTGCCTTCCACCTTCACCGAAAGGTCTCCAGGAACGGTGATGCGCTCTTTGGTCGCCGCAAGCGCGAACATGTGCGGATGCAGAATGAACGGCTCATGGTCGTTCACCGTGATTTTCTCCATGTAGTCATCCGGGATGCCCTTTTTCACGTCGAGATTCAAATACCGCTCCGTCTTAAAGATCTTAAATACATTCGAAAGCTTCAAATCAATTGAAGCCGGACCGATCTGGTCGTCGCTCAAAGCCGGCTCGAACTTGAGCTTGCCGTCTGCGATATATTGCTTCATGTCGCGGTCCGAAAGAATCATATGGTTTCTATCATACCAAACTCCGTAAAAAGAGAAAAGGGGTTATTTTCTGACCTTTGGCGTCACCCAAAAGCCCAGATACTTGCCGAGCATCAGGCGCGTTTGGGCGTCGAGCCCGGGAAACGCCCCGAAGACAATCATGGTGATGAACAGAAGCGGCCATTGCAGCACCATGAGCGCGTATTTCCACCTGCCATATTCGGGCGGGCGCGGCGGCAGGATGATCATGGTGAGCAGGGCGGACGTAACGATGCCGAGCATGGAAAGCGTCATGATGTATTTGGTGATTTGCGGCAGATTGTAGGCGAGCTGGGTGGTATTGAACGCTTCACCGCCCAGATACAGCGGCAGCCAGCCGAACAGGAAAATGATGGGCGCGTTGGTCGCCCATGAGTGAAAGCCCTCGGTGATGATAAAGCTGAACTTCAGTTTTTTGTACAAGCTGATTTTTTTATTCCGTAAGAACCCGAACAAAAAATACGGCACGTTTTCAACGCCATATCCCCACCGCCGCTGCTGCTTGTATTGGTTGATCATCGTCTGCCAGAACGTTTCGGCGACGTTGGCGTCCATGGACACCGGGTAAAAGAGCGGCACCACTTTGTAATCGCCGTCATAGCGCAAAAAGCATTGCCAGAAAATGCGCGAATCTTCGGATACGACGTTTGCCTGCCAGTAGTTGACATCCAGCAAAGCGCGAAGCGACATGGAGTGCGAAGAAAACGTCGTCATGCGCTCGGGACGCTCCTGCTGGAGCGTGTGCCAGAACGTCGCCGAGAATGCGATGACGCGCGCGACGGCGGGGGCGTGCCAGATATTATTGATGTAAAACGGCACCGGCTGGAAGCTTGTGCGGTCAGGACGCTCCGTGGAAAGATACAACCATGCCAGCCGCGCGAAATAGTGCTCGCCGGCCACCGTATCGATGTCGAATGCGGAAACGATGACCCGGTCAATGGGAATGCCCTCCGGATCTATGATGCGCTCCCGCGCCGCGCGCCCCGCAAAATTGATATTGGAACCTTTCCCCGGCATCTCGCCCGCCCTATCCTTGGGGTGCGTGGTAACCAGAAATGCGCCGAATTTCTCGCCGAAATCTTTTTCGGCGCGCGCTCCGAGCGCCCGCGCCTCGTCCCCCG
>MEYP01000021.1:14585-24578 GCA_001775835.1 Candidatus Azambacteria bacterium RIFCSPHIGHO2_02_FULL_52_12 | reverse complement strand
CCCACCCCTCCCTGTATACCGGCAGGATGATAAGATGGCGGTATTCTTCCCATCCCCGCTTCTCTTGTTTTAATTTCTCGAACCAATCGACCGTAAGGTTCGCGCGCATCGCTTTAAATCCGGAACGCAGATGCAGGGAAAGAAAAATGGTCTTCAAGAGCCAATACACGTCAAACGCGATGATGAAGAAGGCGACCGCGACGGGCGTGAGCCACGACAGGAACGCCAAAACCGCCAGCGTTCCCCACGACAGTGCGCCGGGCAATATCTCGAACAAGCGGTATAACCGCCGCTCTTTCGCGTCTTTCAGGTCCGAAGCCCTTCCGATATTCAAATAGTAATATTCTTCAGAAATCATATCGGCAATACTCTCTAGTATAATCCAAAAACACACAATACAAAATGATGTTTGGAAGTTCAACTTCCAAACATATGCGTAGGTCCGTTGATTTTATCGGGAAAACATTGTACCATGGCAAAATTACGGCCCTATCGTCTAACGGTTAGGACAACAGCTTTTCAAGCTGTGAACCGGGGTTCGATTCCCCGTAGGGCTACTATGAAATATCTCGTCACGGGCGGAGCCGGGTTCATCGGTTCAAATCTCACCGACGCATTGATCGCTAAAGGGCATGATGTGCTTGTTCTTGATAATCTTTCCACAGGCAAAAAGGAAAACGTCAATCAAAAAGCGACATTCATCAATACTGATATCAGGCATCTTGAACAGATCAAGCCGCACTTTGCGGGCATGGACGGCGTGTTTCACATTGCCGCACTTCCCCGCGTACAACTCTCCATCGAAAATCCGGCCGAAACAAACGAGGTAAACGTGAATGGAACGCTGAATGTTTTAATTGCGGCAAAAAACGCAAAAGTGAAACGCGTCGTGTATTCCGCTTCATCCTCCGCGTATGGTGATGCAAAAACCATGCCCTTAGACGAGGAGATGAAGCCAAATCCGTTGAGCCCTTACGGCCTGCAAAAATATATCGGGGAAGAATATTGCCGGCTGTTCTCGCTTTTGTATGGCATGCAAACGGTGAGCTTGCGCTATTTTAACGTCTACGGACCGCGCATGGCGGGCGAAGGCGTGTATCTGACCGTCATCAAAAATTTCCTGATGCAAAAAGCTCAAGGCAAACCCATGACCATCACGGGAGACGGCGAACAAACAAGGGATTTCACGCACGTAAGAGACGTGGTGCGGGCGAACATACTGGCGATGGAAAGCACGAATGTCGGCAAAGGCGAGGTCATCAACATCGGCGCGGGCAAAAACTACAGCATGAACCAAATCGCCGCGTTCATCGGCGGCCCCTCCGTGCACATCGCGCCCCGCGTAGAACCCAAGCACACCCTTGCCGACAACGCCAAAGCGAAGAAGCTCCTCGGGTGGCAACCGCAGGAGAGCCTCGAAGCGGCGATTAAGAATTGATGGATTTACAGTAAAAGTCGTTTTCTCCGAGCTCATACTCTAAAAACCTTTATTAAAATATGAAAGATAGCGAACTAATAGATTGTCTGAATGAATATAAAGAGGATGTTTTAGAAATATTGTTCACTAATAATCAACGCCACTTCGCTGATTATTTTTCCATTAAAAATGGATTTCAAGATGGTAATTTTGCTGGCGATTTCAAAAGTGATTTTTGTAATTTTTATATACTGAATGGCCCAGGAGGGATGAATAATATCCAGCAGAAAAAGTTTTTTGAATTACTTTCGGAAAAAGAAAGAGATCTGATAAAAATTTTAGAATCCTTATATGGAATCCCTGGATATGGGAATCAACGCAGATTATTTTTGAGCTTTGGAACAAAATTACTGCATACAATAAATGAAACGCTTCCAATTTACGATGGAAACGTAGCTAAAGTGCTTGGATTAAGCAATCAGAATTATCCTGATTCACGTGAGGCAAGAATACAAAATAGAGTCGATATTTATAACGAATTGAAAAAGCGATTTGATGTGTTGTTAGAAAATAGCGATATTCGGGCTTATCTAGATGACATTAGGAGAAAACTAAATACCGAGTACAAGCAAATTTCAAATGCAAAATTACTCGATTCTTCATTATGGGCACTGTATACTATTTGTTCTAAACCTAAAAAACAAAATAAAAAATCAACTAATAGCAAGAATATTTAGAGATTAAACCTCTAAACATTGTGTTGACTTTCTATTTTTGAGCAGGTAAGATGAAAATACAATGACTACTATCACCATTCCGAATACGTTAATGAAAGCGAAGGAATTGGTTGTTATTCCTCGCACGGAATATGCGTTTTTGATGCGCCTCAAGAAAGAAAGAATCAGGGAAGTAACGCTGACGGCAAAACAGAAAAAGGCCATACAAGAGAGCGAAAAAGAACTGCGAAGCGGGCGCTATCTTACCCTTGATGAACTCGAACGAAACGTGGCGCGTCCACATTCCAAAGCGCGTAGCTAAAAGCATCGGAAAACTCCCTCAAAGCGATCGCAAGCGCATTATAGAGATACTGCGTGAATTTGCGCATGATCCGTGGAACGGGGATATCGTGAAAATAAAAGGCGGTGAAAAGAAGTTGTCTTAGTTGAAATCACGGAAATCGAAAGACGGACAAGTAATACCTATTAGTCTTGCTATGCTCATCCTCGCCATTGAAACGTCGTGCGACGACACGTCGTGCGCGGTACTTGAAGTGACAGGCGGCGCGCGAAGCCCAAAGTTTGCCGTGCGCTCAAGCGTCGTATCTTCGCAAATAAAAGTCCATGCGCCCTACGGCGGCGTGGTGCCGACGCTTGCCGCTCGGGAGCATGTGAAAAACTTGCCTATCGTTTTTCAAAAAACGATGAAAAAGGCGCATGTGAAAATGAAAGATATTGACTTCATCGCCGTCACGCAGGGGCCGGGGCTCGCCATCGCATTGCTGGTCGGCATCCAATTCGCCCGGGGCCTGGCGTACGCGTACGGTAAAAAAATTATCAGGCGGGCACACGGAGCTTATCCTTATGAAGCGCATCGGCGATTACAAAATCCTCGGGGCGACGCGCGACGACGCCGCCGGCGAAGCGTTTGATAAAGTCGCTAAAATGCTGGGACTTGCCTACCCAGGCGGACCCGTCATTTCCGAACTTGCAAAAGAGGGCAATTCGGAAGCGTATGCGCTCCCCCGTCCCATGATAGGAAGCAAGGATTCTGATTTTTCATTTTCCGGCCTCAAGACTGCGGTGCTGTATCTTCTTAAAAAAGAACCGGACATCGCGAAAAACAAAAAGAAGCTCGCCGACCTGTGCGCGTCGTTCGAGCAGGCGGTGGCGGACGTCATCATCGCTAAAACGCTCAAAGCGGCGCGCTTGTCGAAAGCAAAGACGGTTGCGCTTTCTGGCGGCGTTTCCGCAAATACACGCCTGCGAAAACAGCTTCAGGAAACGTTCAAACGAGAGCTTCCCCACGTAACTGTGCTTATCCCTGAAAAAAACCTTACTACCGACAATGCGGTGATGATCGCTATATCCGCATTTTTCAACAAAAAAACCGCTCGCTCATGGAAGAAACTCGACGCCAACGCCAATCTCACCATTGAAGAAACGTCGTAACTGCGCTAGTATTGGGATATGTCTCAAAAGATATCCGATGCGTTTTCTGCGCCCTACGACCCTAAAAAAGTAGAGAAAACCGTTTACCGGCGCTGGGAAGAAAGCGGGTTTTTTAACCCCAACAATCTACCCATCGCCGACAACGCAAAAACATTCACCATGATGCTTCCACCACCCAACGTGACAGGCGTTTTGCACATGGGGCATGCGCTGAACGCGACCGTACAGGATATCCTTATCCGCAAAAAACGCATGGAGGGCTACCGCGCGCTGTGGGTGCCGGGCACCGACCACGCGGGTATCGCGACGCAGAATGTAGTGGAAAAAGACCTGAAAAAACAGGGCGTCAGCCGGCACGATCTGGGACGAGAGAAATTCCTCGAAAAAGTCTGGGAGTGGAAAGAAAAATACGGCAACATCATTTTGGATCAACTCAAAACCTTGGGCGCGTCGTGCGACTGGTCGCGCACCGTCTTTACCATGGACGACAGCTACAAAAAAGCCGTAGAAACCGCTTTCAAACACTATTACGAAAAGGGATTGATTTACCAGGGCGAGCGCGTTATCAACTGGTGCACGCGGTGTGCGACGAGCCTGTCCGACCTCGAGCTCGAATACAAGGAAGAAAAGGGAACGCTGTATTACATCAAATATCCGCTCAAAGACAACCCCGCAACGTTCGTCGTCGTAGCTACCACGCGGCCAGAAACCATGCTGGGCGATACGGCCGTCGCGGTGCATCCTGACGACGCGAGATACAAAACATTGGTCGGAAAAACGCTCATGCTCCCCATCCAAGAAAAAGAAATCCCCTTGATTGCCGACAGCGCGGTGGAAAAAGAATTCGGCACCGGCGCGGTGAAGGTGACGCCTGCGCACAGCATCGCGGACTTTGAGATCGGCGAGCGGCACAGGCTCCCCCTCGTGAAAGTCATCGACGAGCGCGGAAAGATGACGCAAGAATCTCGCATCTGCGAAGGATTGAACACGCAAGACTGCCGCGTGAAAGTCGTGGAAACGCTCAAGGCCGCCGGCCTGCTTGAAAAAGAAGAGCCGCTCATCCATAACGTCGCTCACTGCTACCGCTGTGACAAAGTCATCGAACAGATCCTTTCCAAGCAATGGTTCGTAAAAATGGACGGGCTCGCGAAAAAAGCCGCCGACGCCGTGCGTTCGGGCGCCGTTTCGTTCTACCCGAAAAATTTCGAAAAGCTATATCTTGACTGGCTCGATAATACCAGGGATTGGTGCATCTCACGCCAGATATGGTGGGGGCACAAGATCCCGCTTGAAGGCGTAGACGACGTTCTGGACACGTGGTTTTCTTCCGCGTTGTGGCCCTTTGCCGCACTGGGCTGGCCCTCCTTCGCTAAAGCTTCGGAGGGTAAACCCTCTGATTTGGAACGATTTTATCCAACACAAGTACTTTCTACCGGACGGGATATCATCAATCTATGGGTAAGCCGCATGATATTCTCCGGGCTTGAATTCATGAGAGAAATTCCCTTCAGCAACGTCTATATCAACCCGACGGTGCTCGCCAAAGACGGCAGACGCATGTCAAAGTCGCTCGGCACCGGCATCGACCCTTTGGTTTTGGTAGAAAAATACGGCGCCGACGCGACGCGCTTCGGCCTGATATGGCAGATGATGGGCGTACAGGATATGCATTTTTCCGAGGAGCATCTTTTGGCGGGCAAGAAATTTTCCAATAAGCTCTGGAATATCGCCCGGTTTGTTTTGCAACAAACCGAAAATTTCGAAATTCGAAATTCGAAATTCGAAAAGATACAGCGTGCAAAATTGGAAAAGCCCGAAAGAGAAATTCTTGAAAAACTTGAACAAACAATCCAATCGGTACACGATGACATTGACGCGTTCAAATTCGGGCAGGCGCTCCATACTCTGTATGACTTTGTATGGCACGATTTCGCCGACGTCTATATCGAGCACGCGAAAACAAAAGACACGCACAACGCGAAGCGCGTCCTTTCGTTTACGCTGGCCGCTGTTTTGAAGCTTCTTCACCCGTTCATGCCGTTCATCACGGAGGAGATCTGGACAAGCATGCCCATCGCAGAAAAGAAGCTTCTGATGATCGAGACGTGGCCGACCGCTTCATCATAATATGGCGTATCTAACATCCATCGATTGGCCCGAACTGGCCACACTCATCCTGCTCGGGCTCCTGCCCAGCGCGGTATGGCTGTGGTACTATTTGCGGAAAGACAATCATCCGGAACCGAAAATGATGGTGCTTGGCGTTTTCTGGTACGGATTTCTGGGAACTTTTTTTGCCTTCAGCGCGGAGTGGGCCTTCATGAAAACTCTCGCAGACACGGCGCTTGGGTGCGGAGATTGCGGGAATAAATCCATCGGGAACCTGGACGCGCTCGGAACCGTCGCCGTCTCGTCTTTTTTCATACTGGGAACGCTTGCGTTCATCGAGGAGATCGCGAAATACCTTTCCGCTAAAATAAAGATCATCAGATCAGCCGCCTTCGACGAGCCGATTGACGCGATGATCTATCTCATCGTCGCGGCGCTTGGATTTGCCGCCGCGGAAAACATCGGGTACGTATTCCAGGCAAAAGATGCCGCAACTGCCGTCGGCGTGACGTTTTACCGCTTTATCAGCGCCACCGCTCTGCACACGCTCGCTTCCGCGGTCGTCGGCTACTTCCTCGCGCTATCGATCATCCATAAAAAACACCCGCTCCCTTATGTCGGCGCCGGCTTGCTTTTTGCGACGCTGTTGCATACCCTGTTTAATTTCCTTATAATACTCTCAGAGGAAAACAGCGCCATGGTCACTTCGGTCGTTCTGCTCATGATCGTGATGTTCTTCTTTGTTTCAGAATTATTCGTGCACGTGAAAAGACTGCATTTCGAAAAACTAGAAAATAGAATCTAGATTCTACTTCCTATTTTCTCAATTCTATACACTATGGAAACAGAATCGTTTTTCGACAAATTGGCGGGAGCTCAGGCTGACCCGGTCCCGCAAAAACAGGGCAAATCGAAAGAGTGGCTGTCCGAATCCGAGGGACAGCTGCCGTTGGACGTCTATCAGACAACAACGGATGTCGTCATCAAATCGACCGTCGCGGGCGTTCGCGCAAGCGATATTGACGTCAGCGTGACGAATGACATACTCACCATCAAGGGAGTTCGCGTGAAAGACGAGGAGGTCAATCGGTCTGATTATTACTATCAGGAATGCTACTGGGGGCCGTTTTCGCGGTCGGTCATACTCCCCGCGAGCGTGAAGACCGACCAAATCAAAGCGTCGCTGAAAAACGGGGTTCTCACCGTCCGGCTTCCCAAACTGGAAAAATCGGCGACGCAAAAAGTTTCCATCACCTCGGCGTAATATGCGTAAAAAAATAGGGATTTTTTCCGGAGCTCTCGCCGGCTTGGCGGTCCTCTCATTCGTCGCGTTTGTCATGCTGACCAGGAATGTCATTCCCTACGGCACGACGATAAGCGGCATCGCGGTCGGCGGGCTCGCCAAAGCAGAAGCGGCATCGCTGGTTTCGCCCGCGTATCTGGCGTACGAAAATACGGCGCTCACGCTCGAAAAAGACGAACGAACGGTGACCGCGACCCCCCGGGAGCTGGGCATCGCCTTCTCCGTTTCAGAAACGATTGAAAGCGCGTATGCGCTGGGAAAAGGGAAGACTTTGCTTGGTACCCTGGGACGGACCGCCCTGTTTTTGGCGCGTCAGAAAAATCTTACGCTCAAAGCGTCTCTTGACGATGCGGCGTTTGACGCCTATTTTAAAAAACGTCTCGCTTCGTGGGATCAGACGGCAAAAAACGCATCGCTAGTCTGGAGCCCGTCAGCCGCGATATTTCAGGGAGTTGAAGAAGAAACAGGCGTGATTATCAATCAAAGCAAGCTGAAATATGACCTCCTGAAAGAAACAGGCATGCTTTCTCGGGGTACGATTCAGCTTGCCATGCAGGAAGACAGGCCGACGGTCACGACCGCAATGCTTCGCGACGCACAAACGCAAGCAAACGATCTCTTGGCGGACGCCCCTTTCACGCTTGTCTACCGCGATTCGCGAAATGCCACTTCATCCTCAACAGTGCTCACGCAACGCGAACAACTCTACCTTCTGGAAAAAAATCAGCTGAAAGACATGCTGGTCTTTGAGCGCGAGGGTGCCACCATGCGCGTCCGCCCCGACGATGAAGCGATTAAAAACATGCTTATCGAAATCGCTCCCGCCATCAATGAAAAACCGAAAAACGCCGTACTTACTTTCGAAAAAGGAGCCGTGAAAGAATTCGTGCTGTCTCAAAGCGGTGTGACGCTGATGATCGATGAAACCGCGGAGCGCGTAAAAAACGTGCTCTTTGCCCCATCAAAAACAGACCAAAAGCGCATCGAGCTTGCTATAACCTTAACGTTGCCGGAAATCCGCACGGAAACCATCGAGCATCTCGGGTTCACGGCGCTCTTGAGCAAAGGAGAATCCAATTTCGCCGGCTCTTCCGCGGCGCGGGCGTTCAACGTCAAGCTCGGCGCGAAAAAGCTCAACGCCGCCATCATCAAACCCGGCGAGGAATTTTCGTTTCTCGCGGCGATCGGCGAGATCAACCAGGAAGAAGGGTATCAGGCGGGGCTGGTCATCAAAGGCGCCCAACTGGTTCCCGAATACGGCGGCGGGGTGTGCCAGGTGTCCACCACGCTGTTTCGCGCGGCAATCCTCGCGGGACTCAAGATTACCGAGCGCTTCCCCCACAGCTTGCCGGTGCAATACTACAATCCGCAGGGGTTTGACGCGACCGTCTACGGACCGCACCCCGATTTGCGCTTCATCAACGATACGTCGTCCAGCATCCTTGTTCAGACAAAAGTGGTGGGAACCAAGTTGTACTTCGAGTTATATGGAACGCCCGACGGCAGGGAGGTCAAGATGACCGGACCCGTTGAATATGATAAGAAACCCGACGGCTCGCTGAAAGCGAAATTCACCCGCGAAATATACAGAAACGGAGAACTCGCCAAAACAGAGGTTTTCACGTCATCCTATCGCTCGCCTTCTCAAGCGGCTATCGTGAAAAATCCGCTTGAGTGAAATCTTTTATAGGTATGTCGCCAAGCAGGCGCACCGCCCTCTTTTTTGTCGCCCTTTTGCATACGTTTCCCTGCGAAACATCGGCCGCGGAATGTCGCGCAGGCGCAAAAGCTTGGTCTCTCACTTGGACGTGGAACGTCCAAGTGAGAGTTTTGCGCCGAGCGTCAAGGCCGCGCCCTGCCGCTGGAGCAGGGCGACGGCTGGTTCCGCGGATGATGTTTCGCAGGGGAAACGGAAAGTAAGGTTCCCTATGCCGCCCTAGACAAAAAAGAGGGCGGCGCGCTTACTTGGCGAACTTCATAGATAAACTTTGCAGGGCAGGCAGGGGCTTGGGAACGGCAACGCCGCTTTTTTCCAAGATGCCAAGCGCGTTGGTCAGGAGTTTCGTCGCTTCAAGAATTTCAACCAGCACCGGCGCGTGGCCCGCGCCAAAGTGTAAAATAACGTTTCCCATTTCCGTGCCGTACGCAATCGTGCCGCCAGACACCTCCCACGCGAGGATGTCGCTTTCCGGATCATAGGTGAACACTGTCGGTTTATGCTGTGCCATCGGTTTTTCCCGGATAAAAGGTGAGTACTTTCATGGTATTCTCTTCTTTTTTATATGCCACTTTCAACACGCGTTCGTCGTTCACCCGTAGCTGTGCAATATGCACCGGCGCGTGGGACGAATCAACAGCATCGGGGGTTTTGAGCGCCTGCTCAACCTGCACCTTCGTAACGACAAAGCCGTGCCGCTCCAAAAGAGCGAATTTATCGTTGGCATATCTTGTGAAGAGTATCATCATGGGGAAATGTACCATATTTTTCTGATGTAAGCAAAAAGGGACGCCGTTTGGCAATCCCTTTTTTGTGATTATGCTTTACCGATATTGATTGATCGTGTCGCGGAGCTTGATCGTTTCCCTGCGAGCCGCTTGTGCGAAGTCAGCGCCTTTTGAGGCGAAGATGATGCCCCGTGAGGAATTGATAATCATGCCCTTACCGCGGCTGTCTTTGCCCGCTTTCACGGTTTGTTCGACATCGCCGCCCTGCGCGCCAATCCCTGGAATGAGGATTGGCATGTCGCCGACGATTTTTCGCACATGCGCAAGTTCATGCAAGGCCGTCGCGCCGACGACGAGGGCACAGTTGCCATTCTTGTTCCATTCGCTTGCCACACGGCGCGCAACGAAGCGATAGAGCGGCTCGCCATTCACGGATAAATCCTGAAACTCGCCCGCTCCCGGATTGGACGTGCGGCAAAGGACGATAATGCCCTTGTCAGATTGATCCAGAAACGGCTGAAGCGCCTCTTGACCCAGATACGGATGAACCG
>MEYP01000021.1:0-14555 GCA_001775835.1 Candidatus Azambacteria bacterium RIFCSPHIGHO2_02_FULL_52_12 | reverse complement strand
CCGGCGCGATGGCATGAATGTCCATGATGGTGCGCTTGAGCGCCGCGAACCCCTCGTCGCCATGCGCTTCGTAAAATGCGCTGTTGGGCTTGTAGGCGCATACGAGGTCCTTAGTCGCTTCCACAATCGCTCGGTTGAACGCGACAATGGTGTTGGCGATGCTGATGCCGGGCCCGTTGCCGCGTTGACGAACAGACTCGGGAATCTTCTCAAGCTCGCTGTCGAGCCCGACGCAGACAAAATTGCTTTTTGCCCATTGCGCTTCAAGCATGTTGTTGAAATTTCGCTCGTTCATAGTGCCTCCGAGAGGATTTGAACCTCTAACCCCTTTCGGGGACAGCGTTCTAAGCGCTGCGCGTATGCCGGGTTCCGCCACGGAGGCTTATTTTTTATAGCGTCCCTATCGTCTGGTAGAGCGGCATGAACAGGGCAAGCGCCAGGAATAATACCACAGCCCCCACCAGAATCAATAAGAGCGGTTCGAGCGACGTAAGGATATTCTTGAGCCGGTATTCCATCTCTTTGCGGTAGAACTCCGCCAGATAATCCAGATTTTGCTCGATGCGCGCCGACTTCTCGCCGACTTCCATCATCTGAATATAAAGCGGGGGGAACAGCGACCGGTCCAGAAACGGCGACAAGGGCTGTCCCGCCAAGATATGCGGGACGAGCGCAAGCGCCGACTTCTTAAATACCGCGTTATCGAGGCCGTTGCCGACGATGGCGAGCGACTCGTGCATCGGAATGCCGCTTTTGAGCAGGGTCGCGAGCATTTTGGAAAACTGCACCAGATACGCTCTTTGCAAGATACCGCCGATGATCGGCAGGTGCAGACGCATGGCGTCGCTCACATCGCGCCCGGGCCGCGTCTGCGCCAAAATGCCGTACAAAAGCGCGCACGCCGCGAACAGGCCGGGAAAAATAAGCGGACCGTAGTGCTGAGTTACATCTGAAAAAGCGAGCACCATCCGCGTGACAAAAGGAAGTTCGGCGCCTTCGAACGAACTTAAAAATCCCGTCAGCTGAGGCAGAACGAAATACGCCATGAGCGACCCGACCACCACGACTGCCGAAAGGATGAACGCGGGATACAAGAGCGCGCCGGTGAGCTCTTTGCGAAACTCCCTGGCGGCGGACATCTGCTCGAACAAGTAAATAAGGTTCTGCTCCAAAGAACCGGAACGCTCCCCCGCCTCAATGACATGCACGTAAAAATAACCGAACACGCCGGGATGCTTTGCGAGCGCGGCTGAAAAACGCTCGCCCCGGCGGATATCCTCGGCGACGGCAAAAAGCGCTCTCTTGAAATCCGCCGAGCGCGCCTGTTTCCCTTCGGACAGCACGGCTTCCAAAAGCGGAATGCCGGATTTTGCCATAACCGAAAGATTTCTGGTGAAGGTGATTTTATCTTGTTCGGAAATAGCCATAACATCTTGAAACATGTAACATGTAACTTGAAACATTGAAAATGCAGTTTCAAGATTCATGTTTTATGCTTCACGTTTTATGTTTTAAGTTTCATGTTACAAGTTTCATGTTTTACGATTCATGGCCATGATGCCATCGAGCGCGTCCGCATACGTGGCGGCGGACCATGTTTGCGCGAGACAGCCGGCGGCGGCGTACTCATCCGCGGAAGAAACCTCGGAATGATTCCCTAAAATGCCGCTCCAGAGAATGTCATCGGTGCTTGAAGACAGCAGTGCATCAATGAACGGTTTGAATTTCCGCGCGTTGACCTGCGCCAGCGCTCTCGCGGCAATGTTGTTGAGGAAAAACCACGAATCGCCATGGTGATAGCTTTGGTTGGGGTCTTTACCCGAGCGATCCCTGCCGCAAAACAAGGGATGCGTTTTGGGCAGGGTCGCGAGGCCTCCCCACGGGAGCCACAGCGCTTCAAGCGCCGTGGCGAATGCGGCCTCCCACTCGTGCCGTAAAAGCAGTTCCGGATAAAAAAGATGCGCCAGAAAGATATTGGGACGGAGCGTAGCGTCCGCAAGGCCGTCCGAAAGGACGGCGCCGTCCCAAAACGCCATCCTGACGTTGCGCACGAGTTCGTATTCGCGGGCTCGGTACGCTGGGTCGCCGGTGAGCTCCCATGCCAGATGCAATGCCCGCAACGCAAGCGCCTGTATCTCGATGCGCGCTCCGGCACGCGAGGAGTTCTGATGCTCCGTGTCCATCCATGTCTCTTTCGGACCGTTCACCACGAACCCACCGCGCATTTTTTCCGCCAGCCGGATATCCAAGTACCGTATCAGGAGCTGTTTTACCCTGTCGGTTTCCTGCGGATCAAGCGCCCGACGCGAAATCAGGTCGGATGCGCACGCAAAAAAGAGCAGTTCCGTGTCTGCCGCGCTCATACAAGAGACATCGCACGCTTCAATGTTCCCGCGGCGAGCCAGAGCTTCGCCGTAACCCAGAAAAATGCTTTTTGCGACGGCGGGATCCAACTGATTGGCTGATAATGTGGAATCCCGAAACCAAAACTGGGTGAACCACGGAATGCCCGCATACACGCCCAGAACGCTGCCGGCATGGTCGCGCACGGTCATTCCCTGCGCGGAAAACCGCGCGGCAAGATGCGCAATACTAATCTGTGCGTCCTGGACGCGGCTGTCATGACGCCGCGCGAAATCGTCCGTCGTTTTCTGCAAATCGTTTTTAATATGCTCCGCTCTCTCTGAAACATCAAGCGCCGCCTTTATCGCTTCCTCTTTTTTTGCGCCGACCGAAAATACCACGCTACTTCCTTTGAGATTAACGGCGCTGTAGACATGCCGTTCGAACGGAGGGTCTTGCCGGAGCTCGTCATACACATACCGCTTTAAAACCCATTCTTTTTTAAGCTCGAAATCCGTATAGCCGGCAACGGCGCAATGCCATTGGTACGCCTCGCGCTCGCCCACGCGCTTGGTATAGCTCATGACCAGACAGCCGCCCTGCTCGGCGATATCGTACAATCTTCCCCACTCGTCCTGATCCGACTGTTCACGGCCGTCAAGCGTCACGCCAAACCACGCCGGGTTCTTCGTCTGATACACCAGTGAGTCGCTTTCCGGATCCATGAAAAAGAGCTCATGAAAATCGTTGCCGCGCTCCACGGAAAACCCCCAAAAATAGTTGGTGGCTTTGCGCACGGGCGCGTCAACGCCGGGCTTGATGGCGGCGACGGATTTATAAAGCTTGCCGTTATGGCGCGTCCAAAGCCCGTGATATTTTGATGCCGGATCGGCGCGGTAAAAGAAAAATCCGCCAAGGCGGTTGCGCAACAAAAACTGCGCTTCCCGCGCGATATCTTTTTGGATTTGGTAAGGGCCGAAGCGGTGGGAAACGAGCATAGCGATTTTAAAGCTTCAAAAGCGCTTGGGCATGTGCGGCAAAGTAATACCGGATGAAAATGCTCCAATCGGCCCGCGCGGCAAGCCGGTACGCGGCGATCTTGTTTTCCACCCGCTCTCTCCTGCTCAACAGCGTGTAATGATACAGGACATCGGCAAGCGCGCCGACAACGTGCTCGTTGCTTTTGCCCATCCGTTCCATGATGTATACGCCCGGAAACTCTTTGTCGGCAACTTCTTTTTTGAAGAATTGCCCGAATCCGGAGAGATCGCTCGTCACGGACGCCACGCCCAGCGCCGCGCTTTCAAGAGGCGTATATCCCCACGGCTCGTAAAACGACGGAAAGACGCCGAAATGCGACCCTTGAATGCTCTCGTAAAATTCGAGGTTCAGCAAGCCGTCCGAACCGCTTGAGTAAATGGGGTAAAAAATAACCTTCACCCTGTCTTCTTCTTTGTTGGTCAGTCTGTTTCGCAGAAGGGCGTCCGTGATCTGATCGTATTGCTCGGCAAGCTCATGCGTGGCCAGCGGGGGCAGGCCGTCTTCCGATTTCATCTCCCGAATCTTGCTTTTTAAGGACAGCACCATGCTTTTGTCAAGCAATTCGCTCACCTTGATGTCTTTTTGCGCGATGAGCGAATACAAAATGGCGTCTTCCATCTCTTCTTCCACTTCCTCGAGGGAATTCTGGATGTCGCCGAACACTTCCCTGGATTTGGCGAGCTTTTTATGGATGCCGTTCACTTTCGCGGGAACCCAGAAAAAACTGACTACGGTTTTTTTGCTCTTTTCCGCTTTGAGCTTTTCGTTGAGCCGGGCAAGCGCGTCGATGTACACGTCTATCCCTTTGTTGTGGAATTCATAGCGGGCGGCAGTATAGAAAATAAGGGTTTGCGAAATATCAAAACTATAGTGGGGGAAAAAATAATACATGAGGAATTTCCTGATGCGGTTGCGCTGGATGTTGTGCTTGCGGTTGATCTCCTCGATGGTGGGGAATTTTTCGATATCCAAACCGTTTGGCAAAACGATGTCGGCCGCACGACCCAAAAAATAGCGGGCCTCCAGAGAGGTGATCTCGCTCACGGTCGTGAATACATTCGCCAGATGCGCCGCCGTTTTTTCAAGCTGATGTTTGTGCTGGACGAAGTTCGCCCGCGCTTCGGCGTCGGGATCCAGGCGCTCGAATTGCGCGTAAAAATCAACGCCCCGGTTGGCCAGACTCCTCCCCAGCGCCGTCGCGTGCGTGGTGAACACCGACGCGACGCGCACCTTTTCTTTGGCAAGATACACCAGCGCGGAGCCGGTAAGCCATTCGTGGAAATGGCATAATATCTTTTTATCCTGCATGGTGCCGGCAATGCGCGCAAGAAGCTTTCCGACCGCGTACCCCCACGCGACCGGTTCGTCAAAATCAATGCCGGCTCCCAGCGAATCCACCTGATGCAGATTCCACAGCTCTTTTTTGATCTCGTTGGTATAGGGCTTGATCCCTTCAAAATCGAGCAAGATAAGGAACGGCTCCCCGTCGATCAGCCATTTGCCGAAATGCACCTTCACCCCTTCTTTTTCAAGGTCGGAAAACGGTTTTTTAAAGTAGGCAGGCGCCTCAAGGACTTCAAATTGGCCGGCGAGCTTATCTTTGAAATACGGGCCGATGAGAAAATAATCAACGCCGTACTGCGCGACCATTTCCCGCGCTTTTGACGTGATGACCGTGTGGATGCCGCCGACTTTATTGGCAACTTCCCACGATACCTCGAACACAAAGTCTGGTTTTGCGTGTTTCTCCATTATCGGTACTTCTATTTATATTTCGCCAGTTGGTCGACGCGTTTGGCAATATGGCTCTCAATGGTCTTCCTCACGCCTTTTGCTTTTACCAGCGTGCCGGCAAGTACATCATCATGCAAAATATCGGCGATCCATGAGGCAAAATCGCATTTCTGGCTGTTGCAGTGAAAATTAAAAACATCCTGCGTCATGGTTTTGATTCCGTCGGACAGCTCGGTAAGGCCGGCAAATACTACGCCGTCTTTACTAAAAAACTGTTCCGCGCCTTCCGCGCGCCGCATGATATCGTGCGCTTTTTTTTCAGTTAATCTCATAGTGTATCATGAAACATGAAGCATGAAACTTGTAACTCGAAACACGGAGGTTTCAAGATTCAGGATTCAAGATGCATGTTTCACGTTTTATGTTTCATGTTATATGACTTCGACCTTTTTGATCCTTATATGCAGATCTTCCAGGACATTCCGGTGCGCGATGAACGCTTCATACGGTGAATCGTACGGATTGAAATATTTATGCACGTCGCCGTCGGCGAACCATTTCGTGCACATGTAATAAAAATGGTCCGATGTCTGCAGTTTCCGCCAATCTTCCATGAGCTGTTCATCGCCGCTTGAGAGCACCTCGCGTTCAAGCTGATAGAGCTTGCCCAACGCCGCCTCCTGCATCGCGTTGGAGCGCCACGCGGAAAGATCGCGTTCGATGTCGGCCCACGATACATAGCGCAGGACATCGAGTTCGTCCCGCGCGGGATAGGCCGCGATGGCCTCCGACGGCGTCTTGAAATCGTTATCCGCGTGGCCGAGGATGCGCCCGGGCAATTCCCGCAAAAAATCAAAGATACCGGTGCTTTCCCACTGATGTTCACCGAAAGTCTCGTAATCCATGAATAAATTGACCACTTCGCCGTTGCCGTTGTGTTCGGACACCCAGCGCGCGAATTTTTCGGCGGTCAGCGGCCATTCGAGCCAGTCGCGCGACGAAAAACGGAACGCGATGTCGTCGGACAACTTGTAATTTTTCAGCAGCAGCTTCATCGTGTCCGTTCCCTTGGGCTTGTACACGAAATTGGGACTGCGCCACCCTAAAATGTCGTCAGCCCCTTCCGCAAGGATGCCTGAAAAGCCGAGGCGCTCGGCATAACGCGCTATCTCATTGCTGTAAATAAGCTCCGTGTTGCGAAAGACCGTCGGCGTGACGCCGAAAAATTTACGGATAAGCGCGCGATGCATAGCCACTTGGCGTTCGAACTCGTCGAACGAATAGAGCGCCGCCAGCGAATGGTAGTAGGTTTCGGACAACAGCTCGACCCGCCCCGTCTGCACCAGCCGGTAGAACGAATTGAGCACTTCGGGCGCGTAGCGCTCCGCTTGTTCCAGAAAAACACCCGACAACGAATAGCTTATTTTAAATTCAGGATGCCGATCGAGCAGTCGGAGCATCATTTCGTTGGTCGGCAGATAGCATTTGCGCGCGACTTTTTCGAATATCTTCCCGTTGTTGAGCTTGCCGTCGCCGCGGTCGTTGAAATAATCATGATCGTTGCCGATCTGAAAAATCGAGTATTTTTTTACCCGGAACGGCTGATGCACTTGAAAATAAAAACAGACGCTTGGCATAGAAATCACGAAACATGAAACTTGTAACATGAAACATTAAAAAGAGGTTTCAAGATTTAAATTTCAAGATTCATGTCGTTGTTAATTGTTGATATATCGTAATGCACTGGTCCGCCGACCGGTCCCAGCTGAATTTGCCGATTTCCCGGCGCCCGAATTCGGAAAGGCACTGCCCCAGCTCTTTATAGGAAAGCACCGCGAGGATCTTTGCCGCCATTTCATCGGTATCCCAGAAATCGACTTTCAGGCAATGCGTCAGGGATTCTCCCGCTCCCGTCTGTTTGGAAATAAGGATGGGAGTGCCGCATTGCAATGATTCGATGGCGGTCAGTCCGAACGGCTCGGACACGGACGGCATGACGTACAGATCCGCCGATCGGTAGAGCGCGGTCAGTTCGCTCCCGCGCAAGAACCCGGCAAACAAGAAATTATCCGAAATGCCCATCGCCGCCGCTTTGCGGATCATCTCATGATACATGTCGCCGTCGCCCGCCATGACGAACAGCACATCCCTGTCGCGCGCGAGCACTTTGGCGGCGGCTTCCACGAAATAATCGGGTCCCTTCTGCAGGGTGATGCGCCCCACGAACAGCACCAGCGACTTGTGGCGGCTGACGGGAGAACGGACGCCGCCGTGCGGATCGTCGGGCCGCTCCACCGCATTATAGACCACCTCTATCTTTTCCGGAGCGATGCCGTATTTTTCAATGATCATGTTTTTCGTAAAATTCGAAACGGCGATCACCTTGTCCGCGCGCTCCATGCCCCACTTTTCGATCTCATACACCAGCGGATTCACTCCCTGGCCGCCGGTGCGGTCAAATTCCGTGGCGTGCACATGCACGACAAGCGGCTTGCCTGAAGAGCTTTTTGCCGCCACGCCCGCCGGAAACGAAAGCCAGTCATGCGCGTGAATAACGTCGAATGTTTCCGTCTCCGCTATCTTTTTCGCCTGCCTTCCGTAGCGCAGAACCTCTTCGAACAGCGTATTGCCGTACAGGCGCGCGCGCGCCTCTGCGCTCATGAAAGACAGGTAGAGCGAAGAAGTGATGTAAGGGACAAGCGGCGAATTGATCGTGCGGATGCGCATGTTCGCGTCGGCGAAAAGGATCGAGAAGTCCTGCGGGGGCATATCGACTCTTCTGGGTAAGACAAAAATGACCTCAGTATTTTTTTTACAAAGTGCTTTCGCCAGATGATAACAGGCGACTCCAAGCCCGCCGCTATTGTAGGGGGGAAGCTCCCACCCGAACATTAAGACGCGCATAATATGCTAAAGACGCCTGCGCAAGCAGCGCCATACGCTTTTTATTATACCATAACCAGCTCTTACTTGACTAACAGCTCCCCTTCGGAGACTCCTTCAATGATCTCAACCTCATTGCCAAATACGATTCCCGTCAGCACCACCCTTTGTTTTTCTTCCCCGCGCTCCAAAACAGAGACCTTTTTTACGCCCTTCTCTTCGCTGATAAAGTCATACGGCACCATGAGCGCATTTCTCTTTATGGTTGCGATGATGCGCACCCGGGCTTCTTCATGGAGCGCGGCGTTTCCGCCGGCATCATCAAAATAAATGATGGCGCTCTTGCCCGGAACGCCGGCAACGTTCCCCCGTAATTGTGTTGCGCCGAAAAAAATGACCGCTTCGTCTCCCGCGTGTACTGGCACGCTAGAGCGAGGATCGAGCTCCGCTTCAACCTGAAAATTCGCAAATGGCGTGAACGTCGCCACCGCCGCGTGCGCTTTCACGGCGCCTCCCTTCCCTATCTGCACGTTTTCGATGACGCCGTCAGCGGGCGCGACAAGCACCGAACCGCGTATTTTCTCCTGCATCAGACTCAAAGACGACTCGCGTTCTTTGATCTCTGCTTCCAGAAACGGCAGCGTCTCTCCTTGGGACGTCAATTCCTTGAGCGCCAACTCGTCTTCAAGCGCCTTGAGAGAAACTTCCGACTGCTTCACGTCGTTGTGCGCCTGCGTAACCGAGGCGGCGCCTTCGATTTTCTGTGATGCTATTTTTTGTTCGAAATCCAGCAGCGCGCCCTGCGTTTCATTCAGCACGGAACGGGCGACGGCGACGGTCGTTTTATATGACCCGATATCGGGACTGCCAAACGCCACTTGGGTGCCGTCAAGGATTTCTGCGGTCGTTGAGAGCAGTGACCGGATGACTTCCAGGTTCGTCTTGAAATCGGAAAGCGCGAGATCGATGCTTTCGTGCGACGCCTCGGACTTCAGATTCGCGGATTTTGTCTTGATGCTTTCATGCGCGGTTCTGGCAAATATCATCTGCCACTTTGCATCTGATGTTTTCTTCGATTCCTGAATGATGAAAAATTCCCGAAACTGGTTTTTCTCATCGTAGATCCCGGAAAGCGCCTTCATCGCGTCATCCGCGTTCAAAAGCACGGTGTTCACGTATTCGAACGCCAAAGCATACCGTTGTGCGAGGTCATTTTCCGCCTTCAACCGGGCGCCATCAAGCGTCAAGCGGGCATTGTCCATGGCGGTCTTTGCCGAAACGGCTTTAGATTTTGCAAGCGCGACTTCCGCTTTGGAAATCCCTGAAAGCGCCTGGGAAAGCTTCATTTTACTCAATGCGATATCCGCCTCTATGCGCTTGGCATCCGCTTCCAGCACGCTCGTGTTTAAAAGCGCAAGGACTTCACCGAATTTCACAGTCTGTCCTCCTTTCACGTTCACTTCCCTTATGATCCCCTCTTGGTCGAAAGCAAGGTTGGAGCTTTCTGCAGCGACCACTCTGCCCCGCGTCATGATATCCTGCGTAAGCGTTTTCCCGGCGACCACGACAGTTTCACGCCCCCGCGAATATAAAAACAGGTATCCGACAGCTATGCCGACCACGAGCAATAAAAAAAATGATTTTTTTGAGTATTGCATTTTTGCCTCGAGGGTATATTATATATTGGCAGAATAACAAGTAACCTCAAAAACATGCCTCATATCAACGATACCATACAAGATTTCACGTTGGAAGCGTTCCACAATGAGCACACCAGGAAGGTAAAGCTTTCCGATTATCGGGGAAAGTGGCTGGTATTGCTGTTTTACCCGGCGGATTTCACGTTCGTCTGCCCTACCGAGCTTGAAGAAGCGGCCGAGCACTATGCGGAATTCAAAAAGGCCGGCGCGGAGATCATGAGCGTCAGCACCGACACCGTGTTCGTGCACAAGGCATGGCACGACCATTCTCCCGCTATTTCAAAAATCACCTATCCCATGCTTGCCGACCCGACCGGAAAGCTCTGCCGTTACTTCGGCACCTATATCGAAGAGGGCGGCGATGCGGGACTTTCCCTGCGCGGTACGTTCATCATCGACCCGGACGGCAAGCTCAAAGCGATGGACATTCACGACAACAGCATCGGCCGCAATGCGAAAGAGATTTTACGGAAACTTTTGGCCGCAAAATTCGTACGGGAACACAAAGGGCTCGTATGTCCGGCAAGCTGGGAGCCGGGCAAAAAAACGCTCAAACCGGGACTCAAGCTGGTTGGAAAAATTTAAAGGGAGGAACAAAAAAACAGTCGCCTAAGGCGACTGTTTTTTTACAGCGTGCCGAGGTCTGCTTCAACCGGCGCAAAGTCGGCATCCACATTGCCGATATCGATGGCGCCGAGCTCCTGTTCGGAAGACATCTCTTGCGCGGGCTTTGTCACTGATACAAAAGACGCATCCAAGGGCGCCTGGCTTGCCGCTCTCACCAGATAGCCGGCAATGAAAGCGACGATGATAAGGATGATGACTTTTTTAATATCCATATGCGTTTATGGGTTTACTGCTCCGATGACATCCCCGTAGTTGATGGAACGGTTGACGTTGCGGTTCCTCCCGTTCGCGTCGCCTGCGCAAGCGCAACTGCCGCTTGCCGTACCGCTTCATGCGCCGCTTTCACCTTTTCGCGCACGGCATTCAAATCGGCTTGGAGCGCTTTTGCCGCTTTCTGAACATCGGCGCGCAGTCCCGTTTCTGAACTTATCGTGATCGGATAGGTTTTGCCGGCTTGTGCGACGATGGCGTCCTTTGCGGCTTGGATGGCGCTTTGCGCGCGCGTAATGGCGGTCCGGGCGGCGGCGACATCCCGCGCTGTCTGGGCTTTATCCGTGCGTTCGATAACATTGGCAAGCACTTTTTCTATTTTCTCGACTACTGATGAAAAATGGGCCGTTCTTTGCTCGTTGATGCCGGTAAGCCGCGCGTCAATGCGTTCCACGGCGGCTTTCTTCCGCTCATCCCTCACCTTCTGAAGCTGTTGCTTCAACGCTTCGCGCCGAACATCAAGCGTCGCTTTCATCGCGGCTCTTTGCGTTTCAATCGTCGCTTTCAGATCGGCGCGCTTTTGCTGGGCATCCTGCTGAAATTGCTGGCGCGCATCGCGCATCTGTTCGCGCGGCGTTGATGTTGCAACTTGGGCAATCGCCGGAACGGCAATCGCCAATGCTAAACCGGAAAAAATAAGATAACGTTTCATATGACCTCATTATACCCCGCCGTACCCGCTTTTCCTAATGCGCTGTGGATAACGAAAAACCTTATTCTACGATTAAAACGCCTTGCTGGCCGGCTTGCCGATGTCCCGGACGCGAACAATAAAAGGAAAATACTCCTTTTTTGTCCGGTGTAAATCGAATCGTCGCTTTTTCTCCGTCCTGCGTTTTTTCGTCCACATGAAACTCGTCTACGACAAACGTGTGCTCGCCGCGAGCCGTAACCGTCGCCGTCACGCTCTCTCCCATCTTTACGCGAAACACATTGGGCGCAAACGAGAAAGACCGCGATTCGATATCGATAGCTTGATGATAGACTTTCGGTTTGTCGGCGGTCGTCTGGCTCCCCGACTGCGTTGAAACGGGAATAAGCATCTGACCCGCGACGGAAGGCCTGCTTTGCTTTGCCGACTGCTCAAGCGCCTGAAATAAAAAAAATCCTCCCGCGGCCGCCACGACAACAAGAACGAGCATACAAACGGCGAGGATCTTGTGCATAGCGCTTTAAAAAGAGTTCTACATGTAGCTGATGATCCTGCCGATCGCCTCGTCGAGATTGATTCCCGTCTTTAAATAATACTGCTTCACGCCGAGATTCTCGGCTTTTTCAACGCCTATGGTGTCGCTGACATTTGAAACGATGACCACCGGAATAGTCTCCCATCCTTTAGTCTTTCTCATTTCCTCCAAAATCTCAAACCCCGATACGTACGGCAAAAGAAGGTCGAGCACCACCGCGGACGGCTTGTGCTCCATGTCCTGCTTCAGCAGAAGCATCATCTCCTTGCCGTCCCCGACGGCACGGAACGCAACGCCCTTGCTTGCGAATTTCATCTGATACGCTTTCTGCAGCGATGGGTCGTCTTCGACCAGAAGCACGTATTTTTCCATATGCTTTCATTATAAATCTTCAGACCCCGGTTGTACACCCCATAAGGAGCGTCTTACCTTATCCCCACGACCCTCCTCCGGGACGAGACATATGCGAGCGCGATAAAGACAAGCCCGATGCCACCGGTTACGACCTCGGGAACATGCGCGATAAGGCCGGCAAACATCGAGCCGGCAAGGCCTAAAATCGCCCAATGGGCGCCGTGCTCAAGATACAAAAGGGTCTGGAGCGTTTTTTGGCGGACAAGATACACCGTAAACGTCCTGACAAACAGCGCGCCGACGCCCAAGCCCGCCGCGATAATCGGCAGTTGCGCGGTAAGCGCGAAAGCGCCCACGACTCCGTCCAGCGAAAAAGCGGAATCAAGGACGTTCAGATACAGAAACAAAACAATCCCGTTGCGGGCGATGCCTTGGGTCTCGACATCGAAAGATCCGGCGAGCCCCTCGATAAGAATGAACAGGATGATGCCGATAATGCCCGCGCTCAATATCGTCGCTCCGAGTTCGGGCAAGGCGAACGAAAATCCGAGAAGCAGGACCAGCGCGAGCGCTATTTCTATCGCCTCGATCCTCCCCCACCGCGCGAAATGGCGTTCCACGGCCAAAATCCAGTGAACGCTCTTCGCTTCGTTGAAAAAATATTTGAGCGCGACCATGAGAAGGAACGAACCACCGAACGCGCCGATGGCGGGTCGGACCGTTTCAAGCAGAGCGGCGTACTGTTTCGGATCGTCGAACGCGATGGCGAGCATGGCAAACGGCGACAGCATCGCGGCGGCGCTGACGATGCAAAGCGGCAAAACAAGGCGCGTGCCGAAAACGGCGATGAGAATGCCCCACGTGAGAAAACGCTGCTGCCATTTCGCGCTCATCTTCGCCAGCACTTTCGCGTTGATGATGGCATTGTCGAAGGAAAGCGTCACTTCGAGAACGACGAGAACGAGCGCAAGGAACAGCGCGGCAAAACCGCCCCACATGAAAACGGCAAAAAGCGTCACCACAGAAACCGATAAAGAAGGGATGAAAATTTTCAACATACCAAAAGGGGAGACTAAGGGGAATCGAACCCCTGCTAATAGGGCCACATCCTATTGTGCTGCCTCTACACCATAGTCTCCATAAACACTGATACTATCAGATTTTATGCCTGAACGCAACAGTAGTACCGGCGACTTTCCCGGCGATGCGGACAAGCTCATCGAAGTCATCGTCCACAGATGCCATGTTTCTCCGCTCTTTGCCGCACGTAACGCATCGGTGCACAATGCCGTAAGCGTCCTGTTTCCGTTCGACGCGCACCGGCTCCATCATGCCCCCGCAGGATTCTTTCCGGTCCCCCGGATTGACGTCCACGTGCTTGGCCCACAGGCAACGGGGACAATGATTGGTATACCCGTTGCCTGCCACGGCAGAAGCGCAATGTTCGCAGATGAAATCTTCTTTTGTGCGCGTGAATTTCCTTGAACCCATGGTGCTCCCGCGAGGAATCGAACCTCGATATCCAGCTTAGAAGGCTAGTGTTCTATCCATTGAACTACGGGAGCTTTCCGAAACAAATCACCTTGTACCGTATAGGAAAATATAAGAAAAATCAACCCCACACTTAACAAGGATAATTATCCGCACGGATTATTGCTTTGTGTTGTGTTTCTCAAATTTCACTGCCGACTCTCTTGTCATAAAAAATAAGCTGGCGCCAAAGGCGCAATCCTTGTTAAGTGTGGGGTCAATCCCGTTACCGCGGCTCTTCCGGCGGTTTGGTAAACGGATTGGGAAACGTCTTGCCGAGAACGTCTTGTGAGATCGTTGCGCGGAGGGAGAGATTTTCCATGACCGCTTTAAGCTGCGCCTCCTTCACGATTACCGGCCTTACCGTCACCTGCGGCTCTTTGCTGACCACCAGATACCCGTATTGCCAGAATATGAACCCCCACGCGCCGAGCATGCACAGGAAAAATAACGCGAGAAAAATCCCGTAATGCATTTTGAAAAATGACAGGAAAGCGTGCGGAATGCGGGATAGAAATGAAAGGCGTATTTTCATATGAGGTCAGTGCGTGTACACTTTAACGGCTGTTTGGGCGCGTACCTGCTCTCCCGAAAGAAGGGGGCTATTTTGAGCCGATGCGGCCGCCATGCTAAGTTGAACCGTCTGAATGGACGCGTACGGCTTGGTATTCTCTATCAGATAGATGAATTTCAACACATCGCCGAACGCGCCCGTGACATTCAGATTGAACAGGGCGGCGGGCGGACCGCCCGAAGACGACGACGCGTCTTCCGTCACCGCTTCTATCTTGTGGTCCACGTTCGTCTGTGCCGCAAGATTTTCGACCAGCATGATGAATGAAAGGGAGTCGTTCTTGCGCAACAGCGCCGCGTCCAGCGTCGGAAT
>MEYP01000020.1:47161-51069 GCA_001775835.1 Candidatus Azambacteria bacterium RIFCSPHIGHO2_02_FULL_52_12 | reverse complement strand
ACCTTGAACGCCAGGTCGGAATTCGCACTCGCGTTGACATTCGTCCAGGTCGGATTGCCGACGCTCCAATCGCGGGAATATTTTCCCTGCCCGCTCGCGTACGGGTTTGCCGTGCTGTACCCCCACGTCCAATAATTCGAAGCGTCATTGCTCGCGTCCAGCACGATCCAATAGGTCTTCGTGGTCACAATCGTGGGATTGGAAGAGAATCCGATATCGATCCACCCGTAGTTCGCCGTTACCGAAGACGCGTTCAGGGTGCCGCTCGTAACCTCATCCGACGAACCGCCCGGTTTTCCGCTTTTATCTTCGATGATGCGGATGGTCGCGTCCGGCGGATTCCCGACTTTTTTCAGATATAGGCTCGCTTTCGTGATCGGGCTGTTGATGCTGGGGATAAAGCTTTGCGCCCCGTCCCATTGATCGTTCCCGCCGACCGTCTTGCCGACGATAAAATCGGAAGTGGTGGCGGTGGACTGCTGGTCGGCGCCTGCCGCGGCGCCCCCGGCAACCCATGCGTCTCCCAATATCTTCGTCCCGGAACAGCTGCTTGCGCAGGTGATGTTGCCGTCGGAATAGACACTGCCGTTGATAACGCTGTTTTGCTTCATCTCGAGACCCCCCGCACCGATCTGTACGCCGTAGCGGAAATCGGACTGCGTGGCGTCAAGCGCGAGCGTTGTTTGTACGCGACGGATAGTGCCCGTAAGGCCGCCTTCGGCAAGGATCGTTTTCGTTTGCCCCACGGAAGAGATGGTGGTGGTTGCGGCGGCGGATCCGACCGCAAGCACGGTCTGTGCGCCGATATTCTTGCCGTTCTTCACGCGGTAGATGGCGTCTTCAATGCCCGCTTCAGACGCATAGTAGCTTTGCGCGGAATTAAGCTGGTCTTTTAGCGCCGCAGTGTTCTGTACGGTGACGAACAAAAACCCCGAGCTGAAAATAAGCCCCAGCGCGATGACAGATATAACCGATACGATTGCGGCGAAACCTTCATCAGCTTTTAGCTTCGTTAGCTTGTTAGCTTTTAGGGGAATATTTGATTTTTGTATTGAATTTTGCATTTTCTCTGAAAGCTAATGAAGCTGAAAGCTATAAGCTACTTCAGTATGCTCCCCGCAGAGCCGCCGTGGATTGCACGGTCGTGCTCGCCTGACTCTCCAGCAAACCGCTTGCCGTATTAATCTTGCCCCGATCTCTACCGTAATGGAATCTTTCGTGCTGGTCGCGACGGAACGGGTGAACAGCAACGACGTCGTGAACACGCGGTCCGACGTCAGCGGCAAAGCGGCCTGCCCTTCTCTTTTTTCATAGATCCTCCCCCCGTCTAGATAATAATCGACATACGTCGTGTTCTCCCCGGTCGGCGCGTTTTGCACTGTTTCAAGGGATAACTGCCCATTGGCGCTGCCAAAAACGCTTGTCGGCGTATAAATGCTTTTTGCGTATTTTACTTCATCCATGATGAGTTTCAACGCGGCATTCGCGTTGGCGAGCACATTCTGCCGCGCTTCCGATTTATTGTATGCTTTCAAGTTATTCGCGACGGAAACGGTCAGTACGCCCGCAACAATGCTCACCAGTGAGGCGTATATCAGCGTTTCGATAATGGTGAATCCCCGTTCAGCTTTTAGCTTATTAGCTTCATTAGCTTTCAGAGAAATTCTTAATTTTTTTATTGGATTTTGCATTTCTATAAGCTAAAAGCTAATGAAGCTGAAAGCTGGTCTGGCTAGTTTTTCAAAATATCAGCGATATACGTAATAAGCTGGATGTTTTTTACCGGACTTCCCCACGAGACCGTCACCATGGCCTTTTTTGTTTTTGGATCATCCGTACCGCCCGCCGCGACGATATTGTCATTGATATCCCGCGATACGTTATTGAGAATGATCGTGCGCGTGAATTTATTTTGCAGAACGCCGGGATTGGATAACGTAAGCGTCCATTTCCCGCCAGATACTGCGGCGTAATACGTCGAGCCGAACGTGAGTGGAGCGATGCCGCTTGTCCAGCTTCCGTCCCGTATCGTGCGCACCGCCTCCACGCCTTCTTCCGCGAGCGCGAGCGCCTGCGCTTTGTCGTTGCGGTCGCCCGCGGCGCGCAACGCCATGATGCTTATCTGCGCAATGGCGAAAAACGACGTTGCGATAATGGCAACCGCAATAAGCAATTCTATCATTCCGGCTCCTTTCGCGTCGTGAAACTTATGCTTCATGATTTATTGCACCTGAAGATTAGAAACAAGAAAGGAGGTAGTGGTGGCTACTCCATCAATGGCATTGTAATTCAGCACATTCTCAAGATCGAGAGAAATCTCCAGCCGCTTGGCTACCGTATTATACCGCAGATCGCGCGTCACCGAAAAATCAGCAGACGCACCCGTGTTCGCATGCGTATGCACGCGCAACACCTGGGGAGACCCTCCCACCATGACTGTTCCCGACCAGTCAAATACCCCCGCATTGTAATACGATAGAAAGTTGACATTCTGCGTCACGATATCGTTGGGGAAGTTCAGCACCATATTCGTAATCGATGCAATACTCTGCTCATAGGTAAAATGCACGTGGCGCGTATCGGCAATGCGCGCCGTTCCCGAAGGATTCAGCGCGCTTTCGATGATATCAGACCGCCCCGACGATAGGATGGTGATGGTCTTTGACTTGGTGATATCAGACAGGAGGCGCACGACAATGCTCCCGCTCTGGGACGTCTTGCCGGTCAAACGGTCGAATATCACTTCAGAACCGCCGCCCGAGAGGGCGATGGTCGCCACCTCCGCCGAGGCCGGCAAAGCATAAAAAATATTGTTCGCATCGCCGGCATCATAGGCCGTCCCTTTGAAAAGCACATATTGGAACTGTTCAAAATGCACGCCGTAGCTTGACGTGGCAAGCGATGCTATCGTGCGCGAGCGGGCGAGATTTAAAATATCCAGCACTTTGAACGTGGCGGTCTTGAGTTCGGTATTTTTGGAAACCGAACTGTACCCCAAAAAAACCGACGTGGAAAGCACGGCAAGCACCGCGACAGAAACAAGGAGCTCGATGAGGGTGAAACCCTTCTCACACAAATTCAAATTTCGAATTTCGAATTTTGAAATTTTTTTCATATGTTATCCATCACCGAATACATCGGCGTGATCATGGAGAGGGCGAAAAAACCGACGGCCGCGCCGATAAAAACCATCATCACCGGCTCGATGATGGTGGACATGTTCTTAGTCAGATTATTCACTTCGTCTTCATAGAAATCTGCGAGGCGGGACAGCACTTTCGTGAGCGAGCCCGTCTCTTCTCCCACCGCGATCATCTGGGTTACCAGGGGCGGGTACAGCTTGCCATATCTTCTCAACGATTCGTACAGCGTTCTCCCTTTCTGGATTTCTGAAGACGCCGTGACGAGCGACTCGGAAAAAAAATGGTTGGACAGCGTTTTGGAAAGAATCTCAAGCGCCTTGACGATGGGCACGCCCGAATCAATGAGGATGCCGAGCGTCCGGCAGAAGCGCGCCGAGTTCATTTTCTGCGAAAGCCCTTTAATGACCGGCATCTTCAGAATGAGCGCATCGAAATTTTTCTTGCCCCACGGCGTTTTCAATGCCGCCCGCAGGCCCCAGATGAATGCCGCCGCTCCTCCCACCGCGAGATACCAATAGTTGAGCATGAAATCGCTCAAAAAAATGACGAAAGCCGTCGAAGCGGGCAGGTCCGCGCCCAGATCCTTGAACGTGGCGGTCAATTTGGGCACCACCAGGATCATCATGAGGTAACCGATGATGATCATGACGGTGAAAATGACCCCCGGATACATCAGGGCGCCCCTCACGCGCGAGACCACGTCATAATCTTTTTTCATCTGGTCCGCCAATCCGTTCAATACCGATTCCAGATTCCCCGCCGTTT
>MEYP01000020.1:42675-47089 GCA_001775835.1 Candidatus Azambacteria bacterium RIFCSPHIGHO2_02_FULL_52_12 | reverse complement strand
TCCGCGAGCACCGCTAACGCGCGGTTGATGGCAAGGCCGGCGCCGATCATGACCGCCAGATTCCGCGTGAACATGATCTTGTCGATGAGCGAGATGCCGCGAAAACCGGTTATTTTCCCGATAAAACGATTTGCCGCGCCGGCGCTCGCTGCGCCGGCCTCCCCTTCTTCCTGCGCCAAGGTGAGCATGTAGCCCTGGGCGCGCAAAAGATGCGCAAGCTCAACTTTGTCTTTGGCGGCAAGAACACCCGACTTTACCTGCCCGTCCATCGATTTTGCCGTATAGGTGAATTGCATGGCTAGTCGTGAAACGTGAAACGTGAAACGTGAAACAAGAATTGCTTCTTTTTGGCTTCAGCTTTTTGATTGTATGTTTCAAGTTTCATGTTACATGTTTCATGATTTACTCCGTCGCGACGCGCAATATCTCTTCCAAAGAAGTGTATCCCGATGCCGCCTTGATGAACGCGTCCTGGACCATAGTGATCATGCCCGCCTTTTTTGCGGCGCGCTCTATTTCGGTGAATTCCGCGTGCTTCAAGATCATATCCTTTATTGTATCAGATACCTCGATCACCTCATAGATGCCCACGCGCCCTTTGTAGCCGGAAGGCGCTTCTTTCGTCGGTTTCGCTTTATAAAAATCGATCGTTTCCCATGTGGCGGAAGGGGAAACCGCCTTTTCTTTCTTCATGATCTCAAGGATCTCTCCGATATCGAAGAGGTCCTTAAGATTTTTTATCTGATCTTCCGTCAAATGATATTTTTCTTTTTCGACGGTCAGCCGCCTGACCAGGCGCTGGGCCAGGATGGCATTGACGGTCGAAGCGATGAGGAACGATTCGACGCCCATGTCGATAAGCCGCGGGAAAGCCCCGGCGGCCGAGTTGGTGTGAAGCGTGGAAAGCACGAGGTGTCCCGTGAGGGCGGCGTTCACCGCAAGCGACGCAGTCTCCGTGTCCCGGATCTCGCCGACCATGATGACGTTGGGATCCTGGCGCAAGAGCGCGCGCAGGCCGGCGGCGAACGTCAGCCCGATCGTGGGCTTCACCTGCGTCTGGTTGACGCGCGGCATGCGGTACTCCACCGGATCTTCCACGGTGGAAATGTTCACTTCGGGCGTATTCAAGATCTCAAGCGCCGTGTAGAGCGTCGTCGTTTTCCCCGACCCCGTCGGACCGGTCACCAGGAACATCCCGCTGGGCCGTCTGATGGCGCGGTGGATCCGTTCGAGCGTTTCGTTGTGAATGCCCAGCGACTCGAGCGTGTTGGCGTGCGTTTCTTCGCGCAGCAGGCGCATCACAATCTTCTCTCCGTCGTATACCGGGATCATCGAAACGCGGAAAGATATCTTGTACTCGCCGCCTTCTATCTTGAACCGCCCGTCCTGCGGGAGCCGGTGTTCGTCCAGACGCAGATTGGAAAGCACTTTAATGCGCGCCACGATGCCGTCCTGCAATTTCTTGGGCAATACCATCGCGTCATGCAAAATGCCGTCGATGCGGTAGCGCACCACGACATCCTTGTCCGTCGGCTCAATGTGGATGTCGGAAGCATTCTGAATGATGGAGTGATGAAAAAGCGAATCCACGATCTTGATGACCGGCAGGTCTTCCGCCGCTTTCGCCAGATCTTCCGCTTTTGTGCCGCCCTCTCCGTCGTCTTCCCGGGAACCGGTGATGATCTTTCCTTCAAGCGACCCCGATTCTTCGCCCTCCTTGGGGGCTCCTCCCTCCCCGCCTCCTTCAACGCCGAACAACGAACTGAATTCCTGTTCGATGCTTTCCTGGTACTGTTTCAGGGTCGCGGCGATGCTGGCGGCGTTCGTCAGGCGCGGCAGAATGGTCAGGTTCGCTTTCTTGCGGATGAACTCGATGGTCTGGATATCTTCCGGATCGGTCATCGCCACTTCCAATTCGGAGCCCTTCCTGCGAAATGCCACCACGCTGTATTTGCGGGCGATGGGCTCGGGAATGATATGCAGAACGTCGGGGGGGATCGTGTCTTTTTCCAGATTGACAAACGGAATGCCCAAGATGTACGCTTCCAGCTTGACGAGCTCCTCTTGTGAAACAATCTTTTTTTCCAGAAGCACTGCCCCTAATTTCTTGCCCGACTGCGCGGCTTCATGCTGGGCTTCGACAAGCTGCTCTTGTTTGACCAGCCCGGCGTCAAGCAGGAAAGCGGAAAGTTGTTCCGGTTCTACGCGCATAGTAATACAACTTTCAGCTTCGTTAGCTTTCAGCTTTTAGGGATGCCACTCTAAAAGCTGATGCAGCTGAAAGCTAAAAGCTACATTAAGGCTTCTTTTATTTTCGCAACAATATCGGTGAGGTCGTAATTCGCTTTCACCAGATACATGGTCGCTCCCAGGCCGATGACGCGCTCGACGTCTTCGGCCGACTCAAGGTTCGTCAAGACGATGACCGGCGTGTTTTTGGTGGCTTCTTCGGCGCGCAGATGCGCGAGCACGGCAAAACCATCCATCTTAGGCAAAATCAGATCCAGAAGGATCAGGTCCGGCTTGTCTTTTTTCGCGGCCGCAAGCCCCGCTTCCCCGTCATATGCGTTGGACACCGCGAATCCGGACGATTTCAAAATACTGCTCAACGTCTTTTGCAGAGATGTTTCGTCTTCGATGAATAAAATGGTCGCCATATGATTTTAGCTTTCAGCTTCGTTAGCTTTCAGCTTTTAGGGATGCCACTCTAAAAGCTGATGAAGCTGAAAGCTATAAGCTGATTATTTATTATACGCAGGCAAGGAGAACCAGAACTTCGAGCCGACCCCTTCCTGGGACTCGAAATTGATGCTCCCGCCCGACGCTTCAACGATGTATTTCGCGACGAACAGCCCGACGCCCAGCCCCCTGGTTTCGCTCATCATGCCCCGCGAACCGCGGAAGAATTTGCCGAATACGTTTTTATGCTCCGCTTTGGGAATGCCGGCGCCGGCATCTTTCACCTCAAAAATAACGACGCTTCCCGCCATACGCAGCGCAACGGAAATAGCGGAACCCGTTCTGCTGTATTTCACCGCGTTGTCGAGCAGCTGTTCCACGGCAACCTTCAGGCGGGCCTGATCGGCATACACGAACGTTACGCCGGGATCGCGCGTATAGGTGATGGCGCTTTGCTTTTCCCGCGCAGCGTCCGCGTGCGAGGCGATGCCGTCCTCGACGACTTTTGCGATATCGCATTTTTCGAAATTCAGCTTAAGCTTGCCGCTTTCAAGACGAGAAATATCCAGTATGGTGTTCACCGTCTGGATCATGACATTGCTGTTTTGCTTGATAATGGAAAGCAGTTCGCCCTGCTCGGCTTTTGTTTGGACAACGTTCTCAGTTTCAAGCGCATTCACCGACCATTTCAGAGCGGTGAGCGGGGTCAGCAACTGGTGCGAAATGAGATTTAAAAACTGTGATTTCATCTTGGAGAGCTCGACCACCTTGGTAATACCATGTAAAATAATGTTCCCCAAAATTAATATCAGCGCCGCGGTTGCGAGTGCAAGCAAGGCAGAGAGTTCCGGATTGGCATTATAGTAGTTTGCCACGACATACGCGGCAAGCACCGAGGCGATGACCACAACCCCCATGACGATGAACAGGAATATCGGACAGCGCAAAACAGAGACGCCAAACTGCTCTTTGCACTGGCGCCGCACGTTCAGATTCGCTAAAAAACCCGTTTCCATATCATCTATACTACCACATTCGTCTTTTTTATAAAAATAGGTTCAACAAGTAAGTGCAACATTTCTGGTGCTATGGAAGTATATGCACTACCATCATTTGTCGGTGGGAGAGCGCGAGGAGATCCAACTCGGCCTGTGGCAGAATGTGTCGATTCGCTCCCTGGCCAAGCGTCTGAAACGCTCCCCCTCATCACTGGCGCGGGAGATACAAAGAAACCTCCCGCCGGAACGCCGCCAGTATACGCCGCGCGTCGCCCATGAACGGGCGCTTGAGCACCGTTCTTTCCGAGGCAGAACGGAACGGCTCAAAAGCGATTGTATCCGCACCTATGCGGTGGCAAAGCTGAAGGCGGGCTTTTCTCCCGAGCAGATCGCAGGCAGAATCCGCAGCGACCTTCACGTGCGCATCTCGCACGAAGCCATCTATCAGTTCATCTACGCGCAGATACGCCGCAGAGGGAATGGTTCCGTGAAGCCGGGGTGCGAAGATCTGCGCCCGTATCTCAAGCGGAGGCACAAACGCAGAGCAAAGAAAGGGATGCGCAAAGGACAGCGTGTTTCCAAGCCAAACGGCCCTTCCATCGATGAACGTCCCGTCATCGTGGAGAAACGCTCTCGCATCGGAGACTGGGAGGGCGATACCGTGGAGTCCGCGCATCATGCTCCCGGCATCAATACGCTCGTGGAACGGAAAAGCGGGCTGGCACTCATCACCAAAG
>MEYP01000020.1:18259-42667 GCA_001775835.1 Candidatus Azambacteria bacterium RIFCSPHIGHO2_02_FULL_52_12 | reverse complement strand
CCTTGCCCGCGCACTGCCGCCGTACGCTCGCCGTCGACAACGGGCCGGAGAACCGGCAGTGGGAAGACGTTGAAGAAGCTGCGGGCATCTGCTGTTTCTTTGCTCATCCGTATCATTCGTGGGAACGGGAGACGAATGAAAACACCAACGGCCTTATCCGCTGGTACTTCCCCAAAGGAACCGATTTCCGTATGATACCCGATGAGGACATCGCCAAGGTTGAACATGCCCTCAACACCCGCCCGAGAAAGCGACTTGGGTGGAGAACCCCTTTAGAAGTATTTACCCGGGGTGTTGCACTTCACTATTGAATGTACCAAAACCGTGGTTTACAAATGAAGCCGGACATGCCATAATTTTTGATACTCGCTTGCTTCTTGTCCCGTCAGAAACAGCATCGGAGAGTAGTATAGTGGTAGTATACATGCTTTGGGAGCATGCGGTCCGAGTTCGATTCTCGGCTCTCCGACAAAAAATTTCTAACGGGGTGAAGGAGCATGTAGACCCCGCCGGGGCGGGGCGGGGCGGCCCGACACTTCGACTCGCGGAGCGGGAAGAAGTGAGTTGAGCTTTTCGAAGCTCCGCTCGCTCAGTGTCTCCAACTCCGCGATAAATGCGGAGTTTCCGACCACCGGAGACATTTTGAAAATTGACGCAGGAAAGAAAGCGCATTATGATGTAGCTTATATGGAACAGAATAACTACGCGGCGAAGAAAATGGCGAAACAGGAAGCGCGGGCGGAACGGGGGCAAAAACGCTCTTTCCACAACGCCGTCAAAACGTTTTCTTTTCTCGGCGCGCTGGCCGCGCTGGCGGGACTAGGGATATGGTACGCTTCTTCCGGGCCGGCTGCGCCGCAAGACGACGTGATAGCTCAAAACGGCATGCACTGGCACGCCCAGCTTGCCATTTTCATTGACGGCAAAGAACAGGAAATTCCGGCGAACATCGGCATCGGCATTACGCACAACCCCATGCACACGCACGACGCGACCGGCGAAATCCATCTTGAATTTTCCGGTCTCGTGAAAAAAGATGACATCAAGCTCGGAAAATTCTTTGCGCTCTGGGGAAAGAAGTTTTCAAGCTCGTGCGTACTCGACTCCTGCGCTAAAGACGAAAAAACGGTCAAGATGCTCGTGAACGGCAAGCACAGCGACGAATTTGAAAACTACATCATGCAGGACAAAGACAAGGTGGAGATCCGTTATGAATGAATCCATGCTGAAACAAAAACTCCCCGTTTAACGGGGAGTTTTTGTTTCAATGAGGCAACAGATTCCTGAATGCCTCCAAAATCGTCGCAAAGAAAATATCGGGAGGGCTTCTTCTGGTTTGCGGTGGCGCGATTTCCGTGGGAGGCGGCGTGAACTGCCGGTATTGATCTCCCGATGGATAGGGATCAGCGGGCGGAGGATAATACCCGGGATATGGTTGCGGATAGGTCCCATCCGCTGGTTTGAGCTCGGCGCTTTCACATGCTCCCATCTTCGCCACGGTCATATTATCCGCTTTTGCAAAACAGGCATTGGGATAGGTCCTGCCATTCGTGCCGCACACTGGCCTCCATTCCTCCGTACATGCAACGCCCTCCCGAATCTGCATCGTTGTCGGAGCGGTTGGTTGTTGTGTGCCTATGGGCGGCATCATCCCCGGAGTCGGGGGAGCGACGCGCTCTCCTTGGGAACAATCAAATCCCCATCTCCCTTCTTTGCATACCGGCCCTGTGCATCCGACCGGCACGGGCATCAACGGCTTGGGACCGGAACAAACAGCCGATCCAGCCATGGACCCGCTCGTCCCTCCTTCACCGCGCATCACATCCGCGGGAAGCGTAACTTCACTGCCGTCTTTGTTCACGCATTTGGGAAGCGCCGGGGGTTCTGATTTTACGATCGTTCCGCCTCCAGCAACGCATTTGCCGAAAGCATCCTGCGGCATACCCATCTGACCGGAACCGCCAAATCCGCGCCCGCCATCAAACGGCCCGCTTCCCGACGGCATCATCCCTTCCTGCGGGCTGGCATTCATACATTCCTGCTGATGCGCGGAATCGGAACAATACTTCATGCATTCTTCTGGTCCTTGGCATCCGCCCGGACCGCCCTGCATCTGACCAATTTCCGGCCGCCTGAATTTATCCTCAAATCCTCTTAGTTGTTCAAATCTCTGAAAACGATCTTCAAATTGCCGTTCAAATTCTGCATTTTGCATCCCCCCTTGACCAAACTCCTCTTGGGGACCCATGGACATCATGCGTCCAGGACTGCCCGAAGACGGCATCCCAAACTCACCAGGACCTCGCGGACCGCGCATCCGCACGCTGTCCTCTACAAACCGCTTCAGCATGCCTTTCGCTTCCTCTGGTTTGAAGCCGCCATGCTCCACCGCAAATGCGAGACATGCTTCGACGTTGTCGGGATTCCGGCAAAATGCTTGGCATTCATTATCTGATTTGCACCCTCCAGGACCGCCGACTTCCTTCACTTTTTTCGAAAGCTCGCGCCCGCGCTCCGCCATCTTCAATTCTTCTTCGCCCAAAAGGCCGCGCTCTTTGGCAAACTTAAAACATTCATCCTGGTGCGCGGGATTTTCACAATAGAGACGGCATTGGTCGCCGTGGCATCCGCCGGGACCTCCCTGGTTAGCCACGTTCTTGAATTTCTTGACCCTCTCGATCTCGTCCTTCGGGATAAGATCATTCTCAACCGCGAATTGAAAACATGCTTCTTCGTTAGCCGGATCGTGGCAGAATTCTTTGCATTGCTCGCCCTTGCATCCGCCCGGTCCGGGCTTGCCCGCGAATTTCTTTGCGCGCTCCGCATCTTCTTTACTCATAAAACCGTTCTCCACGGCAAACGCGATACATTCTTCCTGGTGAGCAGAGTCTTCGCAATACATTTTACACGCCTCACCGCGACAACCGCCCGGACCTGGCTTATTCGAAAATTGACGCGCCCGAGCTGCCTCCTCTTTACTCATAAAACCCTGACCTTCCGCAAAGGCGATGCAGGTTTCTGAGTTATCGGGATTCTCGCAGTAGGCGTGGCATTCCTTCTCTGATTTGCATCCGCCCGGACCGCCTTGATCCTGCACCTTTTTTGCAGATTGTATTTGTTTTTTATCGCCCAGGTTATGTTTTTCCGCGAAATCAAGACATTCTCCTTCATGCGCGGGATTCTCGCAGAACGCTCGGCATTCCTTTTCAGACCGGCACTTGCCCGGTCCTCCTTCTTCCTGAATAAGTTTTGCGCGCTCGCTGACATCGCTCCCTTTATTCAATAAACCGTACCGTTGACCGAACGCAACGCATTCATCTTCATGCGCCGGATCGTCGCAATAGGTCCGGCACGCCTCCTGTGAAGCGCAACCGCCAGGGCCGGATGACGGCAATGCTTTCGCTTCTTTCGCCTTTTCTTCGGAAACAAACCCCGCCTTCTCCGCAAACGCGATGCACGCGTCTTTATTGCTAAGATCGTCGCAGTATGCTTTGCATGCCGCTTGGTCGGCGCATCCGCCAAGCTCGGCAATGGGATAGGTAATGTCAAAAATGGACGCGGCGGCGGCAAACGAAACGAGCCCGAAAGAAAAAACGGCCGCTACAACTGAAAAATAAAAAGTTTTTTTCATATCTGAAAGCCAGTGAAGCTGAAAGCTAATGAAGCTCTCATTGGGCAAAAGGATTAATGATCACCCCTTCAAACGGATTGGTTGTTTTCGCAAAAGGATTTGCCGCGCTTTCCGCAAAAGGATTTGCCGCTTTTGCCGCCTCTTCGGCGGTCGCTTGTGCCTGCGCTTCGGCTTCCGCTTTCGCACGCGCCACTTCCACTTGTACGCCGTCAGTTTTCCCTTGCGCGTACCCCTGCGTCTGCCCGGCTGCCGATCCCTGCTGATTGCCATAGGAAAATCCCACCATGGCGCCGATGACGAACCCCGCTGCTAAAAAGACGATGATGAGCGATAGTTTATGCATGAAATGACTTTTTACTTAATAATAGCTTCAGTATAGCACGTTATCGTGCCGCGCTGTTACGCCCTTGTGGATAAATAATGAAACACGTCCTGCGCTTCTCTTTTTTCGCATCTCTGGTATGATTGACGGCATGGATTGGTATGAGATTTTCACGGGCATAGCGAGCTATGTCGAATATCATCGTTACACCGCCTACACGGTGATTTTTTTCGCTTCGTTTCTCGAGGCGATACCGTTTGCCGGCCTTATCGTGCCCGGGAACATCTTGCTGGTTATGACGGGCATCCTTTCGTTTGAAGGATATCTGGATAAATACGACGCGCTTGCGTTCGCGGTCGCGGGCGCAATCCTGGGTGATCTCGGGGGCTACGCCATCGGCGCATGGTACCGCAAAGCCAAAAGAAAGCTTGCCGATATCGAACAGGAAGAGGAAAACCTCTTCAAAAAAAGCTATTTTGAAAAGACCGAGCGTTTTTTCGCGAAGCACGGCGGCAAAAGCGTGTTCTTCGGAAGGTTCATCGGCCCCTTGCGCCCTTTCACGCCGTTTTTCGCGGGCTTGAGCGCCATGCGCATCGGACGGTTCATGTACTATAACGTCGCCAGCGCGCTCTTGTGGGCGTGCGGATTTTTCTTCCTTGGCTACATTTTCGAAGAAAGCCTGCGTTCCGTAAAACGCATCGAGCACGTCATCCTTATTGTCATCATCGTCGGAGGAGCGTCTTACGCGCTACATGTCTTCTTCAAGAAAAAAGCGGAAAACGGCGGTTTGCCAAAAGAGGGATAGTCAGATATAATTTTCAAGAAGCGCACAGCAGGCGGGTGTCGTATAATGGTTATTATTCCAGTTTTCCAAACTGGTAACGGGAGTTCGATTCTCCCCACCCGCTCAAATTTTCTCAAGAAAACTTGAGCGGGGCTCGCCCAGAAGGGCGGCCCGCTCCAGAATTAAACTCGACAATGCGCGAGATACAAAAATTCCAAGTCGGCATCAAGGCATTCATGGTGAATGAGAAGGACAAGCTCCTCCTTATGCAGGAGAGCCGCGGCGTTTGGGAAATTCCCGGCGGGAGGATTGACGTCGGGGAAGAACTGCTCCCGCACGCCGACATCTTAAAACGCGAGATCGCGGAAGAACTGGGAGAAGGTGTTCGCTATGAGATCAGCCGCCCCGTCACGACATGGGTGCGGCAAAATCCGTCCGGCTTCGTTTTCCTCATCGGGTTTCTGTGCATCAAAAAATCCGGCGATATCGTATTGAGCCCCGAGCATAAAGCATGCCGATGGGTTGATGCACAATCATGGCAGCAGATGCCTCTCGCGCCCGGCTACCACAATGCCATCGGGCAATTTTGGAAAGCATACAAACAGTAAGAAAAACACACAACCCCCGATTTCTCGGGAGTTGTGTGTTTTTCTTTCAGAGCTCTGAAAAATAACTATCCTTTCACCGCGTCTTTCAATGCCTTGCCGGCTTTGAATTTCGGCACGGTCGTCGCTTTGATCTGGATCCGCTCGCCGGTCTTGGGATTCACCCCTTGGCGCGCGGCGCGCGCCTTGGCGGAAAACGTACCGAATCCCGAGATAGCCACTTCATCCCCTTTTGCCAACGATCCCGAAATAGCCGAGAAAACCGCTTCAACCGCGTCCTGTGCTGATTTTTTAGTCTCCAGTCCCGCTTTTGCAAGGACCACTTCCACTAATGCGTCTTTATTCATGATGTTATATATGCTTATGTAAATTAATTAGGTACGACCTTTGAAATACGCGCCGTATTTCATTCTGTCCCTCCATTATATCAGAAGGGTTGAAAATGCGCAATAATACTCACGTTTCTCCCGACATCCGTATTCTTTCCACGGAAATGGCTTTTCCGCTTTGCTCGTCAATAACAAGAAAAACGGCGTTTATTTCAGCGTTTTTTGAGTCCGCGATGTCCATTTTCACTTTTTCTCCTTTGAACATCGCGATAACCAGCCGCGCATCCATGCCGATGACGGACTCCGCGGCGCCGGTCATGCCGATATCGCTGATATAGGCTGTTTTGCCCGGCAAGATCTGCTCGTCGGCGGTCTGAATATGGGTATGCGTGCCCACCACGGCAGACACTTTCCCGTCCAAAAACAGCCCCATCGCCTTCTTTTCGGATGTCGCTTCGGCGTGAAAGTCAACGAGAATTATTTTAATATCGGAGGGTATTGTCTTAAGGAATTCCTCCGCCACGAGAAACGGATTTTGGTATTCGCGTTTCATGAACACCCGCCCGATGAGATTGAGCACCACGATGTTCGCCCCTTTTTTCTCAACAACATAAAATCCTTTGCCGGGGCTCCCGCTTTCGAAATTCAGCGGCCGGATAAGCGGCGCGTTCTCCCCCTCCATGAAATCGGCTATCTCTTTCTTGTCGAAGATATGATTGCCCGAGGTGATCACGTCGACTCCCATGGCCAACATCTCCTTGACGACCGTCTCCGTCGCGCCGGCGCCGTGCGCCAGATTTTCTCCGTTGCACACGATCAAGTCGGGACGGTATTTCTCTTTCAGGGAAGGCAAAACGCGCGCGAGCGCCTCGCGTCCCGGCCGTGCGAAAATATCTCCGAAAAAAAGAATGTTCATTTACCGTGCGAATTCAAGCACTCTGGTTTCCCGGATGACATTGACCTTGATCTCGCCCGGATACTTCAGCTCCTGCTGGATGCGATCCGCCACCGCGCGCGCGAGCTTGCGCGCGCCCAAGTCGTCTATCTTTTCGGGCGTCACGAACACGCGGACTTCGCGTCCGGCCGATATCGCGTATACCTTCTCCACGCCCTCAAATGACATGGCGATGGCTTCAAGCTCTTCCAAACGGCGCAGGTAGGTTTCGATGGTGCCCCGGCGGGCGCCCGGGCGCGACGCGGAGATGGCTTCTGCTATCTGCACGATGATGGATTCGAGCGTTTCGTACGGATATTCTTCGTGGTGCGACTGCATCGCCTGGACGACCCGATGGTCCACGCCGAATTTTTCCAAAATCTTCCTGCCGATCTCCACGTGCGTTCCCTGCACTTCATGGTCCACCGCCTTGCCGATGTCGTGGAACAGCGCCCCCATGCGCGCTATCTGCACGTCGCCGCCAAGCTCCTCGGCGAGCATCGCGGAAACATGCGCGGCCTCGATGGAATGGCGCAATACGTTCTGCCCGAAACTGGTGCGGTAATGCAGCCGGCCCAGCAGATTGACCAGGCGCGGGTCGATGCCCACAAGCCCGACCTCCTCTACGGCCGCTTCGCCTTCTTGTTTGACCTTATTGGTGATATCCGCTTTCGCCTTCTCCACCGCCTCCTCGATGCGCGCGGGCTGGATCCTGCCGTCTGAAAGCAGTATGTCGAGCGCCATCTTGCACACCTGCCGGCGTATGGGGTCAAAGCAGGAGATTACGATGGCTCCGGGCGTATCGTCCACGATGATCTCCGCGCCGGTGAGCCGTTCCAGCGTCCTGATATTGCGCCCTTCCCGCCCGATGATCTTCCCTTTCATTTCGTCGGATGGGATGGTGACCGTGGTCGTGCTGAATTCGGAAACATGCGATCCCGCATAGCGCTGGATGACCGTCGCCAAAATAGCATTCGCCTTTTTCTCGAATTCTTCCTTGCCCTCCTTTTCTATTTTCCTGATCCTCACGAGAATATCTTCCTTGTAGAGCTGTTCGGTCGTGTTGAACAGCTCTTCCTTCGCCTTCTCTTTACTGTAACCTGAAATTTTCTCAAGCGCCAGCGCTTCTTTTTCCCGCATCTGATCGATCTCTTCTTTGATCTGCTTCACTTTTTCCGCTTTCGACAACAAATCCTTTTCCGCGCGCTCGTATTCGGCGCCTTTCTTATCCAGCATATCCTCCCGATGCGCCACGCGCTCCTCGTGCTTTGCGAGCTGTTGCTCGCGCTCCTTCTCTTCTTTCCTGGCCTCCTCTAAAATACGCACGGCCTCCTCCTTCGCCGAAAGCAGGACCCCCTTCGCTTTCGCGTGGGATTCTTCCGTCATCTTGTCCAGCTTGTTTTCCAGGGTCCCTATCTGGATCTTCGCGATCTTCTTGCGCACCAAATATCCCAAAGGAATTCCGGCAAGCATGCCGATGATGCCCAAGAGAAATATCAAACTCCATGCCGCACTGCTTAAAATATCCATATGCCAAAGCTCCGGCTTTTTCGCGCCCGCCCGTCCCGAACAGTACGTTCGGGACGGGCCGCTTTTGGCCTAGTTTTCAGAGGTTAATCCTTCGTTATTTCCTATCTTTCGAGAACATATGAGAGAACAAAATCATAGCACGCAATATCGCTCCGTGATGTTTGCGCCCGCCCGAACAGTACGTTCGGTATGGGCGGGCAGATATCATTTGTATTCTGAAAAAGACATAAAATAAAGAGAAAAACTAATGGCCAAAATGCGCTTATGCCAAAGATGAAATTATTGGTAATACTATACCAAGCCATGATACAAAAAAGCGCGCAATTTGTCAAAAGGTTGTACGGCGATTTTTGATAAAACAAAAAAGCCGCCTTCTCGGGGCGCTTGATCTTATCCTTGTGTTTTTGGGCTCTTTTCTAGTACTTGAGCTTCAAAAGCCTCGTGTTTTCAGGACTGAAAACGGCGTTGAACTCCGCCACGAGCTGGGACGAACTCGATTCCTGCGGGGTGCAGGTGACGATGTCCATGTGGATATATCCGCGCTCGGGCCAGGAATGGACCGCCACGTGGCTTTCTTCCAGAACGAACACGATGGACTTGCCATACGGGGTGAACTGGTAGTGGAGCCGGTCGACGATGCTGAACTTCATGTTGACGCAGAACCGTTCGATCATCTCCATGAGCTTCTCGTGCTCGAGATTCTCGTGCGCGACGCCCATCCCCTCGATGACCGCGTGGCGCAGCATCGGCACATTCGTATACCAATCGCAGTGGACCCTTTTTTGCAGATCTAAGTCGAAGATTTTTATAGTATCGCCTTCGGGGCTTTCGGCCATTTCTCTTTCGAAAATTATCGTACAGATGTATTGTAGAAAGTTGAGCGAGAATGTCAAATGTGGATAACTGATTTACCCGATAAAACTGCGGGGCGTCTCAATGAGACGCCCCTTGTGCCCGAGGAGGAACGGGCATCACATAAACCCCGTCCTTGGTAAACGTAAAAATGAGCTTGCCCGAAAGAACTTGATCTTCTGAAAGCACTGGTACATCCGTCTCTTCGTTGTCGCGCTCCTTTTTAAGAAAGGAATCGGAAATACGACGCCTCTTCTTTCTTTTTTTCGCCTCTCTCCGAAAATCTCTGTCTCTGCTCATAATGTTATCTCCCCTTTTGGGATGGACAACAAGACGCATTACAACACTTTCAGTATATCAAAAAGACCCTGCGGTAAGCAAGGGCTTTCTGTGGCAAAAACTAATGGAGCGGGTAAGGGGAATTGGACCCCTTTCTCGACCTTGGCAAGGTCGCATAATACCGGTATACTATACCCGCCTAATTTTTACGGAACTGGTGCCGCGGGGGTGAATTGAACACCCGACGCCATGCTCTTCCAAAGAGTGGACTATATCATCACCCCTGCGCTTTCGAGGGGGTCAGGCGCTTCCCAGTCGCCTAAGGCGACCAGTACTCCCGTAAAGGGATAGTCTCTACACCTTCCGAGCACATAATATATCATGTGCTCGGCTTGGCTCGGGATTGTCTTAAAATGCGTTCTTAAGAGTTTCCCCGAATTCACCTGATGTTCGATCCCGATTACTCGGGAAAGGCCCGAAGTTCCAGGCATGCGCTCTACCACTGAGCTACCGCGGCATATTTTGTTTTCAAACACCTTACCAGTGTACACATTTCCTTCTCTTTTGTTAAGGGGAAATGGTGCGCGCTGAGAGATTTTCACCCGCCTAAATTTTACGAAGTAAAACTTGGGCGGACGGGCTCCCGGCCTGACCCGGCTTGCCCGCCCAGATTTTTGCACGGTGGGCGCTTGAGGATTCGAACCTCAGGCCTACTCGGTGTAAACGAGTCGCTCTAACCAACTGAGCTAAGCGCCCAAAAGCTAGGTGCAAAAATCTAGGCGGGTGAATAAACGGGTCGCTTTAACCAACTAATCCTTCAATTGACGGAGCGCATGGTGCCCGGGAGAGGATTTGAACCTCCACGCCTTGCGGCACTACCACCTCAAGGTAGCGTGTATGCCAGTTTCACCACCCGGGCATGGGCCTGATCTGAATTATAGCGCCGTTCCTACGCGGCGACAACTTCCGCTTCCTCGGAAACGGTCTCGGCGACATCGGCAAGCGTCGCCGGTTTCATTTCGGCATGGATGCCTTTGAGCTTGGAGCGCTTGCCTTTCGCGGTCCTGATGAAATAGAGTTTCGCTCTGCGCACCTTTGTCTTTTTCACCACTTCAATCTTATCGATGAACGGAGCATGCAGCGGATAGGTCTTTTCCACGCCGATGCCTGAAGCCACTTTGCGCACCGCAAAACTCGCGTTGACGCCTTTGCCGTGCTTGCGCGAAATAACCAATCCTTCGAAAACCTGGATGCGTTCTTTATCCCCTTCTTTGATCTTCTGATGCACTTTCACCATGTCGCCAGCCCTGAAGTCGGGAATGGCTTTTCCGATCTGTGAAGCCGCGAATTGAGCAAGTTTGTCCATAAAATTTCTTAAATATATAGTTTGCGTATAGTATCAGAAACGCCGGAATCTTTCAAGCCCCATCCAGCTTTGCCTTTTTGCCCGCCGTTCAGGCGGATGAATCTCGCGTTCATGCCCTTTTCCGATAATAAAGGAGAGTGTTTTCCTTTTCAAGATGCAAGCGCTCATAATATTCATAAACATCGAAAAAGACGTTCTCCGGCATAATGCCTTTGGCGCGCATTTCTTTTAAAATTTCCATTTCCATGCCCAACGAGGCGAGGCTCGCTATCGTGTACTCTATCGTCTCTATAAGCTTGGGGTTCTCGTGTTTGATGGCATTCATCTTATGGATATTATCCTCCTGCCATTTTCGATATTGCTGGGCGGCCGCGCGGGCCGCTTCCCGATAGAGATTGTCTTCTCCTTGTCCGCTCATGCGCTCCAATTCATCAAGCACCCTTTCGGCGCTCATTTTCCGGGCACGATACATGCAATAATTCTGGACGACTTCTCTGATTTTTATCGTTCTTTCCCAGTTCCCAAGAGAAGGGATCCTCAAACGCCACACAAAACCAAGCAGAATCCCTTTCAACCTTCTGAACGGAACCAGCGCCGCATCATCGCGCACCTGCGGAGCATTTCGCAAGATTCTCTCCGTCTGACGCTCTATTTTGTGGTTGAGCATGGAAAGCACGCGTTCATCAAGCTCATACCGCGAGAAAAAATCGAGATACGCCTGGCGCTCGATGCCAAGCGCGTGTTTTCGTAAAATAGCAAGCACTTCTTCATACGAAAATCCCGCGCCGCGTTTCTCAAAGAGCGCGCGAAGCTTCTCTTTTGACTGCTCATAGAGCTCCGCATACATTGCGCTTAATTTATCGTATGCTTTTTTCGACAGGCGGTTTTTTTCGAACATCTCGCGGAGACGTTCCTGAATTCTCGCATCCATCACAAGAAAGCTCTCTTCTCGTTCCAACTCCTCCGTTTTCGAAAACGCATGCAGTTTGAGGTACGTCAGGAACGCCTTAATGGTCGCCGCTTTAATCAAAAGCGTAAAGAAGATCGTGCTCAACGTCAGCACCAGGATGAAATCGCGATGCGCGAAATCGGGCGGCAGAAGAAGAACGATGGCAAGAGGCAAAGCGCCGCGCAAACCGCCCCACGACAGGATGAACTGCCACGAACGCGGTATCCGTTCTTCGCTCGTCAGACGATTGGTAAACGGCACTACCGCGTATATTGACAGGAACCGGGCGGCAAGCACAATCGTAAGCGCGGCGGCGATCGGCATGACATATTCGCCGAAGTTCGCGTATCTGACCGAAAGGCCGATGAGGAGGAAGATAAGGGAGTTTGAAACGAATGCCGCGTATTCCCAGAAATGCTCCATGAATTCGCGCACGCCGCGCGATATTTTATACCGTCCATAATTGCCAATCACCATAGCGGCCGCCATCGTCGCAATAATACCGGAAACCGCAAGAAACTTCTCGGCAAAGATGAACGTGGTATGAGCTAAAATAAGCGTGAGCGTAATCTCGACGACCGCAATGTTCCTGATCTTTTCAATCGCTTTTGCAAAAATAAACCCCATAAGAACGCCAAACGCCGTGCCGCCCAGCATAAGAACCCAGAACTGCACGAAGCCGCTTGCGATGATGCCGACAGTAACCGATCCCGCCGCGATGATGCCCAGCATGATCTGAAAAAGAGCGAGGGCGGTGCCGTCATTCAACAGGCTTTCGCCTTCTAAAAGCATGCGCAAACGGCGAGGGACGCCGGCTTCTTTGAATATCGCAAGCGCGGCAATCGGGTCCGTCGCGGAAATAAGCGCGCCAAAAAGCAGAAGCGTGAGCAAGGGAATCTCGATGCCAAGATAAGGAAGGCTGTAAAAAAGCGCGAACCCGATAAAAAAAGTCGAGATTATGAGGCTTACCACCGAAAGCGCGATAATCGCTTTCAAAGAGGATTGCATTTCAATGAATCGGATATTATACGCCCCTTCGAAAATGAGCATCGGAAGGAAAAGGTAAAACACCAGATCGGGCGAAAGCTCGAACGTGTTGAGAAATGAGAATTGCTCAAGATGCGAAATGCCGCCCAAAAGAATGCCGATGGCGGCAAGGACCACCGTATACGGAACATGCAGTTTTTTGATGATGACGGCGATTGCCGACGCGATAAACAGAAGGAAACAGATCGTCAGAATGAGCGTATAAAAAAAGGATTCAGTATGTTCCATAGAGAAAAATTATAGATAATACGCTCCGTAAAGTCAATGAACTTTGATCACGGTAAGCGCCTTTTCCAGGTCCGTAGGGAGCGAGGATGCAAAAGAAACCTGTTTTCCGTCAGACAAAGCAAAAGATAGGTTTGAGGCATGCAGAAATTGCCTTTTCAAGGGGAACAAGCGCAACAGCCGGGCGGGCGCGTATTTTTTGTCCCCCACCAGCGGATGCCCGATATGCTTGAAATGAACGCGGATTTGGTGCATCCTGCCTGTTTTTGGCGTTGCCTCGACAAGCGTGAAATGAGCGTATAAACCAAGGACTTTGAAGCCGGTAGCGGCATTTCTGGATTTTTCATCTTTTCCCATAGAGCGCTTGGTTGAGCCAAAAACGGTGACCTGCTTGGTCCCTTCCCGCCCGATGGGGGCGGTGATCTCTCCCTCGGTTTGCTTCATGGCGCCAAACACCAGCGCAACGTATTTTTTGGCGACCTTATGCTCTTTGAACTGCTTTTTGAGCCAGTGGAACATCTCATCGGTCTTTGCCACGACCATAAGCCCCGACGTTTCCTTATCGAGCCGGTGCACGATGCCTGGCCGGAAGCTGTGCTCCCCCACCCCTTTTATTTCCGGCCAGCGCGCCACGAGACCGTTCACCAGCGTCCCCTTTTTGTGCGTATAGCTTGGGTGCACCACCACGCCTGCGGGCTTATCGATAACGGCAAAACCGGGCGCGTCATGCACCACCGTAAATGGCACCAAAGGGTCCGGCTCAATGCTCGGTTCTTCGGGCAGTTCCAATACGCCCGAAACGACGTCACCGATTTTGAGCGCGTAATCTTTTTCTGTTTTCTTGCCGTTTACGGTGATCTGCCCCGCTTCTATCGCTTTTTGCAAAACACTCCGGGAGAAGCCGGAAATATGGAGCGTGAGCGCTTTATCAAGCCGCTTGCCTTTTTCGGTTTCAGCCGCCGTGATGGAAAATGGACGGGTAGTCATAGTGCATGTGCTTGCGGACCTTCTGCATAACCGTTTCCGAAGCTTCTTGCGCTCTCACGGTCCCTTCGCGAAGTACGAGCGATAAATAGGTCTTGTCTTTGGCAAGCTCGGCCCTCGTTTGGCGAATGGGGTCAAGAAACGCATTGATAACTTCCGCCAAATCAAGTTTAAATGGCGCGTATCCTTTTCCTTCATACATTTTCTCGATCGCTTTTATCTCTTTCCCGGAGAACAAATGGTACATCTGGAGCAGATTGGAAACCGCCGGTTTTTTTTCGGGATCAAAGACGATATCCTTGCCCGAGTCGGTTGTCGCGGATTTCACTTTCTTTAAAACTTCTTCTTTGGTGTCGGATAAGAAAATAGCATTGCCCCGCGACTTGGACATCTTCTGCTTCGCGTCCAGCCCCATTAGGCGCGGCATCTTGGACAACAGCGCTTTGGGTTCTTTGAACGTCGGCCCGAACACATGGTTGAACGTGCGCGCCGCGTCGCGCGCTTGCTCGACATGTGGCAATTGGTCCTCCCCCACAGGAACCACGTCCGTATCAAATGCCAAAATATCGGCCGCCTGTGAAACAGGGAAGCCGAGCATTCCCAGAGACATCTTCCCTTTCGCGGTCGCCTTCGTTTCTTCCTTCACGGTCGGGTTTGTTTGCGCGCGCGAAACGGAAACGAGCATCGAAAGGTACACGAAAAGCTCCGCGAGCGCCGGCACGCGCGACTGCACAAAGATGGTCGATTTGTCAGGATTTATCCCGCACGCCAGATAGTCAAGGAGAAGCTCAAAGGTATTGCGCTCGACCTCTTTGGTATCCAACCGGTCGGTCAGCACCTGGAAGTCGGAAATGATGACGAACACGTCATTGCCTTCGTTCTGCAATGTTACCCTGTTTTGAAGCGACCCGACCAAATGCCCAAGATGCAGGGGCCCCGTCGGCCTGTCACCCGTTAAGATTCGTTTTTTCATGGTGTTCCCGCGCTATGTTGTTCGCCTTAAACAACGATTCAAATGTTCCCGCATCCGTCCAATCGCCACGCAAAAGAGAGTAGGACAGAGACCCTCTTTTGATATACGCATTGTTCACGTCCGTTATCTCATACTCTCCCCGTTCCGACGGACTGATGGTTCTTATGATGTCAAACACATCTGAATCATACATATAAAGCCCGGTAACCGCAAGATTGCTTTTCGGATCCTTCGGCTTTTCTTCTATGCCGATGATCGCGTCGCCCCGTATTTCGGCCACGCCGAATCGGTTCGCGTCGCCGACTTCTTTCAGGAAAATTCTGGCGCCGCCTGCTTGTCGTTCAAAGGAAGCGATATCCTTGGAAATATCGTCTTCAAATATATTGTCTCCCAGAATGACCGCGATGCTTTCTTTCCCTGAAAAGTTTTCGGCAAGAGAAAGCGCGTGCGCTATGCCGGAAGCCCCGTCCTGGACTTCAAACGAAAGATTGACGCCGAAATCCCTTCCGGAACCGAGCAGATTCAAAAAATGCCCCGCATGATCCTTTCCTGATATAATCAAAATATCCTTGATGCCGGCGCGCGCAAGCGTCTCCAGAGGATAATATATCATCGGCTTGTTATACACCGGAAGAAGGTGCTTGTTCGTGACTTTTGTCAGCGGATAGAGCCGGCTGCCCGTCCCGCCGGCCAGAATAACGCCTTTCATGGCACCAGTTTAACGGTTTCTTTTTTCTTGCCGAATTGAACAACGTCTCCTGTCTTCATTTCGATATTCCAATCTGTCGTCACCGTGCCGTTAACCGATACCGAGCCCCCTTCCGCGAGCCGCACCGCGGCAGCTCCGCTCATCCCCTGCATGACCAGAACCGCCTTCAGAGATCCGCCGCCGAATTTAACCTCTTTTATTTCCGTTGAGGATTCCTTTTTTGAAAACTTCTTTTCAAAATCATCCGCCGCCTTGCGCGCATCTTTTTCGGAATGATACAGCGCGACGATTTTTTTGCCCAGTTCCGCTTTGATGTCTTTTGGATTCGCGCCTTTTTCAAGCCGCTTTTGATAACCGTCCAGCTCATCTTGCAAAACGTCCGTGCATAGCCAGAAATATTTCAGGATAAGCTCGTCTTTGATGGACATGATTTTGCCGAACATATCGTTAGGCTCGTCCACAATAGTAATCACGTTCCCCCAGCTGGTGGACATTTTCCTGCCGTCAGTTCCTTCCAGCATCTGCGTGGTCAGAATATCCTGTTCGGGCTGACCATACTGCTTCTGTATGGCGCGCCCCGCCTTTACATTGAAAAGCTGGTCAAATCCGCCAACCTCAACATCGGCTTTTACCTCAACGCTGTCGTATCCCTGCATCAGCGGATACAGCATCTCCCGCATGCTCACCTCCTCCCCTTTATCAATGCGATCCTTGAAATTCCGGCGTGCGGCCATCTGTTGAAGGGAAAAACTGTCGGCGAGCGCGCTGATTTCAGCGAACCGCAGACCCCCCAGCCATTCGCTGTTGTAGCGCAACTCGACTTTTTCCATATCTAAAATCTTCGCGAGCTGTTTCGCATACGTCTTCATGTTCCGTTCTATATCGGCTTTAAGAAGCATCGGGCGCTTGGCAAGCTTGTCGGAAGGGTCACCGATGGTGGCCGTGAAGTCGCCGATAATCAAAACGATCTGATGTCCGAGCTCCTGAAACGCTTTGAGCTTGCGCAAAGAAACAGCGCGCCCCAGATGGATCTTAGGGCCGGTCGGGTCAATGCCGAACTTCACCCGCAGTTGTTTGCCGGATTTCAACGCAGTCTCCAGATGTTCTTTAATGATGACATCCTCGACCCCGCGCTCGAGAATTTCCTTGATTTTTACCGGATTGGTATTCACCGCCATACTTCAAAGCATAACAAAAGAGCACTAAAAAAGAAACCCCGCTTTTGCGGGGCTATTTCTTCTTCGATGCATAGAGCTTTTTCAACGCCTCAAGATCGCATACAAACCTGTGTTTTCTTCCTGCCTGCGCGCCAAAGCACAGATCCTTTGAATTGGCGCTTTCATTCCTAAACTCACATTCGATATTCGGACACACCTCTCCGGCTTCAAAAATCAGCTTCTCGTTTCCCATGATGCGCCCCCTTTATGAAAGAACGTATCGGTGCGCGTTGAAGGGATTGAACCTTCGGCCTTCACAATGTCAATGTGACGCTCTACCACTGAGCTAAACGCGCGGATTTTTAAGGAATTAATCGTTTTACATCGCGGGGGAACAGAATCGCTTCTTTCACGGATGAAAGGCCGAGCAATTTGTATACGATGCGCTCGGAGCCCATCCCCCACCCTCCGTGCGGCGGCATCGCGTATTTGAACGCTTCAAGGTAAAACGCGAAATCGTCGGGGTTGAGGCGGTACATCTTAATGCTTCCCACGAGCTTATGATAATCATGAATACGCTGGGCGCCGGTGGCGATTTCAAGCCCGCGAAAGAGCAGGTCGAAGCTTTTGGTCTCTTTGGGGTTTTCGTCGTCGGGCATGATATAGAACGGCCGGTGTTCGCGCGGATAATGCGTCAGAAAGATGAAATCGGAATTGAACTTTTCTTTCGCGTACTGCCCCGCGTGCACTTCCCCTTGCGGGTCGATGTCGGTGTCTTTGGGTATGTCGTAGCCGTATTTTTCTTTGATGATCTGGCGCATCTCGGATAGCTTCATCGCCGGAATTTTTTCTGGCATCAGGGGCAACTCCGCCTTGTGCAAAGCAAGTTCGTCTTTGTTTTTTTCGGCAACACTGGCGAATACATGCCGCAAAGCTTTTTCAAGCGTTTCGCGCACCTCCTCATCGCTCTCAATGAACGCCATTTCGCCGTCCAGACTGACGTATTCGTTCACGTGGCGGGTGGTGAAATGCCGCTCGGCGCGAAACACCGGCCCCACTTCGAACACGCGCTCGAACACGCCCGCTCCGAATTGCTTGTAAAACTGCGGGCTCTGCGCCAGAAACGCCTGCGTGCCGAAATAGTCTATCGTGAAGAAATTCGCTCCGCCCTCGGACGCAGCGCCCATGATCTTTGGCGTTTTTATTTCCGTGAAATCCATCCCCCGCATCGCCTCTGTGTACGCGCCGATGACCGTGTCGTATATTTTAAAAATAGAGCGCACGGATTCATGGCGCAAGGTCAGCGGCCGATGGTCCAACAGCGTGGGCAAGTCCACGTTGAGCTCCTTTTTGCTCAAGTCAAACGGCAAATCCTCCACGGGAGCCTGGATGACCGAAATGCTTCTGCCGGCAAGCTCCACGCCTGTCTGAGAGCGTTTTTCTTCCTTGACCGTTCCCGTCAGCGAGATGATAGAACCGACTTTCGCATTGATCTCCTGTTCAAACACGGCCTGCACCAGCCCTTTTCGGTCCTGCAGGATCGCAAAGCCGATGCCGCCCATTTTGCGCGCGGCATACAGCCGCCCCAAAAGCGTCACTTCTTTGCCGATATGGTTTTTCAGTTCTGATGATAGGATGCGCATATGGTTTTAAATCAGACCGGTGCGCGTGCCTGGATTCGAACCAGGAACCGCGGAGATATAAGCTCCGTGCTCTGCCGTTGAGCTACACGCGCCAACTTGGAAGCTCGGCTTCCAAGTCACTCTTTTATGAGCTGTGCGAATTCTTCCTTTTCGATCGTTTCCTTTTCGATGAGGCGGCGCGCTATCTGGTCGAGCTTCGACCGTTTTTCCTTGATGATCTTTTTCGCCACTTCGTGCGCGTTGCCGATCATCAGACGAACCTCCTTGTCGATCTCGGACGCCGTCGCTTCCGAATAGTTCCTGCTCTCGTGGATCTCTTTGCCCAGAAATATCATCTCTTCCTTGTGCCCGAACGTCATGGGTCCCAGCTTGTCCGACATGCCGAATTGCGTGACCAGCCGGCGCGCGAGCTCGGTCGCTTTTTGCAGGTCGTTGGACGCGCCGGTGGTGAGCTCGCCGAACACGCCCTGTTCCGCCGTATAGCCGCCCAGCATCACCGACAGGTCGTTGATGAATTCCGTCTTGGTGTGCAGATGCCGGTCTTCGGTGGGAAGCTTGAGCGTATACCCGCCCGCGCGCCCCCGCGAGATGATGGATATCTTGTGCACCGGATCGGTGCCCGGCAAGGAAGCGGCAACGAGCGCATGCCCGGCTTCGTGATACGCGGTAATCTCTTTTTCTTTTGCCGACAGGATGTGGCTCTTGCGTTCCGGCCCCAGCATCACCTTTTCAATGGCATCCAGAAGATGTATCTGTGAAATGATGGTTTGGTCTTTCCGCGCCGCCAAAATAGCCCCTTCATTCATGATGTTCGCCAAATCCGCTCCGGAAAATCCGGGCGTGCGCTCTGCGACGGCGCGCAGGTTCACGTCAGGCGCGAACGGCTTGCTTTTGGAGTGGATCTTGAGGATTTGTTCGCGATCGTTAATATCGGGCTCGTCGAGCGTCACGTGGCGGTCGAACCTTCCCGGGCGCAGAAGCGCGGGGTCCAAAATATCGGGACGGTTGGTCGCCGCTATGACGATGACCTGCGTTTCGCGTTCGAACCCGTCCATTTCCACCAGGATCTGGTTGAGGGTCTGCTCGCGCTCATCGTGCCCGCCGCCAAGCCCCGCGCCGCGGTGCCGGCCAATGGCATCCATTTCGTCGATGAATAGTATGGAGGGGGCGTTCTTCTTCGCCGTCTGGAACGTATCGCGTACGCGGGACGCCCCGACGCCCACGAACATTTCCACGAACTCGGAACCGGAGATATGGAAGAACGGGACGCCCGCTTCCCCCGCAACGGCGCGCGCCAACAGCGTCTTGCCGGTGCCCGGAGGCCCCATCAGCAATACGCCGCGCGGAATCTTCGCGCCGATGTCCAGAAACTTTTTCGGATTGCGCAAAAAATCAACCACTTCATGCAATTCTTCTTTCGCCTCTTTCAGGCCAGCCACGTGGGCAAACGTGACTTTTTCAGTCGGCCCCGCCATTTTCGCTTTTGTCTTGCTGAAACTGAACGCCTGCAGCGATCCCTTCTGCGCCTGACGGAACATGAACCAGATGAGAACGCCCACCAGTACGAACGGCAAAAGGAACGGCAAGATCACGCCCGCCCAAAAAAGGGCCCCCGACGGCTCCTTGATCTTAATACTGACCGTGCGGAGTTTTTCCGCATCCACGCCGTAGTTCTTGAGCGATTCGGTCAATGAAGCCTCGCTTTCTTTCTTCGCGGTTTCTTTTTTGCCGCCTTCTTTCAATACGACGGAGAGCGCGTTACCCTCAACGGCGATTTCGGAAACTTTGCCGTCATTCACCTGGGTGGCAAGCTGGGAAAGCGTTACTTCCTCGATCTTTTCGGCAGGAGCGTAGAGAACCGAGAAAACGGAAGACAGGACAATAAAAATCAAAACCGCCAAAAGCAGGTTTTTTACAAATGTTTTCATACCCCGTATTCTATAGGGATTTTACCAAATGTACAAGTCCACAACCCGAGAGCGTTATACGCAAAAAGACCGCGATGCATTTGGGTCTTTTCTGCTCTTATTCCGCTTTACTTTCTTCTGCCGGTTTTTCCTCGATTTTTTCCCGTTTATCCGCACGAGGTGTTTTTTTGCTCACTGCGCCAAATCCAAGCGCCATGCGATGCTCTTTGATGGAAATGGATTGGATGATGAAGTCGTACGTCTTGCCGAGCTCCACTTTCTGCTTCATGGCCTCTACATTGCCGAATTCCGAGATGTGGCACAGCCCCTGGATATCGCCGCCCAAACGGACGAAGATGCCGAACGGATTGAGCTTGGCGACCGTTCCTTTCACGACATCGCCTTTCTTGAACCGCTCTTCGATATTCTCCCATGGGTCTTTTTTGAGCGCTTTGAGCGAAAGCGAGATCTTGCCCCCATCAAGCGAAATGATCTTCGCCTGCACCTTGTCCCCCACCTTCACCACGTCCGAGGGATTTTCGATCAACTGCCAATCCAGCTCGGAAATATGCGCAAGCCCTTCCAGATCGATGGTTTGGCCTTCCTGATCCTTGGTTTTGAATTTTATGAACGCTCCAAAATTAACCACGCCCGATACTTCTCCGTCCACGATGTCTCCCACCTTGAATGCTTCAATCAATTTCTTGAAATCATTGTCCTGCGCTTCTTTTTCCGAAATGATCAGCTTGCCTTCCTGCTGGTTCACGTCGATCACCTTCACGTTGAATTTAGTCCCCACGAATTTCATCAGCTCCTGATAGATCTTTTGCTTGTCGCCGCCGTCCACCCGCGGATAGTTCTTCGTGGAAAGCTGGGACACGGGCAAAAACGCCATCATGTTATTGAGGTCGGCCATCAGCCCCCCTTTGTTCGCTTCCCGGATGGTCACCTCGACGATCTCCCCTTTTTGCATTTTCGCTATCAGGTCGTCCCACGCGAGCGTGTAGCCCGCTTCTTTCAGCGACAATTCAATAAACCCTTTTTCGTTTTCAAGCTCCACCACTTTCGCGGATATCGGGTCTCCCGGCTTCATGTGCCTGATGATGTCAAGCGCTTCCCGGAATTCCCTGCCGTAAATGATCCCCGTCCCCAGCGCGCCGAAATCAACATACAGCGTCGCGTTCTCTTTTTTGATAACCGTGCCGCTCATAACCTCTCCAACCTTGGGCGCCATTGAAAAATCCGCCTTCAAAACATCCTCCATGAGCGATTTCATCTTCTGATTCTGCTGTTGCGGCGGTTGCGTGTTCGTTTGCATACGATTAATGATAATGGATTAATGATAATCCCCGTACCATATCTCATTTCCCGCGCCCTGACAAGCCCCCACACTAATTGGGGATAATTTTCTAAAACACCCCGAGAAATTCTGATTTTTTATTTACGCATTACCACAAAAAGAAAACAAGAGCATTGTCGCGCCAAAGGCGCAATTCCCGATTAGTGTAGGGGCAAGTATTGACCCCGTTAGATATCTTACAAGTGAAATTGTTAAAATTGCCGTTATTCACGCGTTAATAATGGGGTGATATGGCCAAGCAATGTAAGATTTCTAACGGGGTTGACTTTTTAAGAGATGTAGTGTATGGTGTCAGCACACAAGGATAGGTCTTTGAAAACTGAATAAAACCCACAAATCCACCTACAAGGAGGCACGAAATGGCTAAGAAGGGCACGAAAGAGGAAGAAAAGAAGAAAGAGGAAAACCTGTTCAATCTCGCCCTCAATGCCTTAGTTGGCAAGGAAGGCGAGACAACACAGGAGGCCGCAAAAAGCTTCCTTGACTTCTGGCAAAGGAAACGCGGTGAATCGATTGTCTCCGGGCAAAATGTACTGAAGGCAATCGGCGTCATTGCGGGATACGCGGCTTATCGCCATGTTGACCCGGTCCCGGATTCAAAAATTGACAACATTGCGGTGTTCGCAGGTGCAGTAGGACTGCTGACGCTCCTCGTTGTTTCCCGTTCAAACGAGTTTGGGGGACGTTTCCCGCAATTTGAAAGCATCGTGCTTCAGCGCATCAAAGACAACTACACGCCGGAACAAAAAAGGGAGGTTCTCAAATTTATCCGAGAACTTTCCAACTGGCAGGAAAAGAGGATTATTAACCTCTTGAAAGTTGTTGGAGAGGACGGCAAGACATCGTTTGATTCAACAATCCTTAAAGACGCGGAAATGCGGGAGATTCTCCTTAGCTACATCGGGGAGGAGCCTTCTTTAAAAGAAGACGTCGATAAAACCATTGTTGAGTTAAAAAAGTTTTTCGCCGCCAATTGGCCGAAAACGAAAGAAGCGTACCATGCGGCTGACGCGGCTATCGCTGGGCAGCTGCGAGAATTCCGTTCCTTTCTGAATTCAAAAGGAATACGGCGGGATCCTCCCAAAAAAGACAAAACCGCGACCAGAGAAAAAATTCAGAAATTTCTCAACCTCGGAAAGGGGGAATAAATGGAAACCCTTCGTGAATTAGTCGGGATTTTCTGGGATATATGGCGCACCGGCAACCGCTGGGCGCGCTGGGCGATCGGCATCATCGCTGTCGCTCCTTTCACGCTCTTTGCCGAGGCGCTTGTCGGGGTCCCTTCGTGGATCATCGCGATTCTCGCGCTGGTCCCCGCCGGAGCGTTTGTCGTACTGCTCTTGACCCGCATTGACCCGCTGATCCTTGCCGTGCTTGAGGCGTTCGTAGAGACCCGCCCGGCAGTGCGATGGATCTTCAATGTTGTGGGCGCCGAAAGCGCGATGGGCATCTATTTTGCGCTGGTTCCCATCGGCAACGACCGCCGGGTCGCTTCCCTGCTCATTCTCGCGTTTGTCACGTTTTTCTTTCTGTCTCTCGGGACAAAAGGCAAATGGGCAAAACGCACAATGGCGGCGTGCATACTGATTATCATCGCCATCACCGCCCAGTTTTTCTACGACTGGACGGGAAGAGTGCGGGAATGGATGACGCAGTCGAAAGCCGCGGCGCAGATTCCGGCGGTATTTCAACGAAATGGCCATATCGATGAAAACGGGTATTACCATCCGCCGCAGAAAACCACCCAGGAGATGCCCGCAAAAATCGCAAACTCGGTTGACTGCAACGACGAGAAAACCGAATGCCATGTGATCATGAACTGCAACGCGGATCTCTTGGTGATGGACAACATCGAGCCGGACGAGGTGGTTGAGGTTGAGCACGTGGTGCACCACCTGGAAAAAGAGAACAGGTGCACCTACAGCTACGCCGGAGACTGGTATCCCATGTGGGGAGCGCTGGGAATGGTATACGACCCAAACCTCGGGACTTTCCCCATTCCCGAATATTATGGCATGGCCCCGCACGCGATCTATTTCGAAATGCGGGACAATATCAACAACGCTCCCCTCACCGCCGGAGTCATCACGCGACTGGGCGGGAAGAGCTACCCGTCAAACACATCGCCCTCCACGGCAACGATAAGCACGGGGTACAACTACCCGAAAGCAATCAGGTTTGACCCTAAATACAACGTCCAGTTCGGCGTTGGAAAGTCCTTTGTCGAACTGGTGTTTCGAAAAAAACCCAAGGGGTTTATTCTACCCTATGAAGAAGGGAGGAGCTAACAATCCCCCGCTGTTCCGAAAAAGGAACATGCGGGGGATTTTCTTTTCCCAAACTTTGTACATCAACATTGCTGTAGCTTGCTAGACGTACAAAGTTAAAACTTACAAAAATGACTTAGTAACGGCAATGATGCCAAACGAGAGGACCGAAACAGCGATGCCGATGACAGTGTAAAGCAGAGTCTTTTGAGCGAGCGTGATTTGGCTCGCATTATCCCGCGCGGTCGTAAACAGCCACCCCGAGTACAAGCCCATGACCACCGACGTAATGACGACAAACCATGAGAACCAGTTGAGCCAGGTGACAAGCGTATGGGCGAGATCGGTGAGCGTCACGATTTCAAACTATCGATAAAAGAGACTTCGTGATGGCGATGATGCCAAACGCAATGATGGCAACGCCGATGCCGATGACGGCATAGAGCATCGTCTTTTGCGCCGCAGTTATTTGTTGGGCATTATCCCGCGCAGTGATGAACAGCCACCCGGAATAAAGACCCATGACCACGGCCCCTATAGCAATGAACCAAGAGA
>MEYP01000020.1:15891-18249 GCA_001775835.1 Candidatus Azambacteria bacterium RIFCSPHIGHO2_02_FULL_52_12 | reverse complement strand
AAGGCCGATGATAGTGGCAATAAATTTAGTGGTATCGTATGCGGTACTCCCAAAAGCATTTTTGCCAATTTCACCAGTTTGATTTGGATCAAGAGTCCCGAGAGCAGAACAAGGAGGTTGACCGGTGCTACCCGTGCCCGGAGCACATTGTCCAAACGCAAACATCGGCATGGAAAGAACGGCGAAAGCAAAAATAAAGATGAATTTTTTCATAGAAATCAGATGGTACTTGCTCTAAAAGCATAGCACACGGTCTTAAAAATATCCACGTGCCTTATACACAACAACAAACCCCTCCCGAAACGGGAAGGGGTTTGTTTTTTTGTTTCCGAAAATCAGCGGGTCGGTTAAATACCGAAGATCGAGCGGGAGACCGCCACCAAACCGAATGCCAAGACGGCAACGGCGATGCCGACGATCGAGTAGAGCAGGATATTGCGAGCTTTGGTTATCGTTTCCGCGTTGCCGCCGGCCGTGATAAACAAGATACCCGAATACAAGCCCATCAAAACCGCCAAAAGACCGACTACCCATGCCACCCAGCCGACCAATCCCATGATGGTGTTGACCAAGGTTGCGGTGCTGGTGATGTTGCCTACAGTTCCAAGGTTGGTGTCGCTAAACCCAGGAGGAGTGATAGTTGAGGTAGGAGCCTGCGCGAACGCGACGCTGGAAAGTGACAACGCAAGCGCGAATACGAACATGACTGATAATGCTTTTTTCATATATGTTGTGAAGTGTGTCTTTAAAAGATGATTGATTCGACCTTTGGCTGTAGTATAGCAAAGGCAAAAAAGAAAAGAAAGCTCGTTGTACACACCTCTTAAAAAAACAATTCCCGCGTTTGACGCGGGAATTGCCGGTAAACCCGAATGTAATCTGAAGACTAGATGCCGAAAACCGAGCGGGAGACCGCCACCAAACCGAATGCCAAGACGGCAACGGCGATGCCGACGATCGAGTAGAGCAGGATATTGCGAGCTTTGGTTATCGTTTCCGCGTTGCCGCCGGCCGTGATAAACAAGATACCCGAATACAAGCCCATCAAAACCGCCAAAAGACCGACTACCCATGCCACCCAGCCGACCAATCCCATGATGGTGTTGACCAAGGTTGCGGTGCTGGTGATGTTGCCTACAGTTCCAAGGTTGGTGTCGCTAAACCCAGGAGGAGTGATAGTTGAGGTAGGAGCCTGCGCGAACGCGACGCTGGAAAGTGACAACGCAAGCGCGAATACGAACATGACTGATAATGCTTTTTTCATATATGTTGTGAAGTGTGTCTTTAAAAGATGATTGATTCGACCTTTGGCTTCATCATAGCAAATAAGCAGTAAATACACAAAGGAGATATGCACACCTTATTTCTCTCAGAGAAATCCTTTCACCAATGCGATGACGGAAAACGCGACGACCGAAACGGCGATGCCGATGATGGTATAGGCGATGACGCCGCGCGCTTTGGTCGCCTGCGCGGGGTCGTCTTTTGCCGTGATGAAGAGAAACCCGCCGTAGAGCCCCATGACCACCGACGTAATGGCGACAAACCACGAGAGCCAGTTGACCAGCCCGACGAGCGTATTCACGAGCGTGCCCGTCACCACGGTGGCGCCGCACGCGGGCGAGCTTGCGAGCGTCGTATCAAATATGCTTGCGATAAGCGCGACGATGCCGGGCGCGAGAAGCAGAAGAAATACGCCGATGACGGCAAAGATTAGGGCTTTTTTAGCCGTCGTTGACTTGCCCGGATCCCCCGCCGAGATAAGGAACATAAATCCGACCACGAGCATCATGAGCACCGCAACGGGGGGCAAGACCGTGTCAGAGATGAAATTGGTGACGCGGCACACGAGGTCAGAAAATGTCTGGGTGGCAGTTGGGGGGGCGAATGTTGTGTCTACACGCATTACTCCGGCACTCGGAGTGAGAGGTCCTGCGGCCGCTCCAGGTGGAGTGAGGTGTGATGTGGCATGCGTAAACCCCGCCGGCACCACGAACGCGCCAAGCACCAGGAGAGAGAAAATGATTTTAAACTTGTATGTTTTTGGTTTCATGCGCTTATATATTCAATATCGCACGGGTGATAGCCACAATGCCAAATGACAGGACCGCGACCCCAACGCCGATGGTGGTGTAGATAAGATATGACTTTGCCAAGTTGAGCCGTTTTTCATCTCCGACGGAAGTAATGTACAGATACGCCGCGCGCAGGCCCGACAGCACGGCCAAGAGGGAGACTATCCACGCGAGCCAGTTCAAAAGCGCCAGTAAAATGGCGACCAGATCGCAGTTGCCTGTGGGCGTGACGGCGGTGTTGAAGAACGTAACGCCAAGCGTATTGCAGGAAAGCATTCCCGTT
>MEYP01000020.1:15094-15869 GCA_001775835.1 Candidatus Azambacteria bacterium RIFCSPHIGHO2_02_FULL_52_12 | reverse complement strand
TACAAAACGCGGGCGGACTTGGCAGGGAGCAGATATTGTTGGAGATGCAAAGACCTGTCACGGGATCAGGAGTGGAACCGGACGGACAATTTGGACTGCCGCCACCGACGCATACTCCCAAAACAGCATCATAAAACCAGCCCGAGGGACATACGATCGAGCTGGCTCCCGCCACGCTAAACGGGATCCGGCAGTACGTTATCTGGTTTGGCAGGGCGGTTTCTTGGCAACCGATATATTGGGTGTCGTTGCCCGGCACCAAACCGGACACCGTGGTGGAATGCGCCATCGCGCCGGTGGTAGAAAAGTCGGTCATGCTCGCGTAGGAAGTGTTAGAATTCGCGTATCGGCATGCCGTGTTTTTGTCGGTTGTCAGACCGATTGGTGTACCAACGGTTCCTACTGGCAAGATTCCCGTCGGAGAGGCGTTATCGCATACGGGCAATTGGCAAATGTTATCGATGCATAACAATTGGCCGTCGCACTGGGTGTCCTTCGAGCAGGGCTTTCCCACCCCGAAAGAAATGGAGCACACCTGCGTGAGATTGGTGTTCGCGGCATTCTTGCATTGGGCAAAATACGTGTTCGTGCCGGGAAACAGTCCGGCGACGTTCGTGAGGTGGCTTGTCGTGCCAGTGGTGGCGAACGCGACGGCAGTCGGGGCGGTGTAGAGCGCCCTGCTATAGGTCGTATCATATCTGCAGAACGCGTTCAGATCCGTCGTAAGGCCGATGTCCGTATCGGGCGTGCCGTACGCGAGCGGAAGCGGACAAAA
>MEYP01000020.1:0-15071 GCA_001775835.1 Candidatus Azambacteria bacterium RIFCSPHIGHO2_02_FULL_52_12 | reverse complement strand
CGTCGGCGCATGCATTACCTGCTATGCACGTGTCAGGAGGAATGGGATTTTTGCACGCGGGAATACAGATGCCTGTCCCATTCGGAGGATTAGTACACGCCCATCCGTTCTGGCACGCGAAATTCGCGCTACATACGTTCACGCTGAACGGGATCTGGCACAGCGGCGTTATTTTGTTTGGCAAAGCAGCTTCCTGACATAGCACATAATTACGATATACTGTTCCGTCGGTAAGCGGAGAAACAGTGCTCGCGTGATTTGAAGTCCCTCCGGGTGTAAAAGTATTTGGCATGGCGATGTATTGCGCCAAAGGAGTAGAGCCGACGGGAACTGTTGGCGAATACTTGCAGGTCGCATTCAGCGGGGCTCCGGAAGTATTTTGTGTTTGCATGCTGATACTCGCGCTTGCGGTACCCGATGCGAGCGCAACAGGCGGAATGCTGCCGTTCACCAGGGCGCCGTTGCAATACGGCGGCTGGCAGATGCCGCTGATGCACGACAAACTGCCGCTACACTGGGCGCTTGTGGAGCACGGGGGACCGACGCCGAATGAGATCTGGCACACGGGCGTAAGCGTGCCGGTTCCGGCGTCTTGGCATTGGGCATAAAAAGTATTCGTGCCGGGCAGTACCGCGACACCGGAAGAAAGATGGCCCGTTCCACCGGTGATGGAAAATATCGTTGCGGTGGTGGCGCTGTAGAGCGTTGCGCTATAGGTCGGATCGTATTTGCAAGTCGCCGCGGCAAGCGTTGCCAAGCCGATGTCGGACTGCGTGGCGCTGAAGGCAAGCGGCAGAGGGCAATAACCGGTGGAAAGGCATGCCTGGCCGTCGGAACACGCTGAAGGAAACGAACACGGCACGGGCGGGATCGCTCCCCGACAGGCGGGAATCGTGCTTGTCGTGATAGTTATGGTGGTGGGAGGCACCATGCACTGCAAGCCCGACGCGCAGTCGGTATTGCCCTGGCATATCGGGTAGCACGTGCCATTTAAACAGATGTTGTCCGCAGGACAGTCGGCTCTTGTCTTGCACGGCAACAAGGCGCTCGAGCTGGTACCGGTGGCAAATCCGGGCAAGGTCGCATCGGGATTGAGCAGGCACTGCACGAAGTTGTCCCCCGCCGTGGGCGGCTTGCTCACGCCGGGACAGAACGTGGCGCCCGCGGGAGTCGGGTCATATAAACACCCGTTACCTGATACGCCGCCTGCGATGCCGTCGGTGTACGTGCAGTCTATACTGCCGTCCGCGTAGTAATAACACCCGTCCACCGCCGAACAGTCGTAGTCTTTCTTCCCCTGTCCTTTGTCCGTCACGAAACAGTTCTGCGGAATGCCCGCGTTGTTGGAGATCTTGGGCGAAGATTTCGCCGTGAGATCGGCAAGGCAATTTACTTTGTAATTCGCGCTTGCCGGATCGCCGTAATACACGCACCCGGTTCCTCCTTCGAATTTATTTAAACAGTTAGCGACGCTGTTGTTGGAACCGGCGATGGGCGTGCCATTGGTGTTGTAATTGTAATACAAGCACCCGTTGATGCCTTCACAGTTGTTGGGCGCTGTCGGAGTCGGCTGGGTGCATGCTTCGCCATTTGGCTGGACGCCGATGGGCATTTTCGGCATCACGGGAATGGAAGACGTCGCGTAATTTCTCGCCGTGCCGACTCCCATGCCGGGTCCGTACGCGCAGTCATAGCTGTATTCGCACACGCGCGATATTGTATTGCATATGCCGTCGCCGTTTGAACAATCGGCGTCTCCCTTGGCCGGATCGCACGGGGTAGCGGTGGTATTCAAACACCGCGCGTATTCGCACACGCCCGCCACGCACGCGCCGCCCTGCACGCTCGCGGTGCAGTCAGAATTCCTCGTGCACGTCGAGCCAATCCCCTCCACATAGCACTGCGCCGCCACTGAATTGGCCGAAAGCACGCACTCGTTTTTTTGTTCGCAGATATTTCTCGCGGGGCCTGATGAAGGGCACGCCGAACCGTCGGGGCACAGCTCCCCCGCGGCGGAATCGCATGACTTCAATATTTTTGGACACCTGCCATCCAAGGGACACGCGGCGCTGTCGGGGCAAAATGATCTTTTTGCGCACGGCGTTCCCAGGCACGAATACCCAGGACCGCATTGCGAATCGGCAATGCACTGGACGCACTGGCCGCCGGAGCCATCATCCGCCGGAGCGCACACGGGCGCGTTGGTGCCAAGGCATCTGTTCGTCAGGTCGGTAGCGCTTACCGGACACGCAGTCGCCCCGACGGCTACAAGAACGGTCGCCGGGTCGCTCAATCCAATCATGTCTCTCACCCTCAATGTAATCGTATAAAAACCTTGGTTGGTATACACATGCGGCGTAACGGGGCTTGCCGTTACAAAAGGAGCCGTGTTGTCGCCAAAGTCCCATTGATAGGATACAATCGTGGCTCCTGCGGCAGTGCTTGCGCTCCCTCCCGCGTTTGCCGTCACCGACAGGGGAATAGCAGTGCCGCTTTGAGGGGTTACGGTAAAACTTGCTGTGGGCAACATGGGGCGCACAGTAACCGTGCGCTGAACCGTTCTTGCCGTGCCGCACCGGTCAGTTGACGTCAGCGTGATAGTGTGAGAAATATCAGCAAGCGTAAAATTTTGATATGTATGCGTCGCGGTGGCACCCGAGGCGGTTGTGCCATCGCCAAAGTCCCATGTATACGAAGCAGAGCCATAGGCGGTCCCCGTAAAAGAAACATTGACCACAAAAGGAGCGCTTCCTATGGCAGGATTTGGCATGAGCGTAAAATCAGCAACCGGGTTTGTCATGCACATGGTGTTCCCGGCTTGAGCGGCGCTGCAGCAATAATCCCCGGAGGAATTGCATGAGGCATCCCTGTTGCAATACTCCCCCGTGCCGCCGGATGCGTAGCAGTACCCGCTGATGCATCTGTCCTGCCCGCGGTCGCATAGACTCCCCGCCAAGCATACCTGACCGTTGCCTCCCACTGTATTGGGATCTTGGCATATATTCGAAACATCGCAGATAAATCCGCTGTTGCATGTACTACCGGCAAGACACGTCTGACCGAGTCCGCCGACGGCTACGCACATTCCTCCCTGACAGACAAGGCCTGTATTGCAAGTACCATTTATGTTACATGCTTGGCCAAGATTGCCAGTCGGTACTGGTGTCGCGCAATAAATTTGCCTTACCCACCAGTCTCCGCTTCCTCCTGCTACATCAAGTCCCGCCATGTATTTTCCGTCGGGACAAGTAGCGATGCCGATTACCTGGGCGCCGGCGATCGGCTCTGCGGTTGCTTGAGAAGTAGAAAGAAAATTCACCGTCTGTGCGAATATGATTCCTGCCGTTATCAGAAGAACGCCCGCCAGAAAACTTATTTTCAGTAGTGTATGAAATCGTTTCATGACATTATCGGCATACTTTTTTAACGGCATCGCATGTCGCGGGCGCGGTGCAATCGGCGCTGGTTGCGCACTGCTTATAACAGATATCGAAGAAATACGGGACGCCATTTTTCACGAAGCTTTGATTGATAAGGCACGTGTACGGACCGGGCGCCGTTATCATCGAGGCGTTGCTTATGGTGAACGATACCGGATAATCGGTCGTGTTGAATTCTCCGGTGCCTGTAGAAACGTCTTTGCATTTTACATAGTAGTCGTACGCCAAGGGAGTCGGAGCCGTCAGCGTTCCGCCCGGCTTCAGGCCGGTCAGTTTTACGGAATGATTTTTGCCGCCTGTGGCGGTAAAGTTCTTCATGGTCGTCGCGCCGTAAAACGTGCCGGGCGTGTTCAAAATATATTGGCAGGTCGCGTTCACGTCGGTGCGCACGTTCATGATGAGCGCCGTGGTGCCGGCGGGATACACGGCCGGCGTGTATTGAAAGTCGGACCCGTCAAGCAAAGACGTCGCGCCGTCAAAACGCAAGGGGCCGCCGCCGACGCCCGCAGGGTTGATGCAAACGCCCGACGGGCCGCAGATGTTGGGGGAAACGCATGGCACGGCGGCACTGCACTGGGCAAGGCACACTGTCGTTGCCGAGGGCGGAGGAGGGAGCGCGGACACGGTAATCGTTTCATATGCTGTCCCGCTTGAACCGCTCAAACCGCCGTTGTCAACGACAATAAGCGTCAGTGTATACGTTCCGACGGCTTGGTAGGTATGCGTGTCAAGCGCCGACACGGACGTGGTCGCAAAGCCGTCGCCCCAGTTCCAAATATAGGCGGCAATGGTGCCGTCGGGGTCCAAGCTCGCGCTCGCGTTAACGTCAATGGTGAACGGAACAATGCCGCTTGTGGAAGGATTCACCGTGAACGACGCGATAGGCACCTGATTGCCCGAGGCCGCGACGGAAAACGAAAGCGTATAATCAGCAAGGTTGTTGTTGCCTGCCGTATCCTGACAGCGGATATAATACATATAAGACATGCCGGCAATGAGCGGATTGGTGAGCGCGGAAAAATGGGTCGGGTCAATCATGGTAAATGAGCCGGGCATGGCGGAGAGCGTTGCGAGCGCGGCCGTATTGTCCGCGGACACCGGGTTTTGGGTAAGAGAATATTTGCACAGCGTCGCCGGCTCGCCGGTCACCGCTACTATCGTTGTCGGACTTCCTGCGGCACTCGACGCCAAAACGCCTGACGGCGACGCTGAAATGGTCGGAGGCGTCATGTCCAGTATCGGGTTATCCACGGTGAACATGGCGGTGGTAATGCCGGAAACATTTCCCGCCGCATCCGTGCATTCGATGGTATAAGTATACGTTCCACTCGCGGGGCTCGAGAATATGCGCGAATGCGTTGTCGCACTGGGGCCGAATGCGATGCTGTTATACGTGCACACCGCCGGCTCGCTCGTGTTGCCGCTTAGCGTCACCGACGCGACGCCTGCGGGAAACGTAGCGGGCGGCATGGGGGACGTAAGCGTGAAAATGGGCGCCGCCGTGTCGTCAAACGTCGCCGTCACGTATTTTGCGGCATCCATCGTAACCGAACAGGTTCCCGTCCCCGTGCACGCGCCCGACCAGCCGGTGAATGAGAAACCGCTGTTTGGCGTGGCAACCAACGTAACCGCTGTTCCGCTCACGAAAAAAGCAGAACAAGCGCCAGGGCAGTTGATGCCCGCGGGAGACGAGGTAACCGTTCCCGTCCCCGTTCCCGCGGTGGTGACGGCGAGGGCATGGGAGGGAAGACTGAACGTCGCCGTCACGGTGCTGTTTGCCGTGATAGTGAACGTGCACGTGGTTGCCGCGCTTACGCACGCGCCCGAGAACCCAGCAAAGGTCGAACCCCCCGAGGGAGTCGCCGTCAGGGTGATGAGCGTGCCGCTCACATACGGACCGGTTGGGGGGTTGACGGCGATCGTGCCCGTTCCCGTGCCGGCGGTGGTGACGACGAGGGCGTAGGAGGGAAGGTTAAACGTCGCCGTCACGGCGCTGTTCGCCGTGACGGCGAACGCGCAGGAACCGGTGCCGGTGCATGCGGACGCAGAGCCTGTTCCTGATGACCATCCCGCGAAGATTGAGCCTCCGCTCGGACTTGCCGTTAACGTAACAGGTATGCCGCTTAAATAAGAAACGCAATTGGTCCCGCATGGAGTGCCCGCCGGACCAAAAGCAATGCTCCCCGTTCCGGTGCCCGCAGTGGCGACTGAAATGGAATAACTTGCCGTGCTAGTGAGAAACGATACGACGCTTCCATAACTCACGCCGCCCGCGTTCGAGGCGATGGCGCAATAATAATACCATGTGCTTCCTGATAAGCCGGAGATGGCCCGTGAATCATTCACCGGCGATGTGCCGCTGCCAAGGGAAGTGCCGCCGGAAAGAGGAACTCTGATGCCGAATGTGTCGTTGCACGAACCGGGGTTCACCGTGGAATACTGGAACCAGCCGGTGGCAGAGTTGCCGTTGGGATTTACCGAGCTGTTGAGCGTGGCGGACGAGGTGGTGACCAGCGTGGGAGCGCTGGTGGTCACCGTCGGCGGCAGAAGCGTAAACGTCGCCGTCACCGAGCTGTTCGCCGTGATGGCGAACGTGCAGGAACCGGTGCCGGTGCATGATGCGCCGGACCACCCCGCGAACGTAGAGCCTCCCGAGGGAGTCGCCGTCAGGGTGATGGACGTGCCGCTAATGAACGATGAGGTACAGGTACCTGTTCCGCAGGACATACTGCCGGACACGCTTCCCGTCCCGGTGCCCGCGATGGTCACGGAGAGAGAGTAGCTTGGAAGCAAAGAAATGGTAAACCCGTTGGCAAACGTTCCCGATTGCCCATCGGTATTCGTCACCACGACATTCCACTGCCCCGTTGCCGCTCCCGTGATAGGGCACGTGCCATTGCTTAATATCGCTGAACCGCTGAAGGTGAATCCGGAGCATGCGATGTCCGGCTGTCCCGTCCTGGTTAGCTTCACCGTTGCTCCGCTTAAAAAATTAGTGCCCGTAACCGAAGAAATGGCTACGGAAGCATTATTGTATCCGGACGCCGGGTTGATAGCCGTAACCGTCGGCGCGGGCGCGGCGAGGGTGGTGCCCCATACCGGAGCGTATGAGCTTGCATTATTCGCCGCATCATACGCAACAACGCCATAAGCATAGTTGGTGCTCGGGGTCAGGGTCCTGCCGGAAACGGAAGTCGCCGGCGACACGGGCAACAGCCCGTCCGTGAAAGCATATGCCGCGGCGCCTGTATGAAGAACGGTGCCGATTTGAATAAACTGGGTTCCTTGAAGCACCAGCACACGATATCCGATTACCCCGACATTATCAGTGGCGGGGTCCCATGTGACATTTATCGCGGAAGATAAAACGCCGACAGCTTGAACATTCTGAACGATTGCCGGCGCAACCGTATCCGCCACGCACCCGTAAAAAAGCCAGGCGCTATTGGAGGATAGGAAAACGTCCCCGCTGCAAATATACGTATTAGACGCATAGGGAGGATATCCTACGCATTTGATCCTTGCCGGGTCCGACGGATCATCATTGTCGCTGCAATTATAATCATAGGTCGCCGTGTTTGCGCCAAAGACGGGAACGGGAGAATAAAACTGGAAGTCGGCATATCCAAGTTTAATGTCCGCGTTTGTCCATGGACCTGTTGCCGATTGGGCGGCAAGAGCGGCGGAAGCATCATGCGGGAAGCTGAAAAGCAACAACGCGCAAAAAATACTGGAAGCAAAAACATAAAAAATGACGCAGGACCTCTTCATTGGCTGTTTGGTTTTAGCAATGTGTTCATCTCTGCCGCCGCGTTCTGGAGCGATTGGCGCGGGAATTGGTCTCCTGAGATCTGCGACGCTATCATCTCAGTAAAGACCGCCCGCAGGATCGTAAAGTCTATCCGGTTCACCGAAACGGCGGTCAGCGCCTGGTCGGCAAAAACATTAAGATCGGGATTTTGCTGCTGCTTGGCGATGACGGAACGCACCACGCTCGCCTTCCCCATCACCGACCCGTAATACTCCTGTATCGGCGGCGTGAGCAGATAGTTCAAAAATTCCCACGCCAGCTCCTTGTTCTTTGAATTTTTATACACGCCGTATCCCCAATAATTGGCATAATTCTTATTGAAAGTCGCTCCTTTGACTTGCGGCATGGGGGCCACGGCGAACTGGAGGCGCGGAGATTTTTTAAGCAGCTGGGTGCGCGTTCCGGCGTATCCGAACAGCATGCCCGCCCGATTTTGCGCGAACAGGTCTTCCGCGGTGAAAACCGAATCTTTCTGCCAGCTGTAATTGGGATGGGAGGGTTTGGCGAATGAAGTATAAAAGTCGAGCGCGGCTTCAGCGGGACTTAAAGAAGCGCCGGACCCTCCGGCGGCGCCGAAATTCACCTTTCCCGAAGCGTCGAATATCGAAGCTCCGTACTGGAGCATCAAAAGCGCCAAGTGGTCGGGAGCGTAGGGAATATTATTCCCCGCGCCCATCGCGGCGCCCGAAATGGCGACCTCGCCGTTTGGCTTGCGCTTCGTCAGCAGGCGCGAATCTTTCACGAACTCGTCCCAATCCTTGGGAGGAAACACGATGCCGGCGCTGTTGAACAGTTCGGTGTTGTAATACAGCGCCAGCGTATCAATGGCAAGCGGCAAGCCATACAGCGCGTCACCCGCGGCAAAATCACGCAGAGCGACGTCCGCCAAAGTCCCCTTGAGACCGGCGGGCGAGACCAGCTCTTTGGAAGCCGGAGCGAGCAAGTCGCCGTATTTGACGAGCCAGGTGTTGTGCAGGGCGAAAAGATCCGGCCCTTTCCCGGCCGCGAACGCGCGAACAAGCTCGTCTTCGTACCCCTCCGGCGATTTCTTCTCATAAGTGATTTTAACGCCGGGATTGGGTCCTCGGAACGCCTCCACCATCGCATCGAATTGCGCTTTATCATCCGCCGTTCCCCATACCGTCAGCTCCGCCCGTTTAATGGTCGCGGTGCCGGTATTTCCTCCGCCTCCCAAACCGGGAACGATGCCGGCCCACACGAGCACTGCAAAGATACCCAGCCCGATGAACACCGCCATGATGAGATATTTGAGCGTGGTGGCGTTCATGATTTGGTTTGCTTAACGAATGTCATGCCGAAGTGATACGCGCCCGATGCGATCTCTTTTTGCAGTAAAAATCCCGGCTGAGAGATGATATCCGTGATCTCCTGTTTGTCGAGACGGAATCCGCGCGTGGGACCCAGCGCGGCATCAGCGCGCCAATCGATGAACACCAGCATGCCGCCCGGCTTCAGCACCCGATGCGCCTCATGAACGACTTCCTTTTTTTTCCGGGTTTGAAACAAGATATTGGTCAGCAGGACGACGTCCTGCGAATTGTCCGCCAGGCCGCTTGAACCCGGCAGTTCCAGATTCGCGCGAACGGGCGTAACGTTCAGCAGTCCTTCGATCCGCGAACGCGACCTGACCGAGCTGATCGCCGGTTCCTGCACGTCGATAGCGGCGACCTGTCCGTCGGCGCCCACGAGTTTTGCCGCGATAAGAGCGAAGTCGCCCGTTCCGGAACCGAAATCGGCAACCGCCATGCTCGGTGCAAGCGCAATTTGCTCCAAGACATGCTGGGGGCTTAAAAATGTGTTATTGCGGTTGAGGGGAGTCATGAAAGTCATGAAACGTGAAACGTAAAACGTAAAACATGCGTCTTAAATCTTGAAATTGCATTTTTTGATGTTTCATGTTACACGTTTCAGGTTTCATGATTCTTATAGGCAGACCACGGAAGCGATCGCATCATGGGGGGCGCATCGCATCATGCGCACTCCCTGGGTCGCCCTCGACAGCGACGGCACCGAGGCAAGCGTGGTGCGCAAAACCTGTCCTTTTTTTGAAATGGCGATAAGATCTTCCAGCTCCGGCCCGATGAGCAGCGACGCGATGAGCCGGCCCGTTTTGCCGGTGACCTTATACGTCTTCACTCCCTGCCCTCCGCGGCCCTGCGCGTGATACTCTTTGAGCGATGTTTTCTTTCCGTACCCGTTTTCCGACATCACCAGCAGTTCATGCGCGCTTTCCTTCCCGTGCGGGATGACGTCCACCCCGACGACCTCGTCGCCTCCTTTGAGCGTTATGGCTTTCACGCCCGCGGCCATGCGTCCCATGGCCCGCACATCCTTTTCATGAAAGCGGATCGCTTTGCCGTTTTTCGTCAGGAGCACGATCTCGTCGTTGCCATGCGATGCTCTTACCCATTTTAACATATCGGCGCCTTTGAGCGATAGCGCCAACACGCCGGTTCGCCGCACCGTGTTGAATTCCGCCACATTGACCTTTTTTATGACCCCGTTTTTGGTCGCCATAATGAGATAGGTGTCCCCTTCCGCCTTCGCGCCCGTCTTATTTTTCTTCCCCAGCTTTTCTTTCACGTCAACCAGCGCGGTAATCTTGTCCTGCGCGCTGACCTCGAGGATATTCGCGAGAGCCTTGCCCCTTGCGATGCGCGACGACTCCGGGATCTCATACGCTTTGGTCTGGAATACCTTGCCTTTGTCGGTGAAGAACAGGATGTTCGCGTGCGAACTTGCCGACAGGAAATGCTCCACCACGTCCTCTTCTTTCGTTTCCATGCCCACCATGCCTTTTCCGCCGCGCTTTTGCGTGCGGTACAGCGCCGGATTGACGCGTTTGATATAGCCGCCGTAGGAAAGCGCGATCACCGTCTCTTCGTCGGGTATCAGGTCTTCTTCTTTGAATTCCGACACCGCGCCTTTGACGATCTTCGTGCGCCGTTCATCGCCGTACGTTTTCCCGACTTCCTCCAGCTCCGCCTTGATGACGCCCATGATCTTTTTGGGGTCCTTCAACAGCCCTTTCAGATATGCGATGAGCTTCAGTTTTTCATTCAATTCGTCTTCAATCTTCTTGCGTTCAAGTCCCGCCAGGGTCTGCAGGCGCATTTCTAAAATAGCCGTCGTTTGCAGGTCGGACAGCTTGAACTTCGCCATCAGCTGGGCGTGCGCTACCTCTTTCGTCGCCGATTTCTTGATGGTCGCTATTACCTGGTCGATGTGGTCGAGCGCCTTCTTCAAGCCCTCCAGAATATGCGCCCGGTCTTCCGCTTTGCGCAAATCATATTTTGTACGTCGCACCACTACTTCTTTGCGGTGCGCGATGAAATATTCCAACATGGCTTTGAGCGACAGCACGGAGGGCTGGATGCCGTCCACCAGCGCCAGCATGTTCACGTGGAACATTTTCTGCAGGTCGGTGAATTTGAAAAGCTTATTCAGCACCTTCTGCGCGAACGCGTCGTTTTTCAAGTCGATGACGATGCGCAGACCCTCTTTGTCCGACTCGTCCCGGATGTCTTTAATGCCTTCCACTTTCTTTTCCTTCACCAGATCGGCCATCTTTTCAATGAGCGAGGATTTGTTCACCTGGTACGGGATCTCGGAAATAAGGATCTGCTGATGCCCGCTTTTGTTCTCAATGATCTCTGTTTTCGCGCGCACCGTCAGCGGCCCCTTGCCCGTGCTGTATGCGGTCGCGATATCCCGCTGATTGTAAATGATGCCGCCCGTGGGAAAATCGGGTCCTTTCACGAATTCAAGCAAGTCTTCCATTTCCGCTTTGGGATGGTCGACAAGATGCATGGTTGCGGCAATGAGCTCCGTCAAGTTGTGCGGCGGGATGTTGGTCGCCATGCCCACCGCAATGCCCATTTGGCCGTTGAGCAGGAGCTGGGGAATCCGTGCCGGAAGCACTTTGGGCTCCTGACGCGAACCATCATAGTTGCCGGTAAAATCAACGGTGTCTTTTCCGATGTCGCCGAGCATTTCATCCGATATGCGCGCCAAGCGGGCTTCGGTGTAGCGCATGGCGGCCGCGCCGTCGCCGTCGATGGAACCGAAATTGCCCTGCCCTTCCACCAGCGGATAGCGGAGCGAAAAATCCTGCGCCATGCGCACCAAAGAATCATAGATCGCGGAATCGCCATGCGGATGATACCGGCCCATGACCTCGCCCACCGTGTTGGCGGACTTGCGGAGCTTTGACCCGGCGGCGTTGCCGGCTTCCCACATGCCCCACAGAATGCGGCGATGCACCGGCTTCATGCCGTCCCGCACGTCCGGAAGTGCGCGCGAAACAATGACGGACATCGCGTAGTCCAGATACGACTCCTTCATCTCCTGCACGAGCTCCCGCGGCTCGATATTTCCGATGGCTTGTAATTTTTCTTCTTCTGGCATAGTTGTGGAATCTAGAAGCTAGAATCTAGAAAATAGAAGTTTGGACTCCTTAGTTCTAGATTCTACTTTCTAATTTCTAGTTTCTATTTCTTCATGCTCTGCATGATATCCTTCACGTTCGCGCTTACGCTGTCTTTCAGGCTGGGCAGGCTGAACTCTCCCAAAAGCCCTCCCTTTGCGGCGCGCTTTTCTTGGTCGATGACGACCGTCACGGAACGCGTAACGGAAAATACGTACAGTGAAAATACGATGACGGCGCACGAGACCATCGCGCTGAAAAATATCTTGCGCCGCACCGGCTCCGGCTTATTCTTCAATTTTTGCAAAAAATTTTCCATCCCCAGTATATCATCTTCCAGAGCCCAACGCCTTAGGACGACGAGCTATGAAGTGTATGTTAAATAATTTGTGACCTTGTATTGTTTTCATGGGATATCTTAGGCGTTGGGCTGCATGTCCGCGTTCTTCTCTCTGCTGTTGTACGGTGGCGCTAAAACGAATAGAGCTACTCTTTGCCTTTGGTATTCTCCAAGTGAAGAAAGAGAAGAACGCGCTGGAAGTTGTATTACTGGGCATGGTAATTTATGCTTGGTTGGGCGACAACACGACGATGTTCGTCTCCTCCTGCGGCAAATCTTTTTTCTTGACGGCAAGCTTGTCGACCGGCTCCCCGTTTCCCGCGCCCATGGCTTTGAGGAATTTGTCCGCGCCCGTCAGCTCCACCGAAAGCTTGGGAATCTTATACTGCATCGGAATGATGATGCGCGGCTCGAGCTCGCCCGCAACCGCGACCGCCTCCTCGGCGCTTAACGCATGCACCGTTTCTTTACCGATTTGATACGGCCCTCCCACAGGAATAAGCAGGATATCAACATCGCCTATTTTGTCGAGCATGCCATCGATGTCCTCTTTTTTCACATTGCCGATATGGCATACCGAAATGCCGTCGATGTTGAGCGTGGACACAAAACCACGCCCGTACCGAACGGTACGTTCGGGCGGGCCGCCATCCTGCGAAAACACTTCTATCATAACTCCCTTTATCTCATATTCTCCCGCACCGGAAATGACGAATCCCGCATCAGCGGGCAATGATGCGCCGCCTTTCGCGGTGCCGGCGAGCATCACGATATCCGCCCTCCCTTTGGGCGGATTGATCCCCAAAGACCGGTCAAACGGAGCAATGATAATCGTGGCTTCCGCGCCCGCCAGCTTAAAACAGGATTGTCCGTACCAAGTGATTTGCATATGTGCCAGTGTAGCAGATTTTGGAGAGAAAAGGAAGGGCGTGCTACAATGAAATCATGCCGAGAAAATCCTTTATTATGTTAGCGGCGCTGACCATTATATTCGTGCCGTTTTTTGCGTTTTCTGCGGGACTTGTTCCGTGTGGTGGAAGCGGCGCATCCGATACACCCACAACTCCATGCACCCTCTGCCATCTCTATACCTTAGGCCAAACCGTCATCAACTTCCTTATGTGGACGATAGCGCCGGTCATCGCCACATTCGCCATCGCGTGGGGAGGATTTAAGATACTTATTTCGGGCGCGAGCCCCGGCCAGCGCAACGAAGGCATCGGTATCATCAAAAAGACGCTCACGGGCCTGCTTATTATCTTTTCCGCGTGGATCATCATCAATGAGCTCTTGCTGTTTTTTGCTTCTAGCCAAACCTCGGGAACGGCACAAATAAGAAACATGCCGCTCCCGTGGAATAAGGTTGTTTGCATTAAATAATTATACGTTCAATAACACGCGCGCGTTGCGCGTTGTCACTTCCGCAACTTCCTCAAAACTCACGCCCTTGAGCTCTGCTATTTTTCCCGCGGTAAAGCGCACGAACGACGGCTCGTTGCGCTTCCCACGGTGCGGCACGGGCGCGGCATACGGCGCGTCGGTTTCCACCACGATGCGTTCAAGCGGCACGAACCGCACGAGATCTTCGTATTCTTTCGCGAAGGTGATGACGCCCGAAAACGAAATATACATTCCGAGCTCCAGATACGCGCGCGCGTCGTCTTTCGTGCCGGTGAAAAAATGCATCACCCCGGGTTCAGCTTTTAGCTTATAGCTGTTAGCTTTTAGTAATTTCAGTAAATCTTCGTGCGCGTTACGGCAATGGATAATGAGGGGTTTTTCGACCTCTTGCGCAAGTTCGATGTGTTTCATAAAAGACTCCTTCTGCAGCTCCTGTTTGTCTTTTTCCGTCGTACGAAAATAATCGAGTCCCGTCTCGCCGATGCCGACAACCTTCTCGTCGCGGGCGAGTTTTTCAAATACTGAGAAATCAATATCAATGGCCGCGTCATTGGGATGAAGCCCAACCGACGCATATACGCCTTTATCATACTGATGCGCCAATACAATCGCTTTTTCAGAATGCGCCAAATCCGTCCCGACGTTCACCATCCAGATATTTTCATCGAGACACCTCTTGATCACCGCGTCGGCGTCGGCATCAAACTGGCCGAGGTTCACATGGGTATGCGTGTCGAACAACATAGAATCTAGAAGCTAGAAATTAGAAAATAGAAGAAATAAATGTGGACGTGTTTCCATTCTAGATTCTAAATACTAGATTCTATTCTCGGGAACAACGGCTGTTCCGGCTTCTTGAAAGAGATATCCCAAGAATCGTTTTTGGCGGCATTTTCAGAAACGCCGAGCGCTCCCAAAACCTTTTGTGAAGTTTCGGGCATAAATGGCGCAAGCATCAAGGCGGCGGCTCCGATGTGCCCGGCGAGCTCTTCAAAGACTTTTTTTGCGCGTGACGGATCACCGGCGGCCATCTTCCACAGCCTGCTTTCATCTACGAGCTTGTCGGCGTCCCCGACAACGCGCCATATCTCGGCAAGCGCATCACGAAAATCAAAACGGTCAATAGCGCTCTGATATGCCCCGAAGGCGATCTTATGCGTATTCCCCAAAGGATGCGAAACGGTAAAGCTCCCCTCGCCCGTACCGGACGCCAGCCCGACTGGGTCATTCTGGCGGGGTACGTTCGGGCGGGCCGCATGCTGCGCTCCCAGCGTCGAGACGCGCGATACCAAATTGCCCAGCCCGTTCGAGAGATCGGCGGCGTAGCGGCGGCGGAAGCCCTCGAACGAAAAATCGCCGTCGTCAAGCGAAGGAATCTCGCGCAATAAAAGATAGCGGAACGCCTCTTTCCCAAAAATCCGTATCATCTCGAACGGATCAACCACGTTCCCGAGCGATTTCGACATCTTTCTTCCTTCAATGGCGATGTGCCCGTGGATGAGCATGGTTTTAGGGAACGCAAGCCCGAGCGACAGCACTATCGCCGGCCACATCATCACGTGAAACCGCGCAATGTCTTTGCCGATAACCTGCGCATCCGGCGGCCACCGCTTGGCAAAAGCTCCGCCAGCT
>MEYP01000019.1:10859-29700 GCA_001775835.1 Candidatus Azambacteria bacterium RIFCSPHIGHO2_02_FULL_52_12 | reverse complement strand
CACGGCTTCCACGGCTGGGACATCCAGCGACATTCTCGGCACCGCCAACGTGAAGTTTACGGGTGGCGCGAATCAGACTGTGAGCGCGACAGGAGCGTCGGCAGGGAATCAACTGCCCGACGGGGATGTTACGGTGAACAAAACGGCAGGGAGCGCGGCGAGTCTTGGAACGGCTCTTACCCTGAATGGGGCAAACCAGGATGTTACGGTTACTGCCGGCACGCTTGACTTAAACGGGAATAACCTTACGGTGAATGGCTCTGGCGGAACTTTTGTCGTGTCAAACGGCGGAAATTTGCAACTGCAGGGAGGGGAAACGATTACGGCGAATGCCACCTATCCACAGTTGGATGCGGGGAGTACGGTTGCTTACGATGGGACAGCGGCTTCGTATACGCTCAAAAACTATAGTTATAAAAATTTAACCATTGCCGGCGGAGCAACCTCGGTGTTTTCTTTACCGGCAAACTTATCGGGACTTACCACAGCAACGACAACCACCGGTATTTTATCGCTTGGCGGATTCAACTTAAGCGGAACTACCTTTGTTAACAACGCCACACTGCGCTTACAGGGAAATGAGACAACGCTTTCATTTACGAACTGGGACATTGATTCCGGCACCGTTGAATACGTCGGCCGGGATATCGCGGAAACCCTGACCATAAAAGATTTTGGCGCGACGGATTATTATTCTTTGAACATCAACGATATCAATACGAATAAGGCGACATTTCAGCCGGCTGCCGGGCTTACGCTCGCGGGAACGATGACTGTAGCAAGCGGCACACTCGCGGCAAATGGGCAGACGATTTCCATTGTCGGCGACTGGGCCAACAACGGCGGCACGTTCACCCCGGGTTCGGGAACAGTGACGTTCACCGGAAGCTCAAGCGCCATCAACGGCACGGCGGCATCCCAGACCTTCAACAACCTGACGGTGAACAAGACCGCCGGACAGACATTGAGCGTGGGCGGCTCTACCACCGCGCTGACAGTGAACGGCACTTTCACGGAGACGACCGGCAACTTCACGGCGCCATCGGGCACTTTTTCTATCGGCAATGATTTTACGCATACCGCAGGCACCTTTTCCCACAACAGCGGCACCGTGGCATTCACCAACAACACGCTTGACAGTACGCAGACGATTTCCGGGTCCACTACTTTTTATAATTTGACGAAGAATGCAACCGCGACGAGCACGTTGGCATTTGCCGCCGGCACGACGCAGACGATTTCCGGCACGCTGACTTTGAGCGGGACCGGCATCGGCAACAAACTCAAACTGCGGAGCGGAACGCCAACATCATCATGGAATATAACCGCTGCGGGCACGCGCACCGTATCTAACCTTGATGTGCAAGATTCCAATAACACGGACGCAAGCAATAAAATTGACTGCACGAACGGGTGTGATGACTCCGGACGCAACACAAACTGGCGGTTTGGCGTGGCGGGCGAATTTGACGCAAGTTATCCGTCGGGCGGACAAGGCGTATACAGTTATCAAAACGCGACCACCACGGACCCCCTCTGGGGCACGACGCGAATTTTTTATAAAACGAGAGGTGTCGGGAGTTTGTCGTCGCAGTGGAGCGTGAAACCGTCTTTTGAGTACAGCACTGATAACGGAGCAACATGGAATACCATTGTTAATTCTGGCGAATTGAGCGCAAACGCGACTTCCACAACGTCGCTTTCAAGCGATGTAAGTTATGATACATTTTCAGCGACATGGGCGGCGACTTCCACGGCGCCCGGAGTGTATTCAACCACCGCGCGCGTGCGCGTGACTATTGCTGATGCGGACAATGCCAACAACGCCTCCGTTGCCGCCACTTCCACCGCGTTTACTTTGGATACGGCGGCCTCCGCCGCCCCCGGCGCGCCCGACATGACCGCCGGCACCGACCTCGGTTCTTCGTCCACGGACAATATCACCTCGGACACGACCCCGGACTTCACCGTGAGCTGCGTGTCAGGCGATACCGTCACCCTGTATGACAACACCGCCTCGGTGGGCACCGGCGCGTGCTCCTCGAGCACCGTCACCATCACCGCTTCAGCGTTGTCTGAAGGAACGCATGCCGCGATGAACGCCAAGCAGACCGACCCGGCGGGCAACGCCTCGGTTGCTGGAAGCAACCTTTCTATCACGATTGACGCCACTGCGCCCAATGCGCCGACCATCGGCGCCTTTACGGCAACCGGCGGGACGGCGGTTGCCGATGCGCTGAACGGCACCAACACCGGATTTACGGCGACCTTCACATCGCCGGCGACGGAATATGCGGGGGTGGCGCATCTGTATCTTAGCGGGGCGCTCCTGACGAATGATGTGACGGTGACGACGAGCGCGGCTTCAACGCAATACACCCTTACGGGCAACGCCCAGTCCATCACCGACCTGGGCGCCGACGGCACCAAGACCCTGACCGTCAAGATCATTGATGTTGCCGGCAACACCGGTACTGTGACGGCCGGTTCGCTGTCTGTTGCCAAAGACACGGTGACGCCGACATTCACCGCTTTGCCATTGACCACCGGTACCGGCACGGGCGTGAACGTGCAGTACACCGATGCGGACAGCGACGGCGTTGCCGACACGACCGGCGTAACCGTTCGTTTGACGAATTTGTCGGAGCTGTCTGCCGCGGCAAACGGCGTGTATTTATTGTTTTCCAACAACGGCACCGACTACGGCACCGCAACGACGACCAATTCCGCGACGGGCGATGTCGCGGTGAGCGGCACCTATGAGTTTGTTTCTTCCGGCGCGCTTGCGACGTATACAAAATCATGGTCATTATCTTCTTCCGGTTCGCGCTCAAAGACGGTATATATAAAAGTAAAGGATGTCTATGGGAATGCGATATCATCGGCTGACCTCGCGCAACCGGCAACGATTGTGTATAATCGCGCACCGCAATTTGAAAACGTTTCCCTCTCCGACGCGGATGCATCCAACTACGAAACGAAGTCAAACAACAAGATCGTCATCCGCCAATGCAATGTGTATGACACGGACGCAAGCTGTATGGCGGGCAAGATAAAGATCAAGTATTCCATGCGCGACCCTGATGCCGGTGAATCGCCATTCTCACCGCAAGGGAAAGTTCATACTACTTTTGCGTACTCCACAAACGGCGGGACATCTTGGGCAACGTCAACCGCTTCTGAATTGCTTGCGACGGCAACCGCAACGTCCACCGTCGCAACGACAAGCGCCGATGCTGCGGGAGGATACAATCCCGCGTATACGACGCTGACGGCATACTGGAGTCCGGCACATGACGGCATCACTACCTCGCAAAATATTTTAGTGCGAGCGGCGATAACGGACAACGAAGTAACTTTTGCAAACTCCGCAAGCACGCCGCCGACCCCGGGCAGTCCCGCGGTGTACGCGACATCCAATACGATTGCATTTGACGCGGTGAAACCGGTGAATGCGTCGCCGCGGGCGCTTGAATTTGACGCGGGTGTTGCGGGCGTATCTTCCAGCGCATTGTTAACTTTATATCATCCGACTGACGCGACGACGACGCAGTACATGATTTCCGATACCGCGTCCGACGGCAGTACCAATAACAACGGCACGCTTTCGGACGGCACGACGGCGGTCACGCCGGCCACTACAGCATGGACTACTTTGAACGGCGCGGGACCGACGGCGCGAACATGGACATTTGACTCCGATATTGAGCAGAAAAACCTGTATGTAAAATTCCGCGATACGTACGGCAATGAACAGACCAGCACGACAACTGCGTCCACCGTCATGCCGCTTTCATCCACTAATTTTATCGTGCAGGATGTATCCAATGTGAATGTGACGCCGAAAGATTATAAGCTCTATATCTCATGGGAGATGTCCACCTCCACCATTTTCTCTTCGTATAAACTTGACTACGCGACTTCAAACGATAACATTACCTACGGGAGCTTCAGCTACGTGACGGTCATTGCCTCAAGCGCTACCAACTTTTACGTTCACACAAACCTGAATACCGCGCTGTATTACAAGTATCGGGTAGGCGTGAAAGATACCAATGCCATCATCACCGTACGTTCCACCGCGGGTGTTGTGGCGCGGCCGGACGGAGTGCAGAACTTCGGCGAAGGCGGCGGAGGAACCATAGCGCAGGCGTCCGCGGTGACGAATATCGTGCCGACGCAGGGAGCGGACGGCAATGTGAGCGTTACCTATAAGTTGACCGATAGCTCGCAGAGCGTCAAAACAAGTCCGGCGTATCAGCGATATCTTTTGTATGATGCCGGCGCGGCGCTGACCGCAAGCAGTACCAGCACGCTGGTCATTTCGGACACAACCAAGATGCCGGCATCAGGATTTATCCAGATCAACCAGGAAGTTATCGGCTACACCGGCAACGCCACCAGCACGGGCACGCTGTCGGGCATTACCCGCGGGACCTGGCCAACCTATGTTTCAAGCGGCCATGTGACGCGCGTGAACACCGTCATGGCGTCCAGTACCCCCGTATGGATCATTGCAACATCCACCGGAGCAACGATTGCCGATTCCACCATTAGTGCCGGCCAGGATAATTCACTGATATGGACGACTTCCAACGATACGAATCTCGCAGGGTATTATCTGACGAACCTCGGCCTTCGCGTGCTCGTGCACGACGGGCAGAGCGCCTCATCAGGGCCGCTCTCATCGCAAAGCGACCAGTCCAACGATGGCGTGCTTGCTATCTTTGACAAGAAAGCGCCGGTGCTGACCTCGACATCGCTTCTTATCAACGGCTCTTCTTCAAGCGTGGAAGCATCCGGCACGACGGCGACGCTTTCCTTGACCGGCATCACCGGCGACACCGCTACCGAAAGCATGCAAGTCCAATTTGCCACCAGCACGCCGGCGATATGGCGCGGGGCGAACAGCGACGGGACGGTTAATATGAGCGCAGACAGCTGGGGCACGGCGACGTCAACCGCGTCAATAGTGGGTTCATGGACATGGACGCTTTCCGGCAGATCGGAAACGGTTACGGCGCGCATCAAAGACGCCTACGGCAACATTTCAAACACCGACACCAACAGCAACCTGAAAAACGCGGTGCCGGAATTCAACGGCACCCAAACCGACGGGGACGCGTCGGGCTACGCGACATCAACCAACAGCAGTATCGTCATCCGCCAGTGCAACATTTACGATACGGATGCAAACTGCACGACGGGCAAAGTGAAGGTGAAATTCCAAGTACGCGACGCGGACACGGCGCAAGGCGCGGTAACGCCCGGCTATGTGACGACTGCATTTGCGGCTTCCTTAAACGGCGGCGCGTATGCCACATCGACCATTACGACATATTCCGACGGAAGCGTCGACTCGGTTGCCGGAAAGTCTAACACCAACGCGGACGGCACGACGTTCACGACGGTGACGGCGTATTATAATCCGGGCCTTGGCTCGTCGGCCACTATCGTGGCGCGCATCGCCGTAACGGACAACGAATCGGGAAGCGCTTTACAGTGGGCAACGTCAAATACGATCAACTATGATATTGTTGCTCCGACAGGCAGTATCACATTCGACGCCGGCGTCGCGGGAACTTCGGGGAGCGGTACTCTAACCATCCCTAGTCCGACGGACGCGACGACGACGCAGTACATGATCTCGGCAACGTCTACCGCCGACGCGCTTACCACCTATGGCTGGACGACGCTGACGGCGGCAACGACGCTTTCGCACGGGTTCAGCTCGATAATCGACCCTAAATCGGCGTACTTCAGGTTCCGCGACACGTTCGGCAACACGCAAACGGCGACGACGACCGTATCGGCGCTCTTGCCGCCGCTTGCCGCGGGGATTTCGGTGCAGGATATTTCCAAAGCATCCACTTCGACCTGGCGCACGTTCATCAGCTGGGAAGTGTCTACCTCCACCGGTTTCTCCCTGTACCGGCTTGAATACGCGACGTCCACGGACAACAGCGCGTATTCCGCCTATTCCGACCTCATCACCATTCCGACCATCTCGACCAATTACTACCTGCATTCGGGATTGAGCAACGCGCTGTATTACCGCTACCGGCTGTCCATGAAAAACGCCGCCGGCAATTATTCGGTAAAATCGAGCGCGTACTTCGCCGCGCAACCGGACGGTACGCTGAATCAGAATGAGACCTCCGCGGACGACACGGTGGCGCCTTCGGCAAACACAGTTTCAAGCACGGCGGTGAAAGCGACGTCGGCAACCGTTACCTTCAACTCCACCGACAACGCATCGCTTGCCATGAACTCTTCCGTGTATTACGCGGCGCAGACGGACTTCACCAACAATGTCAATGCGTCAAAAACAGGAAGGGACAAATACGTCTATAAATTCGGCAATCCGACGTATGTGACGGTGGCGTCCGTCGGCGCGACGGCCGCGCATTCGGTCGGGCTTACCGGTTTGACCAAGGCCCTTGCGTACCGCTACGGCGTGGAAGTGTGCGACGCGACCGGCAACTGCGTGTTTGAAGACGCATCCGGCGCCGGCTATACCTTTACGACGTCAAGCGGTCCCGCGATCGTTGCGAATAGCATCGTGGTGACCCCTTCGTTCGACTCGGCAAGCGTCACGTGGAAGACCGACCTGGCATCCGATTCACAGGTTTTCTACGCGGCTTCAAGCGCCGCGATGACGGCCAGCCCGACCACCGTCGGCTCCACGGTGCAGGTGACCACGCCGGACGGCAACGGCAAATTCGTGCACACGGCAACCATCTCAAATCTGGCGTACAGCGCGACGTATTACTACAAAGTGCGCTCCACGGATCAAAATTCAGCCAGCGCTTCATATACCCAGTATGACGAATCCGCGGTGAATACATTCTCGACGACGACGCAGACGCCGCCGACTATCACGGTCGCCGCAACATGCACCGCGACCGACGTCACCGCCATCGTGGCGTGGACGACCGACCATGTTGCCACGACGGAAATCTCGCTGAAAGATTACAGCCCCGGCAGCGGCACTGAATGGTTCTCCGGAGCGCAGATAGCGCAGTATCCGACCGGCACCATCGATACGACGAGCCGCTCCACGGCCGATTACGTGACCGCGCACGCGAACACGTTCACCGGCCTGACGCCCAGCAAGACGTATTACGCGCAAGTCAGGTCTTTGAACCGGTCGGGCGGGGAAATAACCGCGCTCGTCACCTGCACGACATCGGCGACGCAGATAGTCGCGCGCCCGACAACCAGCTCCGCAACGGACACGCTTCCCCCGCTCATCAGTTCCGTCGTCATCCGGGATATCACCGCAACGTCGGCGACGATTACGTGGCTTACCGACGAACCGGCTGATTCGCTGGTGAAATACGGGACGACCCTGAATTACGGCGCATTGAGCGGGTCGGAAGAGCGGTCGGCGGACCATACCGCGACGATCTCCGGCTTGAACCCGAGCACGTCGTATAATTTCAAGATAACTTCAGCGGACGCGACCGGCAATCGGGCCTATACCGGCGACCAGTCTTTCACGACGATTACGCTCGCCGAAGGGGCGGGAACGACCAAAGAACAGCTTGAGGCATTGAAAAAAGAACTCCAAGAACTGAAAGACAAGCAGATATCGCAAGCGAACAAGGCGAAGAGCTTGGCCGAAGCGACGCGGCAATTCAAGGCGATCCTGCAGTCGGTGTCGGAAGACGTATCTTTGCAGGATCTGGAGGATATCACGTCCGACATCACCGACACCATTTCCGACATCACGCAGGAAGTGACCCCGCCCAACATTCTTGGCGGTGTGCCGAAAGTGGAGGTGGAGTCGGACAAGGTGACCATTTCATGGAGAACGAACAAGGCATCCAATTCCACCATCGCTCTGGTGCCTGCGGATGAATACGACGCGAAAGCGAAAGAGCCGTACACCCTGCAAGTGGGCCAGGCGCAGGAAGAAGTGACCGCGCACACCGTGGTCATCCCCGGCCTGGAACCGGGAACGGTGTACCACTTCCAGATACGCTCCAAGGCGAAAGTCGGTCCCGAAGGGAAGTCCCGCGACTTCATATTCGAAACAAAAGCGGAGCTCCCCATCATCGTAGACTACTCATTTAAAAAGATCTCTGAAAACTCCGTCACGGTCGCGTGGAAGACCAACGTGATATCCACGTCGCAGATAAAATACACGCCGTTCGTCGATGGCGAGCTTGATGCCAAGCAAGGCAAGACGCAGGGCAAGCCCGAGTTCGTCAAAGACCATGAAGTTTCCGCCGTCAACCTCCCGTCCAATACGAACTTCCTCATTGAGATCTCAAGCGCCGACGTTACGGGAGGGGTCGCGTCCAAGGTGATCGGCACCATCCGGACGATCACGGACGTGCAGGCGCCGGTCATTGCGAAAGTAAGGTCCGAGTCCACCCTGTTCCCTGGCAAGACGGAACGGACGCAGACTATCGTCTACTGGGAGACCGACGAGCCGTCCAGCTCGCAGATATTCTGGAAGGAAGGGGTTGCCAAGGGCGCTTCCACGGATTCATCGCGCCTGGACAAAGAGCTGACGACCAGCCATGTCGCGGTCATCACCTCCTTCAAGCCCGGTTCGGTGTACCGCTTCCAGGTTGAGTCGGTTGACGCTTCGAACAACAAGGCCCGCTCGTCGGACTACACCATTCTGACTTCCAAGAAAGGAGAGACCGTCATCGACCTGATCATTACCAATTTCCAAGACATCTTCGGATTCCTGAAGAAATTGTGATGAAGAGGTGAAAAGAGGACGGGCAAAAACACCCTCGTATTAGGAGCGGGGGTGTTTTTTGGGAGTCGAACTTCCAAGGGAGTTCGACTCCCAAGTATTCCAAAAGACGATTACTCAAGCAAAAGCTTTTCTATCTTCTTTCTTTCGATCATATCTACAAGAGAGCTTTCCGCAAATTTCTTATACTCGTCGCGCGAGTTGAACTGGTCTAAAATAATCTCTTTTTTGCAAAAATTCTTTTCACGAAACTCTATATATTCCTCCCAGCTCGATTTGGGAGTCGAACTCCCAAGTTGGTGAACCTTGTCGTTAAGGTTGATATACGCACTAAGGTGGAGAAGATATTCGTTTGAATCCACATGGATGGCTTTATACTTTCCTTGAAAAAGCGCGCCAGTGCGTTCATGCTTTTTGTTAAAGTAGTTGGTGTATCCCGTGCCTAATCGCTGCATAAACTTAATGATGCCATAATCGCTCACCTGTTCTAAGATGAGATGGTAATGATTCGGATTCAGGCAATAACAAACGATATCCACCAGCTTTTCCGACTTAGGAGTTCGACTCCCAAGTCGGTGCTTTTGGAATGAATGTTCGTAGAGACTCCCGATGGGATCGCGCGCGTTAAATTCCTCCATGCTTTCGAGAAAGCGTTCATGGTCGCCGGCATCCATGAAGACAGTTCTTTTTTCAGTTCCCCTGTTGAATATATGAAAATGTTCCCCGTTTGCAAATGTTACTTTCCGCATATGGTTAAGTATATCACTTGGGAGTCGAACTCCCAAGGGCTGAACATGTTGATGGGGGGTGTGAATGATTGACAACAACAGGAAAATTTGATAAACAGCTAATGCATGGATAACTCATTGAAAGTAAAATTTTCGTTGAACCAGAACTGGATTTCCGAGAAAAAGGCGGTAGTGTTCGGCATTTTCGAAGGGGAAGAGATCCCCTGCGGGCTGGGGTTTAAAAAGGAAACGGCGGAAAAGGATGCCGAGAAGCTGTTTCCCGTTTTCCTGCGGATAAAAAAACATTTCGCGCACAAGGATTTTTCGGGAAAATTCGGCGAAGTCGCGGTATTGTATCCGGACGACACGATGTACAAGCGGATCATCTTGTGCGGGCTCGGGAAGAAAGAGGAGTTGGATGCCGAAAAAATCAGGAATGCGGCGAGCGCAGGAATCGCCGCGGCGGAAAAACTGCACGTGCACAAAGTCTCATTCACCCTGTTCGGCTCGCCCCGGCAATCCGCCGAGGATCGTCTGCGCGCCATTTTCGAAGGCGCGGCGTTGTCGCTGTATGCGTTCGACGCGTACAAGACAAAACCAAAAGAAGACCCCGCGCCCAAGGCGGTCATCACCGATGTTGAATTCTTATTGCCCGAGATCATCGAAGAAAAAGACATCGCGGCGTGGCAGAAGAGCCTGGACAAATACGTTGTCGTAGCGGAAGCCGTGTATTTCGCGCGCAATCTCACCAGCCAGCCCGCGAGCGTCGTAACGCCAAAATTCCTCGCCGAAACGGCAGAGGCTTTGAGCAAGCAGCATAAAAACGTAACCTGCACCATTTACCATAAAAAAGAGCTTGCCGAGATGAACATGAACGGCATTCTTGCCGTGGGAGCCGGATCCGATAACGAGCCTGTGCTCATCGTGCTTGAATATGACCCCGTTATCCCGAAGCATCGGGATAACGGGGCGAGCCCTGCAACCGATAAATCAATTCCGACTGTCGCATTAGTGGGCAAAGGCGTATGTTTTGATTCGGGCGGGATATCGCTCAAGCCGTCGGAAAACATGGAAGAGATGAAGATGGATATGGCAGGCGCCGCGGCGGTCATGGCGGCGTTTTTCACCGCGGTGCGGCTGGAACTTCCCGTGTCTGTCGCCTGCGTGGTGCCGGCGGTGGAAAATCTTCCCAGCTCCAAATCGTACCGTCCGGGGGATATCGTGAAGACCGCGTCGGGCAAGACGATAGAGGTGCAAAACACTGACGCGGAGGGCAGGATCATCCTTGCCGACGCCCTGCACTTTGCCGTGTCGAACTTCAAGCCGACACATGTCATCGACTTGGCAACGCTGACCGGCGCGTGCGTGGTGGCGTTGGGGAGCCATTACGCGGGACTTCTTTCCAACGACGATGCGCTTGCGGCCGCGCTTGGCGTTTCAGGCGCAAAAACGGGGGAAAAAGTGTGGAGGATGCCTTTGGACGAAGCGTATAAGAAACAGATAGAAAGCGAGATAGCCGACGTGAAGAACATCGGGGGCAAGGGCGCGGGAACCATCACCGCGGGAATGTTCCTGAAAGAATTCATCGGCGACCACAAAAGCTGGGCGCACATCGACATCGCCGGCACCGCGATGCTGTCTGAAAAAAACACGTACCGCCCCAAGGGCGGCTCGGGCTTCGGCGTCCGCCTTCTTGTAGACTTTCTAGAGGGCTTGACAAGGGTATAAAAAGGTGCTATAATGGAAAAATCGGGTGAAGAACACCCAATCTAGTCTGGAAGAACCGGCTAGCACAGCTCTTTGACAGAGCGAGGAGAGGATGGAATGGGATTATTTCTTGGAATAGTGGCGGTTATATTTCTGGCGTGGATGGTCATTGGGCCAAGCTACACTCCAAAATAACATTAGTAGGGACAAATAAAAACTTGGTCTCTCTCTCGTTCAAAAACGAAAGCCCGCTAGGATTACATTTCCTGGCGGGCTTTTCACATCTGGGCATATCCACATTTTGACTTGACAAGTTATTTGCTATTTTCTATACTAGATATATCAGCTACGATAGACGATGTCTGTTCTTCCGGAACGGACTTTTATTTTAACAGGATCTAGAATCTAGAAGTTAGAAAATAGAATGGGAACAAGATTATTTTGTTTTTCTTCTATTTTCTAGATACTAGTTTCTAACTTCTATACTTCATGCTAGACACCAAACAATTTTTGTCGGCGGTCAACCAGATCGCGGAAGAGAAAGGGATCGCCAAAGAAAAGGTCATCGAAACCATTGAGATGGCCATTGCCGCCGCGTATAAAAAAGATTACGGGGAAAAAGGGCAGATCATCCGCGCGAAGATGGACCCGCACACGAACGCCATCACCATGCACCAGGTGAAGGTCGTGGTGGATGAAAGCATGCTCAAAACCGAAGAAGACATCGCCCGGGAAGCGGCAGAGGATTATCAGGAACCTCAAGTTCAGATTATCGAAGGGGAGGAGCAGGTGAAAAAAGTGACGTTCAACCCGGAGCGGCACATCATGCAGGGCGAAGCGCAGAAAATCAAACCCGACGCGGCGGTGAACGATGAAATAATGTTCGACTTAGAGGCCTATGAGGATTTCGGCAGGATCGCCGCGCAGACGGCAAAACAGGTCATCATCCAGCGTCTGCGGGAAGCGGAGCGCGAAATGGTGCTCTCGGAATATAAATCGAAAGAAGGCGAGGCGGTGAACGCGCAGGTCCAGCGGCTTGAATGGCGCAATATCATATTCGACCTGGGGAAGACGTCGGGCGTCATGTATTTTGAAGACCAGATCCCCGGCGAACGGTACCGCATCGGCGACCGGCTCAAAGTGTACATCGTGAAAGTGGAGATGACGTCCAAGGGGCCGATGGTCGTTTTGTCGCGGTCGCACCCTTCGCTGGTCAAGAAGCTGTTTGAAATGGAGGTGCCCGAGATAGCGACCGGCGTGGTGGAGATAAAAGCCATCGCGCGGGAAGCCGGGTCGCGCACCAAGATCGCCGTTGCCACGACGCAAGACAGCGTGGACCCCATCGGTTCGTGCGTGGGGCAGAAAGGCACGAGAGTCGGCACGGTCATTTCCGAGATCAACGGCGAGAAGATCGATATCATTGAGTGGTCTAGCGACCCCGCGGTGCTCATTTCCAACGCGCTCTCTCCGGCGAAGGTGGTGAGCGTGGAGATCAAGGAAGAGACAAAAGAATCGAAAGTCATCGTACCGAATGACCAGCTTTCGCTCGCCATCGGCAGGGGCGGGCAGAACGTGCGTTTGGCGGCCCGCCTTTCGGGCTGGAAGATAGACGTGCAATCATTGACGCCCGCGCCCGTTGAAGCTGAAACGCCCGCCGTTGAAACGTCCGAGGCAGAGGATGGCGCGGCCCAAACCGCAGAGCACGCTTCCGAGCAGGAAGCGACAGAAGAAAAATAACCACATAAACCCATGAACCTTGCGAATGTTCCGTTAGGCAAAGAAGCTCCCGAGAAATTCAACGTCATCATTGAGATTCCCCGGGGATCTTCCAATAAGTACGAAATGGACAAAGAAACGGGGCTTATCAAGCTCGACCGCGTGTTCTATTCGTCCGTGTATTACCCGCTTGACTACGGCTTTCTGCCGCAGACGCACTGGCACGACGGCGATGCGCTGGACGCCTTGGTGCTGACCACGCATGCGCTTTTGCCCGGCGTGCTGGTTGAAGTGAAGCCGATCGGCGTGCTGAACCTGATCGACAACGGCGATAAAGACGAGAAGATCATCGGCGTCGCCGTGGGCGACCCGCGCATGGAGGAATACAAGGATATTGACGACCTGACCGAGCATCTGCGCAAGGAAATCGCGCATTTTTACGAAGTGTATAAGGACCTGGAAGGCAAAAAAGTGCAGGTGGTCTCGTGGGGCAACGCGGAGGAAGCGAAGAAAGTGATCAAGGAAGGAATGGAAATGCACAGAAAACTCAAAACTCAAAGCTAAAAGTGCAAAACTTTGGTATTTTGCTAACACGGAATGATTAAAAATATCGCGAAGCGACACTATAGTTTTAAGTTTTTAATTTTTATTCTATGGAAGGAGTGACCGTTAAAAAACTTCCCAAATCTCAAATGCTGTTTGAGGTGGCCTTGCCGGAGGGCGCGGTGTCGGCTGAAATGCCGCGCGCCGCGGAAGCGCTTTCGCACAAGCTGGACATCAAAGGATTTCGCAAAGGCAAGGTGCCGCAGGATATTCTGGAAAAACAGGTGGGCAAAGCGCGGCTGTTTGAAGAGGCGGGCTATATCGCAATCGAAAAAACGTATAAAGCCATCTTCAAAGAGCACGACCTCAATCCCGTGGGATCTCCCAAGGTTGAGATAAAAAAATGCGCCCCCGGGAATCCGCTGTTGTTCTCGATCACCATCGCGCTCGTTCCCGAGGTCGTTTTGCCCGATTACCACGCTCTCGCCAAAAAAGCGCTGGCAGATAAAAAAACGCCCGAGCTCAAGCCCGAGGAGGTCCAAGAAACCCTGGCGCATATCCAAAAATCGCGCCGGAAGGAAGTTCTCGTCTTGCGTCCTGCGAAAAAAGGCGATTTGGCGGAGCTTGATTTTACGGTGCGCATCGCGGGGGTCAAGCTCGACGGCGGAGACTCGCGCAACCATCCGATGATCCTTGGCGAAAGCAAATTCATTCCCGGGTTTGAAGAGCATATCGAAGGCATGCAGGCGAAAGAGGAGAAAATATTTTCATTGAAGGTCCCGGAAGATTACTACCAGGAGCAATTGCGGGGGAAATTGCTTGATTTTACGGTCACGCTGAACGCCGTCTACGAGCTGACTTTACCGCCGCTTGACGACGCGTTCGCCAAATCGCTCGGCGCGTTCGAAACATTTGAAGCGCTTGGAAAAGACATTGCGGAAAATATCAGGAAAGAAAAAGAAGCCAAAGAAAAGGAGCGTATCCGGAAATTGTTCGCCGAAGAGGCCGCGGGGAAGGCGACCATCGACCTGCCCGATATGCTGGTCGACCAGGAGACGAACAAGATGATCTCGGAGCTGGAGGCTAGCGTCGCGCGCGAGGAGGTTGATTTTGCAAGCTACCTTTCAGGCATTAAAAAGACGCGGGACGACCTGAAAAAAGAATTTCGCGCAGGCGCCGAGGTGCGCGTGCGCGTCGCGCTCATTCTTGCCGAAATAGCCAGAAAGGAAAATATCGAGCTTGACGAGAAAGAAGTGGAGGCGCAAACAGAGCAGGTGCTCGCGCGATATGATGAAGCCCGCAAAGCCGATGTTGACAAAAGGTTGCTCAAGCAGTATGTTTCCAGTATCATGAAGAACGAGAAAGTATTCACCCTATTAAACGTATGAGTTACTTGATTCCAACGGTTATAGAAAAAACGAACTTCGGAGAGCGCGCGTATGATATCTATTCGCGGCTTTTAAGAGAACGCATCGTGTTTTTGGGAGGGCCCATCAACGACGCCGTGGCGAACGTCGTTATCGCCCAGTTTTTGTTTTTGGAATCGGTGGACCCAGAAAAAGACATACAGTTTTACATCAATTCCCCGGGCGGCTCGGTGTCGGCCGGCCTCGCCGTGTACGACACGATGCAGTATTTGAAATGCGACATCTCCACCATCTGCGTGGGGCTCGCCGCGTCCATGGGGGCGTTCTTGGTGGCGGCGGGCAGAAAGGGGAAGCGCATGGCTTTGCCCAACGCGGAGATCATGATCCATCAGGTGATGGGCGGCGCGGAAGGGCAGGCGACCGAGATAGAGATATCCGCGCGGCATATCCTGAAGCTCAAAGAGCGCATGAACAAGATACTCGCTTCGCACACCGGACAGACATTCGCAAAGATAGAAAAAGACACCGAAAGGGATTTTTTCATGTCCGCCGAAGAAGCCAAAGACTACGGCATCATCGACAAAATAATCCAGCCCCACAAGAAGAAGTAACATAGGGAACATATATGATTAGTATCAGCGAGGCCAGCGATTTGGCTTTTGCTCAATACCCAAAAGATGGTAAAGTTCCCCCCGCAAGTCCGACTGCGTAACAGTCGGACAGAAGGGAGAGTTGGTGGTTTTGAGAAAAACTCAAACCAACGATCCTCCACCTTTCTCAAGCTCGTGAAGAAATTCTCGACCTTGAGGTGAGGGGTGGGAGTTCTTTAAAAGAAGTTTTCTAACCCAAGGAGGATGGCATGGTAAAAAAAATATTTCCTGCTATTTTTTCTGGTTTAAGTCTTGTTCTCATGGTCGCAACATGGGTTGTTATGTCCCGCATGCGGCCGGGGGATGAAGAACGTTTTGTTGACCTGCTTTTTATTAGTTTTTTGTGTCTTCTCGCCGGGATCTACATTCTGGTAAAAAAAGATCCCTAGTGAGGCGGACAAGGGAAACATCAGTGACTATCAAAATCCTGATCGTTTCCCTGCTTTCTTGAGTTCATCACAAATTCTGGTGGCCTTAAGATGAGCAATACCCGCATAGGGCGAATGGGGAAGATGGAGGCGCGCCTATGCACCTTTGCATAAGTTCAGATACATATGGCACTCCTTGCTATCCAAGGAGTCATGAGGATTTTCAACAAATTCAGGGGTACGAAAGGGTTCATTGCGGCATGGGAGTACATGCTACGCTTGAGGGATATGATCACCGAACAAGCGAAGCGCCGGGTCCGCATCCTGGCATTCTGGGAGAAACATAAAGCTGAAGCGACCCGGGAAGCGTTCAAGGTGTCGGGCCGCACCTTGTTCCGCTGGCAGGCAAAGCTTGCCGCATCCGGCGGCAAGCCGGAAGGGCTCAATCCGGGAAGCACGGCTCCGCAACGCCGGCGGACGCGGGAGGCGTCCTCCGCGGTCATCGAGCGCATCCTTGCCCTGCGCCCAGCGCATCCCCGTTTTGGCAAAGACAAGATTGTGCCCCTTCTTGCGCAAGAAGGGCGCCGTATCAGCCCTTCCGCCGTCGGCAGGATCCTTGCCGATCTGAAAAAGAAAGGGTGGCTTTCCCTCAAGCGCGCCCTCTCGCTTCAGGGGAAGACGGGGAGGCTCATGGAGCGAAAACCGCAGAAATGCAGGAGGAAGCTGCGCCGTCCGCAAGGCTATCGCGTGCTCCAAACGGATACCGTCGTCCGCTTCATCGACGGCGTGAAGCGCTACATCGTCACCGGTATCGACACCGCAAGCCGGGTCGCGTTTGCCGCGGGATACGCCAACCACGGTTCCCGCAGCGCCGCGGACTTTCTCATGCGCGCCCGTACCGTGATTCCCGACTGTCCTGACGCGGTAGAGACCGATAACGGGAGCGAGTTCGCCCTGCACTTTGCGACCGCGTGCGCAACGGTCGGCATCACGCACTTCCACGCCTACCCGCGGAGTCCGAAGATGAACGCGCGCGTGGAGCGGTTCAACCGCACGCTGGATGAGGAATTTCTCGGCTCCTATCGGGCGCTCCTCAGAGATGATCCGGCGGCGTTCAACGACAGGTTGGTCAACTGGCTCTTACGGGGAGCGGCCGCATCATGCGCTTGGACAGGTGGCGCCCTTGCGCGCTATGATGCATGCATTACCAATGCAGGAGTGCCCAATGTGGCGGACGCCCTCAAAACCATTGACAGCGTTTTGAAAGTATGCTAGCATTGCGTTCATTGTGAAAAAACCCGATAGGTTCGGGTTTTTGTTTTGAAGCAAAGCCATTAAAAGCCACTGTATATGAATATGTTGAGCATTCTAGCGTTATTTTCGATGGTTATGCCCTCCTATGCCACGACAACGGCTCCTGTGGAGGTAAATCAATCGTTTATGAATCAGACGGTGAGCGCTACCACAAGCACTACGGATGAAATAGTAAAAACCGATATGCGGACGGACGGTAACGGCATGAATAGGGTCGTCGGCGAAGAAAAAGCGCTGGTTGCCACCAGGAAAGCGACTATTACCGCCTACTCAAGCACGCCCGACCAAACGGACGATTCACCCTTTATCATGGCAAACGGCAAGCGGGTGCATGACGGCGCCATCGCGGCGAATTTCTTGCCGTTTGGCGCGCGTGTCAGAATTCCCGATCTTTTCGGGGACAAGGTATTTACCGTGCATGACCGCATGCATAAGCGGTTCAATAATCGGGTGGATATCTGGATGCCCACGCGCCATGACGCCATCCAATTCGGTCTGCGCCAAGCGACCATCGAAATCATCCTCTAAACACAAAACCCGCCCCTTCTACAGGGCGGGTTTTGGTATGGGGGGTGCCCGGGGAGGGAGTTGAACCCTCAATCCCTTGCGGGCTCGGGATTTTAAGTCCCGTGCGTATGCCAGTTCCGCCACCCGGGCTTTGGAGGCCTCAACCGGAATTGAACCGGTGTACACGGTTTTGCAGACCGTTGCGTAACCACTCCGCCATGAGGCCGTAATATTAAGATATCAATCGTTGTTTTTTTGTTTCTCGCCGATGTCAGACAGCAATTTCTCGAGATGCATCTCTTTTTCTCCCTGCACATCGATGGCGAATCTGATCTTGGGGATTGGGTGCATGCGGAGCGTCCGGTTGAGCCGGTACTGGATATCGTAAGTGTTTTTTTGAAGCGTATCAAGCGCCTCCGCTTCGCGGCTTTTCTCAAGCACCGAAACGTACACCGTCGCGCTCTTGTAGTTGGCGGTCGTTTTGACGCGCGTAACCGTCAGGAGCAGGTTTCTGTCGATGTCCACTTCCCGCAGGATGATTTTCCCGACCTCTTCCTTCACGAGTTCGTTCACCTGGTCGACCCGGGTCTTTTTTTGGTCTGGCATATTAAGACAGGCTCTGTTCGAGCGGCTCAAGCGCTTTTGGTTTCGCTTGTTCTTCGTAGATGACGATATCGTCCCCCGTTTCTATTTTTTTGTCTCCCACGTTCCCCAGCGGGGAGACCATGATGCCGCACTCGTTGCCCGACGATACTTCGTCCATGTCTTTTTTATTGTGCTGGAGCTGTGAGATCTTGCCGGAAAACAGCAGGAGGCCTTTTCGTTTCACGTCGATCTTCGCACCCTTTTTGATCTTCCCGTCAGTGATCTTCCCGCCCACGATCATGCGCGATGTGTCCGATTTGAATGTTGCCAGGACCGCCAGCTTGCCCAGATCGGTGCGGGTGACTTCCGGGGGGAGCAGGTCCTGCATTTTTTCTTTGATGGCGTCCACGAGGTTGTAAACGACATCGGCGGACAGGACCGAAACGCCGGAAAATTGGATGAGTTTCGCAACAGGATTGGGGATGCCGATTTTAAAAGCGGCAATGACAGCATGGGACGATTTTGCCAGCAAGACATCGCTTTCATTCAGGTCTCCCACGTCGCTTTTGAGAATCCGTACGCCGGCATTTTTAAACTGCAGGCCGTTGATGAGTTTTTCGAGCGCTTCGCTCGTGCCGTA
>MEYP01000019.1:3451-10817 GCA_001775835.1 Candidatus Azambacteria bacterium RIFCSPHIGHO2_02_FULL_52_12 | reverse complement strand
CTGGGTAACGGACGCGGCCAGTTGCTGGGAGCCGGCTCGCGGCTTTTCTTTTTTAAGCGCCAAGGCCGTTTTTTTGTCGGCGGCAGCCACGAACGCGTTGCCGGCGGCGGGCAGTTCTTCAAATCCGGTTATGACCACCGGAGAGGAGAACGTCGCGGCATCAAGCCGGTCGCCCTGCGCGTCTTGCATGCTTTTTATCTTGCCCATGGCCGTTTCGGAGACGACGTATTCTCCGTGGCGCAGGGTGCCGTTGGTGATGAGCAGGGTCGCGACAATGCCCGTTTTCGCGTCTTTGTGCGCTTCAAGGATGACGCCCGAAGCCGCCGCTTTAGGGTCCGCCCTCAGCTCTTCCATTTCCGTCGCAAGCAGAAGCAGGTCCAGAAACTCGGGAACTCCTTTGCCTGTTTTCGCCGATAATTCCTGGGATAATACGGTGCCGCCCCACCCTTCAAGCAGGATGCCTTTTTCGGCAAGCTGTTGTTTGATGCGCTGGACATTCGCCTCCGGTTTGTCTATCTTATTGATGGCGACCACGAGCGTAGAGCCCGATTCAAGGATCTGGTCGAGCGCCTCGTTGGTCTGCTGTTTCATGCCTTCGTCCGCGGCGATGACCAGCACCGCGATATCGGCGACGTTCGCGCCGCGTTTGCGCATCGAAGAGAACGCTTCGTGCCCGGGCGTATCGATGAACGTGATTTTTTTTACTTGCCCTGAGCTTGTCGAAGGGTGCTCTATCTCGTACGCGGCAGTGTGCTGGGTGATGCCGCCCGATTCTCTGCCGGCAATGTTCGTTTTGCGGATGTAATCGAGGAGCGTCGTTTTGCCGTGGTCGATATGCCCGACGATGACCACCACGGGCGGGCGCTCCGTGAGACCGGAATCTGCTTTTGTTTTTGTTTGTTTTGCCGTCATTGTTTTGCCATTGCTTGTTTTACGGTGTCTTCTTCTTCCTGGGAAAGCTTGTATTTAGGGATGCCTTTTTCGATGGATTTGGCGTACGTGCGTCCGCCTTCGCGCATCTGCAGGTTGGTCAGCACGAATCCGTTGTTCTTCCCGTCAAGCGCGGCGATGCTGAAGCTCTGATTGGCGCTCGACTCGTCGAACGAATTGAAGCGCGTGACCCCGACTTTCTGGATGGCGTTTTCCAGTTGCGCTTGCAGGCGTTCCCATGCCGCCTGGTGCTTTTTAATTTCCTGTTCGAGCGCTTCCGTTTTTTTGATCTGCGCTTCCAGCGTTTTTTCCAGATTCGCGTTCGCGCCGCCTTTGAAGATGCTTTTCAGCTTCCTGCGCAAGACGATGTTCTGCGCGACAAAGACAAGCACGAGGATGCTGACGACGACGGCAAAAATGGTGTCTTGCGAAAGGGGCATAGATGGAGGTACATGGGATTGTTTTGGCGGGCCGCCCTTCTGGGCGAGCCTCGCTCAAAATTAGCTGAATGAGCGGGCGGAGGCGGGAGGATTCGAACCTCCGATACCGTTGCCGGTATGCCGCTTTTCGAGAGCGGTGCCTTCAACCACTCAGCCACGCCTCCCGGCTTTTCCCAAGCATTTCCTCATAGTAAACGATTTTCCCGTATTTTACAAGGATTTTAGACCTTTCTATTTTCCCATCCTACGCTCGGCGCGCGCGAAATATTCGAGGGCTTTCTTGCATTCCTCGGGCGAGAAGTCGGGCCACAGCGTTTTCGTAAAATACAGCTGGGCGTTCGCGACGTCCCACATCATGAGCCCGTCGGACCAATGGGGTTCTCCGCCGGTGCGGATGACCAGATCCACGGGCGGCAAATCCTTCGTGAGCAAATTGCGTTTCAAAAGTTCCCCGTCAATGATAAGTTCGGGGTTCTTTGTTTTTGCTTTCGCGATGTTCTTGCATGCCTCCACCATCTCGTCCGTCCCGCTGTATGCCATCAGAAAGGTCAGCTGTCTGCCGTCATACCCTTTTGTTTTTTCAAGCGCCTCTTCCATGGGTTTTTTCACGTCGGCGGGAAACAGCTCGCGCCAGCGCCCGAGGATGTCTACTTTTATACGGTATTTGTCCAGTTTTTTATCCTTGGCGAGCTTGGTGAAATGCTTTTGGTAAACGGCAAACAGCGCCTGTACTTCTTCGGGCGGGCGTTTGGTGATATTGGAAAGCGATGCGCCCCAGAACGTCACATAGGGGATTTCGAGATCCAAAAGCGTTTTCAGCACTTTTTCCGCCGCTTTCGCGCCTGCGCGGTGGCCAAAAAAAGAGGGCAGCCCTTTCTGCTTTGCCCATCTCCTGTTTCCATCGGGGATGATGACGATGTGTTTTGGCTGGTTATCCATTCTTTATGCGTTCTTTTTGAGAAATTGCTCCCAGTCTTTCAGGAAAGCGCTGCTGGACCATTCTTTCTTCATGCCGACCTGGGTGACAATGGTGATATCATGCCGTTCGCACACGTTCCATTCGGGAATGGTATGCTCGTCCACGCGGTCGCCGCCTTTCGTGAACACGTGGGGGCGGATGATTTCAAGCGCCCGCGAAACCGTCGCGTCGTTTTCAATTTCAAACGGGATGACGAAGTCCACGCCCCGCACGGCACTCACGATGGAACAGCGCGTGCGCAAGTCCTGGAACGGCTTACCCTTTTTCGCGCGCAGGAACGCGTCGCCGTTCACGATGACGGCAAGCACGTCGCCATGCTGTTTGCTTTCCACGATACAGCTGATGTGCCCGGGGTGAATGGGGTCGAACCCGCCGCTGGTCGCGACAAGTTTTCCCGTGATGCCCGGCCGCAGGGCCGCAAACTCTTTGAGCGTTACTATCTTCCCTCCAAATGAATGCATTATCCTACAATACCAATTCTTGTCTTTTGAAACAATACCCTTGGTTGGTGGACTTAGTCTCTATAAAATCGACTGGAATAAACGGATGAGCGGGGAGACGAGGTAGTCGAGCCAGAGCGGTTTTTTTGCCGACAGGTCAAAGACAACCGATTTTTCTTTCCACATTGCGATGATGTCTTTAAGCTCGCCGACCATGCTTTCCTCCTGGAAAAATACGCCGGTCTCAATGTTATATTTGAAAGAAAGCGGGTCGATGTTGTTGGAGCCCACCAGCCCTTCCCGACCGTCTATGAGCATCGCCTTAGCATGGTTCATTTCCTTGTAGAGGTAGAACACGACGCCCAGCTTGTAGAGGCGCGCCATATAAAAATAGTTGACCCTGTCCATGAGCCAATGGTCGGTGTACTCGGGGAGCAGGATATGCACGGCGACGCCGCGGATGACGGCTTGGTGCAAGGCGCCCATGAGCCATCGGTGCGGGGCGAAATACGGCGTTACGATGACGATGGTTCTTTGCGCGTTGTGAATGCTTTCCCGATAATATTTCTTTATCAGCACCCTGTCGTCGGCTTGCCAGTGCTCGAGAATCCAGAGTTTGGTCTTGCTGAACATATTTTTTTTGCGGGAGGATCCAAGAATATGCGTGTCCGTGCCTCCGCACAGGGCATAGGTTCTGGCGAACGAATGAATGACGCTTCTCACGATAGGACCTTCTAAGCGGACTTGCAGGTCATTCCATTTCTTGAAAACCTTGTGGATGTTGACGCCGCCGATAAAAGCAATCTTTTCATCCACCACAAGTATCTTTTTGTGGGCGCGCCGGAGCCAATAGCTGAAAAAAAGCAGTTCGACGCCTGATTTTCTGACATCGTTGACCGTTTGTGATTTTAAGTCGATGCTCCCGATGGAATCGATGATAACTTTAACACGCACGCCTTCGTGCGCTTTCTTTTTAAGCATCTCAAAAAAATCATATCCCGGGGTGTTGTCCACGAAAATATACATTTCAAGATAAATTGATTTTTTGGCATTGCGTATCGCTTCCAGCATGCCGTCCCACGCTTTTTCCGATGTGGTGTAGAATTTGTATCGCATAAATCGCGCAAGATGTTATTTCAGTTTTGGATGTGAGAGCATGAGTTCAACCTTTCTTGCGCCCCCGAATGTCCAGTGGTGTTTCACGGGGTAGCCGAGCTTCGTGCTGTTGCTGATAGCTTTGTTGTTGCCGATATAAAAGCCGATATGCTTGTGGCTGTCTTTTGCTTCCCATACGAGCACGCTTCCGATGCGCGGCTTTCGAATGGCCTTCCATCCGGATGAGCGGAGATCTTTTATCGTGCCATCCACCGTCGCGTGCGGTTCTTTGACGAGTTTGAACAGATGGAGCAGGGAAGAGGCGAAGAAGGCGCACGACAGCTTGCCGTTTTTCATGATGTCGGTCTTTTTTCCGTTCACCTTCGCGTAGAAATTCCGGAACATCCGCGAACCGACGCTGTTTTGAACGACGGCGAGATAGGTATCAAAAGGAAGATGGATTATTTTTTGTTTTTTCATCGGTTTGTTGTGAGAGCAAATCTGAAATAGTGGTGTTATTATAGCATTTGCTCGAATCTGCTTCGCACGCGGCGGAGTACGTGGTGATTTGACCCGAATCGTACGCTTAAATTGGGCGTGCCCGCCCTATGCGCGCACAACAATCCCCGCTGTTTTTAGGAAACATTATAAAACGGCGGGGGTTACTCCCTCTCTACTCAACAATCTTTTAGCAAGGTCCTCCAGCGAAAAAGCGAACTCAAAAACAAATCCACCTAGATTATCTACAAAAATCCATTTGTAGAAATCCTTGACTCCGCCGAGATTAGAAAGAGTTTCCTTCTTCTTTTCATCTTCGTGGAGATAATGTCCATAGAACCAATCATCAAGAATATTTTTAATCGTTTTACTTTCCTTTACCGGAATACCAGCAGGAAAGCTAATTGTTAAATTTTCCTCGTAATCACTTTGGCATTTTTGCAATTCTATTTTCTCGTCTGCACCGACATATTGCATAAATACAGGAAACATTTTTTTGAAACTTGTTGTTTCACTTTCCATATAAAGCTTCCGCACATCGAGAATAAATGAACGAAGAAGCTCCTCGTCTGGTTTCGGAGCATTTTGACGAGAATAAATAATATCAAACAGATTATTTTTCTGAAATTCAGCCATAAATGGTCGAGCGCGAATGCGTCCGACTAAATCGACAAAATCAGTTATCTTTTTGCGGTCAGAATTGGTCATTGGCATTGTGTTATTTCAGAAGATAATGAATATTTTGGACGATACCTGCACTTTCAACTTGACCAACAACTACCCATGTTGGTATTCCCAAAAGACAAATTTTTCCGTTTTCTTTTCCAAGAGCCAGCCCACCAGAATTACCATGATCAACTTTTGCGGACACGAGATAATTATTAGATTTATAACTAGCGTCGTAACCGCTAACAATTCCTGTTGTAACGCTCTGTGGTGGTGCAGTTTCCGCAAGATTAATAGATGAGGCAGGGTATCCAAGGATAGCAATTGAAGTTCCTACAGCTACTTTTGTAGAACATTTTGACATTGAGCCAACTTTGTAATTTAATTGACCGACCTCTAGATATTCATCAGCAGGAGCACCATAGTATTTTTGTGGAATATCGGAGGGGTTTTTATGGAATGGAACTATAACAAAATCGAGTTTACCATCTGGTCGCTCAATCCTTTGCAAATCTAAAATATATGCGCCAGCCCTATAATTCATTCCTGTTACCTCATACTTTGGATTAATGAATTTATCGTTTACAAAATAGCAGGCATTCATTCCGTTAACCACATGCCAGTTTGTCATTAGCTCACCAGATTTCAAAAGTACTCCTGTTCCATAATATCTGTTGCTGTCGGCATCAAAACATGAAATAACGCCTATGGTATTAAGATATGGTTGCAAATCAGCAGAAGAAATATCTTGCGATGTAGGCGTAACAGGTTTCGGAGCAGATTTTATTGTTTGCTCTAATTGCTGTTGTTTTACTTTTGCACTCTCGCTATCTTGTTTTAGTTTTTCGATTTCTGCTTGTGCTTGCTCTAATGCTTTTTGTTGAGTTTCTGCCGTCACTTGGGCACCCTTTTCTTTCTCTTGCAGAATTTTTTTCTCCTTAACTTTTTCAACTTGATAACTTTGGTATTGTTTTACTCCGAAATAACCTCCTCCACCCAAAACTAAAACACCCGCAATGATTGCGATGAGTAAGGGTATTTGAATAAATCCTTTTTGATTTTTCATTTTGTGAATTGTGGACCTATGGGGAATCGGACCCCAAACTGATCCATGCCATGGATCCGTAATACCATTTTACTATAGGCCCGTTGTGTATTTTCAAACCCTGTGCCCTCAGAGGGAATTGGACCCCCGTCTTATTCTTAGGACGAATCTGCTCTATCCGTTGAGCTATGAGGGCGAGAAGCACCACACCATTGAGATTACTATACATAAGGAAGGCATTTTCCGCAATATGAAAACTTGTTGAATTGTGATAGCAAAAATGATACGCTGACTATGCGTTTATGAAATACGACCATACGAAAATCGAGAAAAAGTGGCGCTTAGCGTGGGCGAAACAGAAGAAGCTCTACGCGGCGGATGAGAAGTCGAAAAAGCCGAAATATTATGTTTTGGATATGTTCCCGTACCCGTCGGGGGAGGGGTTTCACGTCGGACACCCGCTGGGGTATACGGCATCGGATATTTATTCGCGTTTTCTGCGCATGCATGGGTACAATGTTTTGCACCCGATGGGGTGGGATGCGTTCGGCTTGCCTGCCGAGAACTACGCCATCAAGCACAAGGTGCATCCTGCGCAGGTGGTCAAACAGAACATCACGAACTTCCGGAAGCAGATGGATGCCATAGGGTTTTCCTATGACTGGTCGCGCGAGATCAACACGACTGATCCGGAGTATTACAAATGGACGCAGTGGATTTTCTTGAAACTGTTTGAAAAAGAACTCGCGTACGAAGCGGAACTGCCCATCAACTTTTGCCCGTCATGCAAGACGGGGCTTGCGAACGAAGAGGTGGTGGACGGCAAATGCGAACGATGCGGCACGCCCGTCATCCAGAAAAAAATGCGCCAGTGGGTTTTAAAGATCACGGCGTATGCCGACCGTCTGCTTGCTGATCTGGAAGGGCTTGATTGGCCGGAAAAGATCATCGCGATGCAGAGAAACTGGATAGGCCGCTCGGAAGGCGCGGAAATCGTGTTCAAGCTGAAAGTGCCCGGCCAGCCCGATACACATAGGGTGAAGGCGTTCACGACGCGTCCCGATACGCTCTTTGGCGCGACATTCGTTGCCATCGCTCCGGAGCTCGCGCAGAAATGGTTGAATGTAGGGTGGCAGGCATCCGAGGAAGTGAAGAAATTTATTTCTGATGAACTGGCCAGAAAGGTAAAAGCAGATTATACGCCCGACACGGAAAAGCGCGGCGTGTTTTCGGGCGTTACGGCGGTGAATCCGGCAAACGGCAAAGAAATTCC
>MEYP01000019.1:0-3436 GCA_001775835.1 Candidatus Azambacteria bacterium RIFCSPHIGHO2_02_FULL_52_12 | reverse complement strand
TTATGTTTTGGCTGACGTCGGCACGGGCGCTATCATGGCCGTGCCCGCGCACGACCAGCGCGATTTTGAATTCGCGCAAAAGTTCAACCTGCCTATCGAAATGGTGATATGCCCGAATTATCCGGAGCCGGTGTGTCCTGTGCTTGAAAAAGCGCATGAAGGAGGAGGGCATCTGGTCGGTTCGGGGAAATTCGACGGCATGGAGTCGGAAAAAGCAAAAAAGGCGATTACGGAATTCGTCGGCGGCACAACGACAGTGAAATATAAACTGCGCGATTGGATATTTTCGCGCCAGCGCTACTGGGGAGAGCCGATCCCTGTCATTAGATGCAAAAACTGCGGCAATGTGCCGCTTGCGGAAAAAGACTTGCCGCTGAAACTGCCCAACGTCAAAAACTATGAGCCGACGGGAACGGGGGAGTCGCCGCTTGCCGCTATCGAAAAGTGGGTGAACGTGAAATGCCCCAAGTGCAAAGGCCCTGCCAAGCGCGAGACGAACACGATGCCGCAATGGGCCGGCTCGTGCTGGTACTATCTGCGCTATCTTGATCCCAAAAACAAAAAGAAGCTGGTAGATCCGAAAAAAGAGAAATACTGGATGGCGCCCGCGGGGGTGGACGTGTACGTCGGTGGCGCGGAGCACGCGGTGCTTCATTTGCTCTACGCGCGGTTCTGGCACAAGGTTTTGTATGATATCGGCGTTGTTTCTACTAAAGAGCCGTTCCGCAAGCTGATGAACCAGGGGCTCATGATGGGGGAGAACGGCGAAAAGATGTCTAAGTCGAAGGGAAACGTGGTAACAGTAAAAGAGGTGCTGGAGACTCACGGCGCGGACGTTTTGCGCATGTATGAAATGTTCATGGGACCGTTCGAGGATGCCAAAGCGTGGGATACCAAAAGCATCATCGGCATCCGCCGTTTCGTGGAGCGCATTCACGCTTTGCGCGAGAAAGTCTCCAAAAAAGAAAAAGCGCCGAATGCGCTACTTCACAAAACCGTCAAAAAAGTGACGGAAGATATCAAAGAGTTCAAATTCAACACCGCCATCAGCGCGATGATGATCTTGCTGAACGATTTTGAAAAGCGCCCGACAATTTCCGCGGCGAGTTTTGAAATGTTCGTAAAAATCCTCGCGCCTTTCGCGCCGTATTGCGCCGAAGAGCTGTGGAGCGCACTGGGCAAGAAAAAGTCGGTGCATCTTGAAGCGTGGCCGCAATACGACCCCGCGCTGGTGAAGGAAGAGGAGTTTGACTTGGTGATTCAGGTGAACGGCAAAACACGCGGTACGGTGAAGGCGCGCAAGGGAATTTCGGAAGAAGAAGCGAAAGCGCTGGCTCAAGAAAAAGTCAGCCAAACGCATGCGGGCGCAGAGGTTAAAAAGGTGTTTTTTGTACAAGACCGGCTTATCAATTGTATCGTATAGCTATCTCGGATAAGAAAACGCATCCCATGTTTCCGCGGGATGCGTCTTTGGTTCTTCTCTCAAATTTTATTCAGGCTTGTTTGTGCCGTGCGAATTCTTCATTCGCGCATTCTTCACAAACAGATACGCCTCCTTTCTCAATGCTTACCGTAAGATAGTTGGATGCCGTGGTGCAGGTGGCACACCTTTTTTCCAGTGAAGACATTGCTGCGATATGCCGCTTTATCCATGCGACAATCCCGAGCATCTTTGATGGCGGTCCCGCGATATACCATGTAACACCCGTCCAAAAGGCCAGTACCAGTCCTCCCAACGCGAAAAGATAGATGGTTTTACCCATGTCCGTTCCTCCATTGTAGGCCATTTGTAATATGAAAAGAGCTTTTTCATATTACCACTCCTTAACTTTTTGTCAATAGCTTCCGATTGTTGGTGCCGAAGGAGGGAGTTGAACCCTCATGCCCTTGCGAGCACACGATTTTGAGTCGTGCGTGTATGCCAGTTCCACCACTTCGGCGTGCTCTCTGTTTTTCAGATTATAGCGTTTGCGGTGCGTTGTCAATTTGCGCCGTTTTATTATATAGTAAGGGCATGGCAACCATCATCGCGTTCTGCAATCAAAAAGGCGGCGTGGGCAAAACAACCACGACCATCAACACGGGGGCATATCTTGCCTCCATGGGGCAGAAGGTCCTGGTGATAGACTTGGATTCGCAGGCGAACGCGACTTCCGGGCTTGGCATTTCGCAGGAAAATGTTACCATAAGCTTGTACCATGTTCTGTCGGACGGCACGCATCCCAAAGACGCCATCATCCCGACGAGCATCGAAAATTATCATGTTCTGCCCGCTTCCGTCGACCTTGCGGGCGCGGCCATAGAGCTTATTTCCGCCCCCTCCCGCGAGTTCAAGCTTTTTGAAGTCGTACAGAAGATTGCTCCGGATTATGATTTTATCCTCATCGACTGCCCGCCGTCGCTCGGCATTTTAACCATCAACGGACTGGTGGCGGCGCAAAAGCTGGTCATCCCGGTGCAGTGCGAATACTACGCGCTTGAAGGGCTTTCCCAGCTCTTAAAGACCATCGCGCTGGTGAAGGAGCATATCAGCCCGGAGGTAAGCGTCATGGGAGCGGTGCTGACCATGTACGACCGGCGCAACAAGCTGGCGCACGAGGTGGAAAAGGAGATGCGCGCGAATTTCCCGGCCCATGTATTTCAGTCGGTGATCCCACGCTCGGTGTCTCTGGCGGAGGCGCCCAGCTATGGCAAGACCATCATGGAATACAAATGGCTTTCCTACGGCGCGATGGCGTACAAGAGTCTCGCGAAAGAAATCTTGGATTTACAAACAAAAACTAGCTGATTTCTATAATATGGCGCTCGGCAGGGGACTTTCTTCTCTCATACAACCGAAAAACACAACTGCTCCCGCACCGCAGGGAGAAAAAAGCGCGCAAGCGGTGTATCTTCTGCCGCTTGAAAAGATACAGCCTAATCCGTTCCAGCCGCGCAAAAGTTTTGATGAGGGCGCGATGGACGATTTGGTTAATTCCATTAAGCAAAGCGGCATTCTCCAGCCCATCGTCGTTTCAAAGATAAAAGATCCGAAAGGCGGCGCCGTCTACCAGATCATCGCGGGCGAGCGCCGCTATCGCGCGTCAAAGATAGCGAAGCTTAAAGAGATCCCCGCGATCGTCAGGGAACTGGGAGCGAACGCCGAAGGGCTCGAGCTCGCCATCTTGGAAAACATCCAACGGGAAGATCTGAATGCCATTGAGCTTGCGTCCGCGTATCAGCAGCTGATCGGCGAATTCGGCATGACGCAAAATGACATTGCCGAGAAGATCGGCAAGTCGCGGCAGGTGGTTGGCAATACGATGCGCCTATTGACCTTGCCCGAGCCGATCCGGGAAGACATCCGCACGGGAGCCATTTCGGAAAATCACGCGCGCGCCATTCTCGCCTTGCCCACGCCGGAACTGCGCTTGAAACTATGGAAAGAAGTGAAGGA
>MEYP01000018.1 GCA_001775835.1 Candidatus Azambacteria bacterium RIFCSPHIGHO2_02_FULL_52_12 | reverse complement strand
CGTGTCTCAGTCCCATCGCTGGGGGTCGCGCTCTCACGCCCCCTACCCGTCATAGCCTTGGTGAGCCATTACCTCACCAACTAGCTGATAGGCCATAGGCCGCTCTCAAAGCGACTTGCGTCTTTACCCTTGCGATTGCTCGCAGGGATTATGGGGAATTACCTCCGATTTCTCGAAGCTATGCCCCTCTTTGAGGTACGTACCAATGTGTTACTAGCTCGTTTGCCGCTACTCTTATACATTTCTTGCGAAGCATATAAAAATCGCTCGACTTGCATGCCTTATCCACACCGCCAGCGTTCATCCTGAGCCAGGATCAAACTCTCAATAAATTTGATCAAGACTACTCTAAAAAACATAAAACTCATTTACTTTAGAACGTTGTTTATTCGCTATGAAATTGTCAACGTACGGTCGCGCCGGCTGTGGTTCTTCTCAAAAACACAACCACGAAAATTCACGGGAAGCGAACTTTCGCGGTAGCACTTTTTTTTCTGTTGTATTGTAAACCGCTCGTTTACATAAACTATCACGTAAGTATCTGTATCCCCCATTATAGTCTTTGACAATCTTTTGTCAAGGGTTTGTACATTATACAAATATAGTCAGGTTTCCCTTATCTTTTCTGAATTTCTTTAAGCTCGATATCTTGCTTCGAATAATCGAATTTCACCGTAAACAAATTAAAAAAGCCGTGCTGTCCAAGCAGGCCATGACCATTCTGTGAAAGCGTCGGCATAAAAGCAACTTTAGTTTTGTATTTCCAACCACCGACACTAATGGTAACTGAGTGAATGTAGTATGCTTGCGTTTCTCCTTGCGTGATACCGCTCACTTCTCCGCGTTCACCGTTCTTAAGATTGATACCGAGTAAATCGGCTATTTCTCCATGAAAAATATTTATATCCGCTCCCGAATCAATAAGGGCATAATACCTTATAGATTTTTCTCCATGCATAACCTCAATCGGTATTATCGGCCTTGAAATACCGCTCGACAACTTCTTGTAAGGGAATTTCATCTGAACTAATTGGCGCCGGCAAAATGCACTAATTTCTTAGGAACATAATTAAGCAAAGGATTTCTAAATCCTTTCTCTTGGGCTTTTTTGAGCGCCTCCTTTGCTGTTTTCCCGCTTCCAATGACAGTCTTTTCGTCATCTTTCATCGCGACCCAAAGCCCGGCATATTTTGTATAGATTTTCCCCCAGTTGATATTCATATGGTTATACTAGCATTCCAGAAATGTAATTACAATGATCATACATTCTCACGCGATAGCGCGAAAACATACAAAGTTATTTCAATGGTGAAATACTGTCCCTGTTCTCATTCCCCATCTTCTCATTTTCCTGTCCATTTTTTTCATGTCGTTATTCGCGCGATAGCTGGAATAACGACATGTCGCGGCATGATTGCATTATCGTGCTTTATATTTATTGTCCCCGACCCCATTTCCCCCGATTTCCTATTTTTTTGCCCGTCTTTTTCTTGCCTCAAAACGCTCCTGTTTCGTCTTTCCATTCTTTACGCAAACTTCCTCATGTTGCTTCCGCTCATCATCAGAATGCAGAGATATTTTACAGTAAGAACATTTCCAAAATCCCATAATTGGTAATTATTGCAGTAAGTTAAATTTCTTCAAAATTTCCGTTCCAAAATCAGCTACTGATTTCGTTGTTTTTAAAGTTTCGATAATAATCTGCTTTATTTTTTCAGGATCATTTATGGATAGATGCCCTTCATTTAAAAAGTCCCTATCTACATCAAGCACTCCACCAGGGAGCACCCTAACCTTGCCAGTGTTTTTAAATGAACCGCCCACATTAACTTTAGCACCACCTATCGAAACCTCAGTGGATTCTGTATTCTCCACTTCTCCACTACCATCAGCGTTTTTACGAATTATTAAAGTCATGTTTAATAACTTCTACAGGTATTGTCTTCGCAATAGAATTGATAGAAACTGCCAGACGAATCTGTTACCGTGCCACCAGAACCCTCCCAACGAATTTGCCATTGCGGAGTGCTAAAGGTAGGCGCTTTAATGGGGTCAAGGTAGAATGAGGGGAAAGAAATCTTTGAGTCTAGCCGATATCTCATTTCATCTGCTGATGATTTTATTCTCGATAATTCGTAATTTGTCTTGTCTGCTTCCGTCAGCGTACCACATCGCAATTGACGTGAATAGTTTTGTATGGCCGGATCAAACCCAAGTTCATCTTTAGGGGTTGGGGCCATTATACAATCAATCTTGGCTTTTTCAGCAGCAATTCTTTGTCGTTCTTGATCAGACAAGATTACGAAATATTTTTTTATTATATCATCAACAGCTGTGCGAAATATAATATTAGAATAATAGCCCTGCATAAAAACTGGCCCATCACATATCGATTTCATATTCACATCTCTGCTTCCAGCGGAAAGACAAAAACGTCGCACATCCGCCAACTGTTCTATGGTAGGAGGTGCGATAGAGGGATTTGCGGGCATCGGGAGCGGTGTTTGCGTTGACTGTTGTACTGGTGGTAGTAACACGGGTTGGGAATTCTCTATGGGAGATGCTTGTTTTGGCGAAGAAATACCCGTTTTTTCAATCGATGCAGGTGTTGGTTTCGTATTAGAAACCGCCTGAGTTGTTTTTTTCTTCAACTCCTCAACTTCTTGTCTTAGTTTTTCTATCTCTACAGATTGATTGTTCTGATTTGCTTGGGAATCCTGTTGTTTCAATTCCGCCACTTCTTTTTTTAGCTGTTCAACTTCGCCTTTCAATTCTGCGATTTGTTTTGCGGCTTCTTCTTGACCTTTTCTGCTTGCTTCCATTGCTTTTGTAATCGCCTCTTTCGCTTCGTCCGGAACCTTGCTTAAAATATCGGATAAAATTTCCTGGTGCTTTGAGGTGCTATCGGCAATTGAAGCGAGCAACCCCTCCGCATTTCCTTTGTCTTTGACCTCTTTAGATTTTTCTGCCGCCAAAGCAATACTGCTCTCATAACCGGCAACGGCAGTTTTAACGGCATCGGTATTCTTTTCTTTAGCAACGGCTTCTGCCTCGGCTAATCGTTCGTCAGCATACTCTAATGCTTTCCGCGCTTTCTTTTCAGAATTAAATGTAAAGAACAAGCTCACCCTTTCGAAAGCGGTATCAAAAAAGTAAAAGAAACTATTGGGTTTTACACCCGGCTCTGTGGCGGCCAAAGTAGAGGTCGGCAAGACAAAAATAACCGCCAAGAAGAAAACAGCAATAACGAGAGATAATCTTTTCATGTGCTCTATTATGCGCTATTTTTCAGTTTTTAGCAAGCTGACTGAATAAATTCAATTTCTATTTTTTCTTCGCTTTTTCGCGCCACTGCTCCCGCCCTTTTAGGGCGAGGCTCGCCGGCGGAAGCCTACGGCAAGGTCTTGCCTTGCCCTCTATTTTTTCTTTGCCCCGGATCTCAGCAATTTTATATAAGACCTTTCATAGTCTTTCGTATGCTGGATGAGGTACATCGTTATTTTGTTTTTTTAAGAAGCGCACGATGGAGTTCGTCTGCGGTTTTATACCCATGTCCCTTAAGGGCGTCCGCCACCTGCGCGTCCCAGCGCGCCCGTATAGCGGCCGGATTCTTTGTCGGAACAAAAGGAATGCCTTGTTCGGCAACTACTTGATAAAGAAACATTTTGACCGCCGTGGACATATCCAAGCCAAGCTCCGAAAGAGCCTTGCTTGCTTTTGCCTTCATTTTCTTCTCAAGCCGCACATTGACTGTTGTATTCATAATATATTCAGTATATACGCTGTGCGCACGCTGTCAAGCTCTATTTTTTCCTCGCTTTTCCCCTCCACAGCTCGATTTTTGTATGGTCGCCCGAAAGCAATACGGGCGGAACATTCCGCTTCTTTTTGTTGATAACCATGCTTTCGGGGCGCGTGTATACGGGCACGCCCACATCCAGCCGGTTTTCTTCCAAGGACTCCTGTTTGCCGAGCACGCCCGGGATATGACGGGCAACGGCATCGATAATCACCATCGCGGGCAATTCCCCGCCCGTCAGCACATAATCCCCGATTGAAATTTCTTCATCGACAATGTATTTCGCCACACGCTCATCCACGCCTTCGTATCGTCCACAGATAAAAACAAGCTGGCTATATGTGCTCAAGCGCTTCGCCACCTTGGCGTCGAACTTTTTGCCGGCAGCCGAAAGCAGGATAACACGCGCATTCTTTTTGGCGATTTTCTTCACCGCTTTATAAATCGGCTCCACTTTCAAAACCATCCCCGGACCGCCGCCGTACTGGCGGTCATCGACTCGCCCGAACGACCAGCGTTCCCCGCCAGAACGTGTCTTTCGGGCTGGAGTCGGGCGGGCTTTATGATGCTTGTCGCTCGAATAATCCCGTAAGTCATGCGTCTGTATCTTCAAAAGCTTTTTTTCCTGCGCGCGCTTGAGCATCGACTCGCTGACATACGAATCGAACATGTGCGGGAAAATGGTGATGACATCAAAACGAATCATGGTATAAGATACAAAAACCCCGAATGAGTCGGGGTTTTTGTGGTAATAAAAAATAGTTACAGTTTCAGGTCTCCTATCACATCCTCGACCGCTTTGTCTTTTGCCGGCTTTCCTCCCGGAGCACGGGCGGGAGCGGCATCGGAAGCGGGAGCGGAACCTTCGCGCACATGGGTCGAACCTTCCGGCTCTTCGATCTTGAGATTCACCCGTGCGTTGTTTTTCGCTCCGACGATGCGCAACAGCGTTCTGATGGCTTTTGCCGTCGAGCCTTGGCGCCCGATGATCGATCCCATATCTTCGGGAGCGACGCGGAGCGTCAAAAGAACGCCCATCTCGTCGACTTTCCTGTCTACCTTGACCGCGTCCGGGGCCATCACCAGCGACTTCACCAGCATATCTAAAAATGCCTGATCCGCGTGAACTTCCATTTTCTTTGACGTCATTATGTTGTTCGTTCTTATCTTTGCGTAGCTCGACCTTTTCCGAATGGATTACCGCTTACCTTGTTTTTTTATCATAGCGCCCCCTATCCTAAAAGTCAATTTACGCTTTTACCTCTTCCGCCTTCTTCTTTGGCACTTTATGTTTGGCGATCTTTGCCGATGTTATCACCTTTTCAGAAACGAGAATATTGGTGACCGTATCCGAAACCTGCGCTCCTTTTGATATCCAATGAGTAATACGCTCTTTTTCCAGAGATTTTACCTTGGTCCGCGGATTGACATTGCCGAGCAGTTCGATGAACTTTCCGCGGGGAGACGTCGTCTTTTCGGTCAACACCACGCGAAAATGCGGCTCATTCTTCTTCCCGATGCGTTGTAATCTGATCATTAACATAGTAAAAGCAAGAATATATCAATTTTTCTTTTCAGTCAATACCTTCGTCTTAAGCCACCAACTCTGTTGCCGCATCGAATTTCAGCGAAAGGAGCTTGGAAACGCCTTCATCCTGCATCGTCACGCCATACAGGATATCGGCTTGGCGCATCGTCTCGCGGTTGTGCGTGATAACAATGAACTGGGTATGCGCTTTAAGCTCCTTGAGGATTTCGGCAAAGCGCAATGAATTCGCTTCATCCAACGGCGCATCAATCTCATCCAGAACCAAAAACGGCGGCGGCGATGTCGAGACCAGCGCGAACAAAAGCGCCAACGACGTCAGCGTGCGCTCCCCGCCCGAAAGCATCGCAAGACCGGAAACTTTTTTCTTGGGCAATAACACCTCGATGTCCACGCCGTAGGCGTCTTTGTTTTCCATTTCCTGTTCTTGTTCGTCCGGCGCCGGTGCGTTATCCACAACCTCCAGATGCGCCGTCCCGCCCCCAAAAAGCGTTTTGAAATAAGCGTTGAAATTTTTATTGATATTCACGAAAGCGATTTTAAAACGCTCCGAAATGAGTTCATCAAGTTCCGCAATGACTTTCACGAGAGAGGAGGTCGCCGTAAGCAGGTCTTCCGATTCTTTGGTAAGGAAATCATACCTCTTTTGCGTCTCTTCGTATTCCTGTTTTACATTGCTGTCGATGAGATCGATGTTTTCAAGCTTAAGCTTCATGCGCTCGATGTTCCTTCGTATCTCTTCGTCTTGCTGCGTATGCAAGACTGACGAATCATCAATGGGGAAAAATGATCCCTGACCCTGCAAAAACCGTATTTCCTTATTCAGTATTTCTTTTTCCTTATGCACTTCGCCGATTTCCCTATCAAAAGAAGCGAACTTTTCCTGTAAGTTTTGCAATGAGAATTCTTTTTCGCGTTGCGTATTTTTAAGCTCATACACAAGCTCCCGCGTACCGGCGTGCGATGCGTTTATTTTTCTTATCTCTTCCTTCGCGGATCTTAATTTTTCGTCCGACAAGCACAAAAGCTCTTGCAATTCTTTTCTTCTTTTTTCCAGTTCGCCGACATCGCTCGCGGGGGCGATCGGTTCCGGCCCGGTCTCAGAACACATAGCTGTGGATATCTTATTTTCCCGGATGTCGCGCAAAACCGCTCCAAACTGTTTCATAAAATGGGAGGATTTCTGATGGAGCATTTCATACGTACTGCATTGTTTAAATTCCTCGAGCAGTAGGTTGAGCGCTTCCAGTTTTTCTTTTACATACGCCATGGTAACGGCGGCAACGCGCGCATCTTCGGACCTGTTCTTTCCCGACAGCGCGAGCATGCCTTCCACTTTGCCGATTTCGCGAGAAAGATCGTTGCGCTCTTCTTCCAGCGCGAGAAGCGCCTGCTCGAACTTGGCAACATCGCCAAACGCATTCTCTATCGCGCCTTGGTTGGATTCTATTTCTTTGGCAACGCGCGCCAGTTCTATTTGCAGGCGGACCCTGGCGTCCTGTCCCGCTGAAGCTTCTTTTTCAAGCTGTTGTTCTTTGCGCTCAAGGGCGCGGACCTGCTTGTGCAGATACTGGCTTTCCAGCTCTTTGAGCTTCTGCTCGAGATGATGGCGCTCTTCGATCTTCTCCGCCTGCTTTTTGAGGAATTTCAGATGCGGCTCGATCTCGCGCACGATGTTGTGGGCGTTATCCAGATTCGTCCGCGTCTGCGCGAGCTTCAACAGCGCTTCAGATTTTTTCATCTGAAACTCTTTCAAGCCGAGCGCCTCAAAGATGATCTCCCTGCGCTCTTTGGGCGAAGCGGACAAGATGGCATCGCCCATCCCCTGATTGATGATGGTATAACCTTTCAGCCCCAGATGCGCTTTGGCGATGAGTTCCGCCAAGTCTTTGAGTCGGACATGCGCGTCGTTGATGAAATACTGGTTTTCGCCGTCACGGAACACTTTGCGGCGGATGACGACCGAATCAAATTCCAAAGGAAATGCTTTGTCGCTATTATCAAAATGGATCGCAACTGAGGCCATATTCATGCGCGGCTTGCTTGCCGACCCCGAAAAAATGAGGTCTTCCATCTTTTTTGACCGCACGCTTTTCATGCTCTGTTCGCCCAATACAAAACGCAGGGCATCCGCGACATTCGACTTCCCACTGCCATTGGGCCCCACGATGGCAGAAATGCCGTGCTCGAATTCAAGCATGGCGGTGCTCGCAAACGATTTAAAACCATGCAGTTCGAGTTTCTTGAGATACATGAAAAAACATTTAACAGTTGACATTTGACATTTTACCAGGGGGAAATTTTTGTCAAATGTCAAATGTCAATGGTCAAGTGTTGCGTCATTCCCATCCCAGTTTCTGTATCGCGTCTTTGGCGGCGTTTTGTTGCGCTTCTTGTTTTGATACGCCTTCGCCTGAACCGACAAGCTCCTCGCCTAAGAACACGCCTATATTAAAATTCTTCGCATGGTCAAGCCCCCACTCCGACAGCACCGCGTAACGGGGCGTGATCCCTTTCTTGTCTTGCGCTATCTCCTGCAAGACGCTTTTTGCGTCTTTATACGCCTGTTCGCTGATGATGCTTGAAAGTTCCGGAATGATGTGCGCATGTATGAATTCAGACGAAACCGCGTATCCCTTATCGAGATACAGCGCCCCCAACAGCGCCTCCATGGCGTTCGCCAGGATAACCTGACGCGCCTTGCCGGTGTCTTTGGCTTCCCCGCGCGACAACAGAAGATAATCGTTCAGATGCAGTTTTTGCGCGATAGTCGCGAGCATTTTCGCGTTCACCAGCGCCGCGCGCCACGCGGTCAGCTCCCCTTCGGGATTTGGATATTGCTTATACAAATACTCGGTGATCACCAGTTCCAAAACCGCGTCTCCCAGAAATTCAAGGCGTTCGTTGTGATCAAGGCCGAACTTCGGATTTTCATTCAGATACGAACGATGCACGAACGCCTGCATCAGGAGATTCTTGTCCGTAAAATGAATATCGAGCGCCGATTCTAATTTCGAAAAATTCTTTGTCACAGTCACGAGATGTTTAGCTAGCCGTTATGCCTCCCTGCATTCCGTTCATTTCTTTGTAAATAGTCCCCAGTACCCCGTTGATGAACCTGCCCGAGGATTCCCCGCCGAACGTCTTCGCCAGCTCGATCGCTTCGTTGATGGCGACTTTGGGCGGCACTTCTTTCTTGTCGCCGTACAGCAACTCCGCGATGCCAAGCCGCAGGACGTTTCGGTCCACGATGGTAATCTGGGCGAGCGGCCATTCGGGCGCGCACTTTTCTATGATCGTGTCGATGGCGCTTTTGTGTTCAAACACCTGGTCGGCAAGCGAGAAAATAAAAGCGGATTCGGGAATGCCCGGAGCGAATTCCCCGATATTGCGGTCCAGGATCTCTTTCAAACGCTCCTGGCTGAACACGCCCCAAAAGTCCCATTCATAGAGGGACTGCATGACGATACTTCGCGATAAGTGCCTATTGGCCATAGAAAGAACTTAGAACGTGAGATTTAAATCCTGAATCTTGTGTTTCATGTTTCACGTTTCATGTTTCACGTTTCAGGATTCCTGTTTTTCCTTCTCTTCTTTCTCTTCTTTTTGAGGGTGCTCTTTTTCGTGCTTCGCAAGTTCTTTTTCTTTCTTCTTGCGTTCTTTTTTGTCCAATTTCGCCAGCACGTTCACGACTTCCTTGCCTTTGTAAAATCCGCAATTTGAACACATGATGTGCGCCAAAGCCGGTGCGCCGCATTTAGCGCACACGCCCGCGAAGGTGGCGGTCAACGCGTGATGAGAGCGGCGCCTGTCCCGCCGCGTGCTGGTAATCCGTTTTGCCGGTAATCCCATAGTAAGTGATAAAGTTATCGGTAATTGAACCTACTGTACCGCAGATTTAAAATTTTAGCAAGCCCACACTCGCATTACCGTATTTAAACTTCCTTGACCGAATGGCTTATCATGGTATTTTGGTCAGTGAATGCAAATTCTCCCGTGAATTTCTTGCCCGCAAGGAAAATGGGAAGCCAGAGCTTGTCGTCGGGCCACATGGCGTCATAGGGGATCTTCGTCAGGAAAAACCATTTGGGCGCCATCTCTTCGCTTTCTTTCGCTTCCCCGTCCCACGAAAGCGCCTCAAAAACCTGCACGTACAGCGCGACGGGATCCCCGGCAAACGTGAAATGCAGGTCGCCGCGTTTTGAAAGCTCGCGCGCGGCAAGGCCCGTTTCTTCGAGAAATTCCCGCCGCGCCGCGTCTTCCACGCTTTCACCGTCTTTCACTTTTCCACCGAATCCGTTCCACCGTCCCGCGCCAAACCCTCTCTTTTTCATCCCGAGTAGTATCTGCGAAGCCCTGCGCGCGAATACGAGCGTGAGGAACTTTTTTGGCTGTTCTTGTTCGTTTTCCTGTTCATTTGACATATAACCTTGGTATAGCATATTCTTTGAGTAGGTTCAATAAACCAGCTCATTCACAAAAAAAGGAGGTGCGTCATGCAAGTCTCACTCCTCGTGATCGGTGCGGGTATCAGTTTTATAGCTTCGTTCAGAAAGGCAAACAGATCATTCGCGATACTGCGAAAAATTCCACGGTCGGAACCCGGGGTGATAGACATTCAACATGTTAAAAAAGAGGTTGCATGCAAAGAACAAGCTAGGCCCCTCATTGAAAGCGCCTATTCCTTGATGATGCTTGCGGCTATCCTGCTGTTTATCCAAATCTTTCTCATTGCCATCAGCAAAGGAGGTGCGCCTTGAGACATCTGTTCGTTCTGTGCGGCCTTCCGCGCGCCGGAAAGACAATGCTCATGAAAGCCGCTGTGCTGGAGCTTGCCCCGCATCTGAAGATCGCAAAGTCGGCGACAACACGGGCGCCAAGAGAGCCCGACGATGCCCTGGCTTATGATTTCATAAGCGTAGAGCGTTTCGAACTTAAAAGACAACGTGGAGATTTCATCGAGGCCGTGCGACATGGAAACAACTTCTACGGGTATGACCGCGGGACGGTCAACGTCGCCATGCATCATAAACATGGCATCTGTATCGCGACGGAACATGGGATTCTCGAGCTCAAAAAGGCGGGGTACCTCGTCCGCCCCGTTAAGGTAACATCATTCGGTGAAGAAGCAAAAGCGATGCGGGATGCATTCTACCAAGAGCATCCGGAGCGCGTGAAAGACGATTACGAGCGCTCACGCATGCGCATCGACTACGACCTTGAGATTCTCAACTCCTTTGAACCGGGAGGAAAAGAAAAGGCCATAAAACTGCTCGTTGACTATATCGCAAATGTCACGAAATGCAGGAGCTCCGTTCTCTGAACGGAGCTCTTTTTTTAAAAGAAAAACACGGTTCCGTCAGAAACGGAACCGTGTTCGTTTTTTTCATTGTTTCATTCAACTTGCCATTGAAGAATTTCCCCCGCCATAAAAGGAACTACATCGCCATAGCGGTCCGGAACCCTCCACGGTTTTTTCACGAACGTGACCGTTCGCGTGCTGGGTTCGAAGCCGTAATGTCTTGGACCGATTTCAGAAACAAACGGCTCCGACCTCTCCAGGTGCCCGTATTCCTCGTAAAGCGTAAAAAGAGGCGAGTAAGCAACGGGCGCGGTGAACGAGCCCGGCTTCCCTTGTTTTTCGCCAACCCATCGCTTCTCATCCTCGGGATGGGGAGCGCTGTCCGTGCCGAGAAAGAAATGGGGATTGCCGCTCAAAACAACCCTCCTGAGCGCCTCCCTGTCACGCTCACCTTTCGCAACAGGTTCGCAGAAATGGTGGGATTCTTGTATCTTTCCTCCCTTAAAAACATCGTGAAAAAGAAGGAAGAGATGGTGTACGGTCACCGTAGCACCAACCGTTTCGGGGAGCTCCGCAATAAGATCCACCGCTTTCTCGGTCGTCACGTGTTCCAGCACGATCTTGAGCCGGGGGAAAGCGGTATGTATCGCAAGCAGGGTGGGAAGAAACCGTTCTTCCCGGGCCCGCTCGCCGGCCAGCGTGATCCTGCTTCCTTTTCTGCGCGGAACCGTCCCATGGGACAAAGAGCCATTCCTATGTCCTGCATCGTCTTGAACACGGGCCATAACCGTCTGAAATCACTTACTCCCTCTTCTGCGTTTGTAGTAACGCCCATGGGATACGCCTTGCCCGCGATCACTCCTTCTTTCCAAGCGTTTTCCACCATCTCGGGTGTTGTCCGGTCTGTGATCTTTACGGTCATGAACGGATAGAATTGATGCTTTTTACCGGGCAGCCCGTCCGCCGCGCGAAGGATCTCCGCGCGGTATATCGCCACATCTTCTCCGGTCAGCACTCCGGTATCTCCTTCGTGCCGCTTCAAATTAGGCATCACCAGAGCTCCGTCGCAATACGCCGCGGAAAACGGTAACACGTTCCTCAACATCTCCCCATGCCGCAGATGCAGATGCGCATCGAACCATCGGCGCATCGTGATCCGTACCGCTTCGCCTGTCGCGTTGCGTTCTATCTCCATGTCTGGCTCCTCCCTCTTCTCTTGAACGATTGTTCAGCATACAGAATCGTATCGCGGACGCTGAACGGCCGCAGGAACGAAATGGACCCGAGAAATACCGATGTGGCTCCCGCGTCCAACAACACATCGACATCCTTGGGTTCAAGAATGCCTCCGCCCGCGTTAATCGGTTTTGTGATACCGGTTGTTCGTGCCGCATACACCCATTCCGCAACAAGCGGAAGAAGTGGTGCACCGGAAAGCCCGCCACCGCCCAAATGCGCAAGCGGCGATGTCATGCTCCCGAACAAACCGACCCAATCGATCCGTTCGGGCAGCTTCCCCCATGGGATCGTGTTCGAAATACAAATGCCGTCGCAAGCGGGATGGCGGCTTATCTCGAGCGCCATCTGCACGGGAAGCTCAACGTTGAACTTCGGAATCAATGGGATGTCGAGCGCGGAAGCGATATTCAAACCCTCCTCAACTTCGCTCGCAAGCTCACCCACCTCATGTCCGGTGTTTGGACAAGAGTAATTCAGTTGAAGGCAAACGGGCTCCTGAAACCATGGAAGATACACTCCCAATAAAATAACAAATGCTCTCAATTCGTGCAGGCGCTCTTCTTTGCTCTGGCCGACAGCCATGAACGAAAGGGAAAATGGCTCTTCCAGCTTCTGCCACTTCCCGGACTCCAGATGAGCTACTGCGCCAAGATTGCTCAACCCTACCGCATTGAGCGCAATCCCCTTTTCGCGATTTACGACAATGCATGCCGGCTTGAGCGGGAAAAGAGGAAGCGACCCATCCTGATTCAAGCTCATATTTCCTTTACGCTTCTGGATCGTCACCGTCTTTGCCACCAATCCCGCACCCGTGAAGTTACAGCCGAATGGTTTGAGAAGCTTTTGATACGGATACCCTTCGCCGTAAAAATTGAGCGTACCTGACGCCGTAAGGACGTTCCCGAAATCAACATCTCGCAAGCGCATAACGTGCTCCTTTCTCCAATGGTTAGTTGTAAAAGTGCAAAAATACCCAGAGAGAGACTACCACACTAACCCAATTTCATCAAGTAGCCGGTGCGTTTTTCTCGCGCTATTTTCGTATGCCAATCTCTTTTAAAAATGCCTCGCTGTTGGGCTCCCGACTCAAAAAACCGCGCACCAGATCCATTTCTTCCATCGAAGACCCTTTCTCCAAAATCCACTGCCGATACTCCATGCCGGTCTTCGGATTCAGCAGTCCCTCCTTTTCAAACCGCGTGAACATATCCGCCGCGTACACCAGCGACCACATATAGCCGTAGTATCCCGCGTCATATCCCATCATATGTCCGAAACCGGCCGGGAAAATACTTTCTTTCGGTATAGTAACGCCATTGTATTCACGCACCAATTCATGATAGATAAGATTGGGCTCTCCCATCACCTTGGTCGTGTGAAGAGACAGATCGAGCAGTCCGAAAACAAGCTGGCGCATCGTATCGTACGCAATCATGTGTTTTTTTGTTTTGATGAGATTTGAAAGAAGCTCATCGGGCATTTTTTCCTTGTGATTTAAATAGTGGCCGGAAAGCAAAACCAGCGTTTCTTTGTGCCATACCCAATTTTCAAGCATCTGCGAAGGCGCTTCCACAAAATCACGCGCGACGGATGTTCCCGATTGGGACGCATAAGGCGCCGCGGTAAGAACATCATGCACCACATGCCCGAATTCATGGAAAAACGTATCAACCTCCCTGTGGCTCAACAGCGATGGATGCTCCGCGTTCGGTTTGGGGAAATTAGCGACCATGCACGCCAAAGGAGAAACATACTCCTCGCCCGCATAAGACGTCTTTCTTCCCGCCATCACATCAAAAACCGCCGCATGACCATATTTGTTTTCCCGCGGATACAGGTCAAGCATGAAATATCCCGTGATCGAACCATTCGCATCGCTCACGCCGTACGCCTCAACGTCTTCATGCCACGCGGGAATCCCGCTCATCCGTTCGAATTTCACCGAGAAAAGTTTTTCATAGATCGAGAACATTCCTTGTTTCACGATTTCAAACGGAAAATATTCCCGTACTTTCTCGCTGTCAACCGAAAAACGCTCCTGCCGTAAACGCTCGGAAAGATACGGGACATCGTAATTTTCCACTTCGGACTCCTTGTCGCCGGTGATCTTTCTCTTTATATCGCGCAGTTCAGCAAGCTCTTTTTGCACGCCTTCCTTGAGATTTTTCGTCAAATCATCCAGAAATCCGGCAACTGTTTCGGCATTTTTCGCCATGCGCACCTCGGTTTGAAAATCGGCGTGGTTCCCGTATCCCAAAAGCTTCGCGTTTTCATCGCGCAGTAAAAGAACCTCTTTTAAAATACGCGTATTTTCCGCTCCTCCTTTTTGATATTCTTTTTCCAAAAGCTCTTTTCGTTTCGCCGCGTTGTGCGCGTGCTTCATAAACGGCCCGATATCGGGATAGGCGAGCGTCACTTTATAGTTTTCGTTCTCGTCTTTTTTGAGACCGCTGATATATCGCTCCGGCAAACCGTCCAGTTCATGCCGCGTCACCGCAATATGATCCTGCCACTTGTTGATATTGGTGCTGAAGCGGTTTGAAAGCTCGGCGATCTTTTTAAGATTTTCTTTCAGCTTCTCCTGTTTCTCCGGCGCAAGCTCAAAACCCATCCGGCGATAATCGCGGAACATATCATCGAATAATTTCTTGTCCGCGCCTTCAAGCGGCGCTTGTTTGTCGGCATATGCGCGCACCGCGCGATACATCCCCTCGTCATATTCAACATCAACGAATTCTTTCTCCAGCGTCTCGATCGCCTCCTGCGCCGTCTCACGCACCGCTTTATCGGGACTCACGTTCATTAAAAAATGTATGGCATTTATTTGAAACCTGACCGCGTCATGCGCGGATTCAATGGCATAGATGGTATTTTCAAACGTCCGTTCTCCGTCCGGAATCGCCTTGATCGCCGCGTACCGCTCTTTTTTACGCGCCAAAATCTCCGGAACCATTGCCCGAATCTGTTCTGCATTCCATTGTGTCCACGCAAAATCCTGCGGGGCGTATTCTCTGCGTCGTACCATATTTGTTACTTCTTCTATACCCTAATCACTGCAATCAGGGGGGTTATTTCCTAAAAAAGACATCGAGCACTTTTTCAAACCCCGGCAAGAGATGAAAGCTTCGCGCTTCCGGAACGGTAACCCATTGATACTTTTGCGCTTCCCAGTCGAGCGTGATTTCATCGGTCGCGACCTCGGCGAGCACGGGGTGGACGACCCAGACCCTGTCATACAGCGGCTCTTCATATTCAAAAACGGTTCCTTCTGTCATCCGAACGATACGGCCTTCTTCAATGCCGACCTCTTCGCGCAACTCATCCTTTGCTTTTTGGAGAATGCTTCTCCCGTCGTCCAAGAATCCGGAAACGCCGTTCCAATAGCTCGGATAAAACTTCATGCCGGCGCTTCGCTGGACAAGAAGGATCTTGCCGTCGTGTTTCACCACGCAGTTGATAACCGGCGCCCGCCGGATATTCGTATAATCAATCTGCCCCGACTTCGGTTGAAATACCGGTTCTTGCATAACTATTGACCCATTTCACTCTCAATCGAATACATAAGCTCCGTAATATCGTCTTCAAGTTCCGCAGCTCCTTCGCATTGCGAGGCATATCTTTCATTTTCCAGGTTCTCTAATGCCGCCCGTGAGTATCCCGCTTGATGATACAGCATATCGGTTTTCACGCCGAATTGAATGGCTCCTACGCCGGAACTAACTCCTCTTTCACCTTGCTCAAGCCATCCGATAAGAGGTCCTGAGGTTGCCGGACTTTCCATATCCACTCTCAATCCCTCTAATACTTGATTCTCATCGATTGGATCCTCCGATGATGGCCATTTTTCAAACATATGATTTTTATTAAAATTATTACTCACTAAAACTATGCTTCTCCTTGATCGTCATATTCCTCGTTTTCCCTATTCGCATTCTCAATCACCATCTTAAGCGCTATAACCATATAATAGAGTGCCTCATCCTCGTTCCAAGCAGCTTCCTCTGTGGTCCTTAACTCCTCCAATGCTTCGTTGAAATGTCCCGACTGCTTATAAATCCATGCCGCCTTCATAGCCAACTCAACCGACGCCCTGCTTGTATTAATCAAATCAACTTCGTGTTGTTTCATCTCGATCCAATTGCCAAGAACAGACATGGCTTCCGGACTATTTTTTCCTTTTGCGGTCAATGCCTCAATAACCTTGGCCTCCGAATCTTTTTCTCTTTCCATGCCTAGCTTCCGATATTCCTCCGTTAAACTATCCAGAGCTCTTTGGTGTTCTTCCTTGCTTGGTATATATGGTCGTTCAATGCTCATATTTTTTAAAATCAATTTCGAACCCACGGCGAACCTGCCGCGATGATAAGACTCACGCGCTTCATAAGAAGAAAGCCGTATCCCCACACAACGACAAGCCAATACGGGATGCCGAAGATATCTGGTTGTACAAAACTCTGATACCCGCTCACCGATGTGCCGACCGCCTCAATGATAAAACCGGTAACCATCCCATAGAGCACGATCCATAATTCGACTTTCTTGTCTTTGCCCGAAAGTATTAAAAAGAGAACCGCCAAGAGATAGAGAGCGAGTAAAAGCATATTTGACCGCCAAAAAAGATAACTCGCTACAATACCAAGCGCTAATGGCGATGAGTGAATAATAAGTTGTTGTACCTTATGCATGTTTTTATGATTCATCAAGAATAATTCTTTTTGAGAACTTTCCGCGCTCGTTCGCTTTTCTTTCTTTCACTTCTTCCACTTCGTGCTTATTAAATCCCTTATAATCACTAATCGCATCCAAAACCTCGAGAATGTCCGCAATCTCGCCAATAGTCTCGTCTTTCAAAAATTCATCAACCTCCTCCTGAAGCTTCTCCTTCAGCTTCTGCCAATACTCCGCATCGTCGGCGATATGCGTCACCGGCACCTCCCCTTTCGCCTTGATGATTTCCGGTATGTTGTCCCGTACCAGTTTATTGTATTTCATGCTCTCTAAAAATCAAACTGTTCAAGGTGAATAAGCGCGGTGCGGAGCGCCTGCTTGGTGTATTCTTTTCTGTCCATGCGCCCTTTCGTGAGAATACCGATCGCTCCTTCTTGGGAGCCGACTTTGGGATTTTTGGTCAGCCCCGCCCTGTGCACCGCCTGGTTCATATCAAGCCCTTCTTCCATCATCAGACGCGTCACTTCTTTATTGGGAAACTCCCACGCGGACGATAACCCGAGATGAAACTCTTTTCCGTCATAAATAGCGCATACGCACACGTCCATAAAGCCGCTTTTCGTGTTAGGTACCGCCATGAGGCCCGACTCGATGCCAATGCCATAATCAGAACCCTCATGCGCACTGCGCGCGCGGTTCATCGCGCCCTGAATCGTCTCATCCAGCGACTTCGGCTGGCTCGAAACCCCGGAATTCGTTTCCGTCCCCTCCACCTGTGCTTCGGCAAGATGCGGATACTCGCGCAAAATTTCCGCGACCGCGCCCACCTTCACTTCGTTTCTTGACCCGACTTTTATAGTAAGGTTACTATGATTTTTGATAACTTCTTTCATGTGTTTTTACAACATAGCCAGTATTGCTTTTGAATATTCTGAAATCTCAGGAAGATTGTCCGACTTAAACCATGTTGCTTCGGCAATTTCTTTTTGATCGATCTTTACATTTTTATCTTTGCTCTGAGCGGTAAAAACTATCACCGTATCTTTCTTGTATTCCTTTGTCGATGTATATTCTCCGATCCTTCTTAGCTCAATAAGGTTTAATCCGACTTCTTCAAATACCTCTCTTATTACAGCTTCTTCAAATTTTGGCCTCCATATTTTTTCATCAACCGCTGAAATATCCGCGATATCAATGGACTTGAAATTCTGCTTTTTTAAATTCACCAGATCATCAATAAACCATTCCTTATCTCCTTTTTCTGCATTTGCAGCGGTCGGA
>MEYP01000017.1:18290-30123 GCA_001775835.1 Candidatus Azambacteria bacterium RIFCSPHIGHO2_02_FULL_52_12 | reverse complement strand
TCTTGCCGGTGATGCCGCCCGACTTGCGGCCCATGGTCCAGCTTGACGGCGGGCGGTATGCGTCGAGCGATCTCAACGACCTCTACCGGCGCATCATCAACCGCAACAACCGGTTGAAAAAGCTCATCGAACTCAACGCGCCGGAGGTCATCACGCGCAATGAAAAGCGGATGCTGCAGGAATCGGTGGACGCGCTTATCGACAACTCCGCGCGCAAAGGGCAGGCGGTGATGGCGACGACAGGGCAGAAACGGCAGCTGCGCTCGCTCGCTGACATGTTGAAAGGAAAGACCGGACGGTTCCGCCAGAATCTTTTGGGAAAGCGCGTGGACTATTCCGGCCGCTCCGTTATCGTGGTGGGGCCCGAACTGAAACTCAACGAATGCGGTTTGCCCAAAAAAATGGCGCTTGAGCTTTTCAAGCCGTTCGTCATTCATGATATCATCGAGCGGGGCATGGCGCACAACATCAGGGGCGCGGGACATTTGATCGAAGAGGCGTCCGACGCCGTGTGGGAGATCCTCGAAGACGTCATCAAGGACAAGCACGTCTTGCTGAACCGCGCGCCGACCCTGCATCGTCTGGGCATCCAGGCGTTCAAGCCGATCCTGATCGAAGGGATGGCGATCCGCATCCACCCGATGGTGTGTTCCGCGTTCAACGCCGACTTCGACGGAGACCAGATGGCGGTGCACGTGCCCATCACCGACGAAGCGCAGAAAGAAGCGCGCGAACTCATGCTGTCTTCCAAAAACCTTCTCAAGCCCGCGACCGGCGAGCCCATCACCAATCCGACGCAGGACATCGTTTTGGGCTGTTATTTCCTCACCTCTTTGCAGGACGACGCGAAAGGTTCGGGAAAGATCTTCTCATCCAAAAACGAGGCGATTTTGGCGTACGACTTCGGGCATATCGCCATCAACGCCTCCGTGAAAGTGCTGCTGAAGCCGGAAGACCGCGAGGACAAGGGCGAGCCATACATAGAAACGTCCGCCGGCAGGATCATCTTCAACTGGGCGCTGGGCGAGCCGGATCTGAAATTCGTCAACCGCGAACTGAACAAAAAAGACCTCGAAGTGCTGGTCGCCGACATCATCGACCAGTTCGGCGTGGAAGCGACGGTGCGGGTGCTCGACATCATGAAAAAACTCGGTTTCGAATACGCTTCCCGGTCGGGGATCTCATGGGGCATGTCGGACTTGAACGTCGTTTCGCAAAAACCGCTCATCATCGCGCAATCGGAAAAAGAAGTCGTTGCGGTCGCCGAACAATACCAAAACGGCCTGTTGACCGACGAAGAGCGTTATCATAAGGTAATCGAGATCTGGACGAAAGCAAAAGCGGAAGTCGGCAGGCACGTGCCGGGATCCCTTAAAAAATACGGTTCTGTGTATTCCATTTTGCGCTCAAAAGCGCGGGGAACGGAAGGACAACTGGTCCAGATGGCGGGCATGAAAGGGCCGGTGGTGAACCCGTCGGGCGAGATCATCGAATTGCCCATCAAGAAGTCATATAAAGAAGGGCTTGGCATTTTGGAATATTTCATTTCCACGCATGGAGCGCGCAAAGGAACCGCCGACACGGCTCTCCGCACGGCTTCCGCGGGATACCTCACCCGAAAGCTGGTGGATGTCGCGCAGGATGTCATCGTGAAAGACGAAGACTGCAAAGACACGAAGGGCGGCGTGATGCTCAAAGCAGATTCCAAAGCGATCGGACAGAACTTCGCCCAGCGGATATTCGGACGCTCGACGCTCGAAGACATCGTCATCGGCAAGGAAGTCCTCGTTGCGGCGGGAGACGTCATCACGAAGAAAGACGCGAAACGCATCGATGAGGCGGGCATCGAACAGGTGCGCGTGCGCTCGGTGCTCGCGTGCAAATCGGACGGCGGCGTGTGCCAGAAATGCTATGGATACGACCTGGGCACCAATCAGCTGGTCCGTTTCGGATCTCCCGTGGGCATCGTCGCGGCGCAAGCCATCGGCGAGCCGGGAACCCAGCTGACCATGCGTACGTTCCATGTGGGCGGCGTCGCCGGCGGCGGCGATATCACGCAGGGTCTGCCCCGCGTGGAAGAGATCTTCGAGATGCGCACGCCCAAAGGCAAGGCGATCATCTCCGAAGTAGACGGCAAAGTTATTGATATCGAAAGCGACGGCAAATTCAAGAACGTGCGCGTTGAGGTTTCTGATGCCGATTTTGAAGCCGAGGCGGAAGCCGGCAAGAAGCATAAAGTCGAAAAATCAAAAGAAAAACAGTTTGTGGAGTACGCCATTCCGGCGTTCACGGCGCTCTGGGTTGCCAAGGGCGACAAAGTCGAGAAGGGCATGCAACTGTGCGAAGGGCATCTGGACATGGGCGAGATACTCAAGGTTTCCGGCATTAAGGCGGTGGAACGGTACATCATCTCCGAAGTGCAGAAGATCTATACGAGTGAAGGCGCGTATATTTCGGACAAGCATATCGAAGTCATCGTACGCAAGATGTTTTCCCGCGTGAAGATAAAGGAGCCGGGCGACACGAATCTCATCATGGGGGATATCATTGAAAAAGAAACCTTCAAGCAGGCCAACAAGGCGCTTGCCGAAAGCGGGGAAAAAGCGACGGCCTCCCAGATTTTGCTGGGCATCACGCGCATCGCGCTTACGACCGAGTCGTTCCTTTCTGCCGCGTCGTTCCAGGAAACCACGAGAGTGCTCATCAACGCCTCCATCATCGGCAAATACGACAAGCTCAAGGGCTTGAAAGAAAACGTCATCATTGGTAAGCTGATTCCAGCGGGAACCGGCTACCGGCCGCTTTAAGCAAGCTTTCAGCTTCGTTAGCTTTTAGCTTATAGAGAGGGAAAAAACAATAAACTCCGCTGTGCGGAGTTTATTGTTTTGTAAAAATCATCAATGAATCAGTTTATTCTTTTTGTTCCTAAAAGCTAACGAAGCTAAAACCTATAAGCTGTTTCTAGTACCCTTCTCGGCTTACGACCACGCGGATGGTTTTCATGAGGATATCGAAGTCGATGATGAGGTTGCGGTTCTTGATGTAGTAAAGATCGTACTGCAGTTTTTCCATGCTGTCGGAAACCGACGCGCCGCCAAGCGGCTGGTTGATCTGCGCCCAGCCGGTGAGGCCCGGTTTGATGAGGTGGCGCATGGGGTAATGCGGTATCTCTTTTTCAAGCGTGGCGACGAATTCAGGCCGCTCCGGCCGCGGGCCGATGAAGCTCATATCGCCCTTGAGGATATTCCACAGTTGCGGCAGTTCATCAATGCGGGTTTTCCGCAGAATACTCCCTATTTTAGTGACCCGCCGGTCTTTCGTTTGCGTCCACTGGACTCCCTGCCGTTCCGCGTTGTCGATCATAGTCCGGAATTTTACCAACGCGAATTGCCGTCCGTTCTTTCCGACGCGTTTCTGGCGGTAGAATACGGGACCCCTGCTGTCCATCACGATGAGCAACGCGACCAGCGGCATGAAGGGAAGGGTTATTGCGCCAAGCACCAGGGCTGAAACGAGGTCAAGCGCCCGCTTTTCTATCTTGTATAGGTTTTTTTCCGACGTGATAAGGTTTTCCAAAAACCACGTCTCGCCGATGATGGATACCGGGATTTTCCGGGTGACCTGCGCGTAGAATTTCGGCAGATCGACGATGTCCGCGCCAAGCGGAATGAGCGTATAGAGTATCTTCGATATTCGCGCGTTGCTTCCGGCGCCGTCATGTCCCTGTTCTTTCGTGTAGACGATCGTATCGACATTCTTTTCTTTAATGATCTTTGAAAGGCGGTCGGCGCCGTCGTGCTCCACGACTCCCGCCACGGCGTAGCCCAGCTGGGGGTGCGCATCGAGCATAGCAATGATATCTTTCGTCTCTTTATTCATCCCGACGAATATGATAGTATTTGAAAGATGGCGGGAGCGGATGAGCGCGTTGTACGCGTTCCGCCACAGCGCGAACAGCGCGAAAAAGATGATGCCGACGAGCAGGAGGTTCGTTTTGGGAGCGATGCCGAAAGCCGGCATAAGATAGAACACGATCATCGTCGCGGCGATGGCGAACAGGATGGTTTTGGCCGCTGTCGCATAGAAACGATAATCATTTTTGGTGATTTTCGGGTTATACAGGCCGCCGATATGGAAGATGATCACCCACAGCGCGAAGGACAACGAAAAAGGAAACACGTGCGCCTGCCATATCGTATCGGTAAAACCGGCTCCGTAGCGCACAAAAAGCGCCCCGTAGAGCGAAAGATACAGGATGCCGATATCCCCGGTGATAAGGAGAATGTTTTTGAAAGTATAGAATGTTTTTGCCATTGAACACTACTATACAATATTTTTTAAATTTAAGCAACCGTATGTACGCCGTAAAACTGCAAACATTCGAAGGGCCGCTTGATGTATTGCTTGAACTCATCGAGAAGGAAAAAATGGATATTTCCGACATATCGCTCACGCGCGTTACGGGCCAATTTTTAGAATACATCAGGAGCGTTCAAGAAAAAGACCCCCATCATATCTCTGATTTTTTAGTGGTCGCCGCAAAGCTCGTTCTGATCAAATCAAAGACGCTTTTGCCGTTTTTGGAGGTGAGCGCGGAAGAAGAGGCGGAAATGACCGATCTGAAAGAAAAACTTGAAAGCTACAAGAAGGTAAAGGAAGGGGCTCGTCAGATAGCGTTGCTCGAGCGCAAACTCCATATCGCGTATCATCGCGCATCCGGCCTGCGGGATGTCGTCGTGTTCATGCCGCCCGCTGGCGTGACGGCGGAGGCCTTGCGCGAGCTTCTGGCCCAGCTTGAGGCGGCGCGCGCGGCAGACAGCCAGACGCCCAAGCTGGAAGAGCAGAAAATCACCGCCGTCATCTCTTTCGAAGAGAAGCTTCAGGAAATCAAAAAAAGACTGGAGCACGGCATCGAGGAGCGCTTTCGCGCGCTGGCGGATCCGGAATCAAAAATGCACATGATAGTTGCGTTCCTTGCCGTTTTGGAGCTGGTCAGGCAGAATGTTGTTTTCGCAAAGCAGTCGGCGGCGTACGGCGAAATACTTTTGATAAAAACATGAAATGGCCCCGATAGCATCACAACTTGAATCGCTCTTATTCATTTCCGGAGATCCATTGAGCATCACAAAGATCCGGCGCGTTCTTGGCGACGCGATTTCGGATACTGAGATCGTCGCGGCCATCAAAGAATTGCAAGCCGGATATGCCAAGCGCGGCATCCGCGTCTTGCTGAAGGACGGCATGGCGCAAATGGTGAGCTCCCCGGAAAACGCTCCGCTGGTCGCTTCGCTGGTCAAATCGCATATGGCGGAAGAGCTGACTCCCGCCGCGCTTGAAACGCTTGCCGCGATATGCTATCGCGAGCCGATTGCCAAAGCGGATATCGATGAACTGCGCGGAGTCAATTCTATTTTCTCCCTGCGCAGCCTGCTCATGCGCGGGCTGATAGAAAAGACAAAAGAGCACGGTGTCCCGCATTACAGGACGACGCTGGATTTTCTGAAGAAATTAGGCATTGAGAGCGTACATGATTTACCGAACTATGATGAGCTTTCAAAGCATTCGTGAAAAATACGACCGCATAGATTTTCCGACGCTCAACCGGATGCGTATGGTCGCCATTTTGGCGTGTTCGCTCGTATTTTGCGTTTCGTTGTATCACAACATGCTGGGCTCCGCTCCTGCGGCAAAAAACGAACATCCCGTGCTCGCCCCGCCCTTTGCGCAGGGACGAGAAGTCGATTCTTCAAAACAACCCCTGCCTTCAGTCGATGGACAAAGGGCGGGGCTCGCGAGCGTTCATGCCGTTCTTCCGCCGGAGGCGAGGCTCGCAAGGGGCGGCCCGTCTGATGCGTACGCGCCTTCCGCTCCGGCATCGCAAGAAGGGGACAGCGATCCCATTCCGGAGATGTTGCCCGCCGTCGCGGAGGAAGAACCGGTAAACAGCGTAACAACGCCGGTTTCCGCAACGTCAGAACAATTGCCGAAAAATCTTTCGGCAAAAAGCATCATTATTGCCGACGCATCGTCTGCCGGGATTTTATATGAAAAAAACGCTGACGCAAAGATGCCACAGGCGAGTTTGACCAAGCTCATGACCGCGGTGGTGGTGCGCGAGCATAGTAAGCCGGATGAAACGGTAGAGATAACCAAGCGCGCGATTTCGCTCGAAGGGGCTTCCGGTTCTCTGGTCGCCGGCGAACGATTCACGGCGCCCGACCTGCTTAAGGTGATGCTCATCGTTTCAAGCAATGACGCGGCGGCCGCGTTCGAGGATCATTTTGCGTCCAAAGGCCTTGACCTGGTGGCTCTCATGAACGAAAAGGCGCAAAAACTCGGCATGCGAAATACGCATTTTGCGAACGTCAGCGGGCTGGATGCAGAAAACCATTACGCGAGCGTGCGCGACCTAGCAAAGCTCGTTTCTTTCTCCTTGTCCGACGGGCCGTTGTGGGATATGCTTTCCCTGCGATCCGATACCGTATGGTCCGTGAATAAAAAAATACGGCATGCCTTGTCCTCAACGAACGAGCTGCTGGTCCGCGGGGTCCCGGGCATTTTAGGGGGCAAGACCGGTTACACCAAAAACGCGCTTGGCTGCATGATCACGCTCGCGGAGCGCAAAGACGGCAAAGCGATCATTATCGTGCTGGGGTCACAAGACCGGTTTGCCGATACCAAAGCATTAGTCCAATTTACAGAACTATGACCGACCCGTTGCTTATCATAAAAATTCTTGGGTTTTCTTCGCTGGCGTTCGTCGTCGCGATATTATGGACGCCCATCCTCACCTATTTCCTGTATAAATACAAAATGGGCAAGCAGATTCGCGCGGCCGAAAGCGCTCCTATTTTCAACAAACTGCACGCGGGCAAGGCGGGGACGCCGACCATGGGCGGGATTTTAATATGGGGGACGACGCTCGCCATCGCGCTTGTTTTTCTCGTGTTGGCGTATCTCGCGCCCGAAAGCGCGTTCGCTAAACTGAATTTTCTCACGCGCGAGCAGACCTATTTGCCACTGGGTATTTTAGTGCTTGCCGCGCTCGTCGGCCTGGCGGACGATCTTTTGGGCGTGCTCAAAATCGGCACTAACGGCGGCGGGCTCACCATGAAGCACCGCATCGTCATGTACACGGCGGTTGCCGCCATCGGCGCGTACTGGTTCTATTTCAAGCTCGGGTGGAGCGCCATCCATGTTCCTTTTCTGGGTGATTTCGAGATAGGGCTCTGGTATCTGCCGTTGTTCGTTTTCATCGTCGCCGCGACGGCGTTTTCCGTGAACGAAACGGACGGTCTCGACGGGCTTGCGGGCGGCGTGGTTGCCATCGCGTTTGCCGCCTACATTTTCGTCGCCGCGGCGGAAGGGAAGACCGAGCTCGCGGTATTGTGTTCGGTCATCGTCGGGGCGCTCATGGCGTTTTTGTGGTTCAACATCAACCCCGCGCGGTTTTTCATGGGCGACACGGGCGCGATGTCTTTAGGGGTGACGCTCGGTGTCATGGCGATGCTGACCGATACGATGTTCTTCTTGCCGCTGTTCGGGCTCGTGCTCGTGTTCGAATCGGCGTCCGTTCTCGTACAGGTCGCTTCAAAAAAATTAAGAGGCAAAAAGATATTCCTTTCAACGCCCATCCATCATCACTTTGAAGCGCTGGGCTGGCCGGAAACGAAAGTCACCATGCGCTTCTGGATAATCTCCGCCCTGGGCGCCTTCATCGGCATCATCCTCTTCGTGCTCGAGCGGAGTTTGTAGAGACTTATGGAGCAAAAGAAGAAATTTATTGAATCTGAAATCCTGACATGGTCCATAACCGCAGGTCTTTCGCGTGGTACGCGTGTCTATAAAGAAGGAATAGAAGAGCTAGATAAAAAACCATCGAAGGAATTTCTAAGAGAAGAGATTCCTAAAAGATTCGGCCATTCCTATCATGCTGATTCGAATACCCACATTGGTAATTTAAGAACGTTAAAAGAAGATATTGATAAAGATAAAAAATGTTTATCAATATTAGATGGTCAGAAAATTTATTTTGGGAGAATTCAAAAGATTGTGAACCTTTATCTTAAATATTGTTGGGTATGCTTTAATGATCCAAAACCTGTTCATTGTCCTTTTGATCGTATTATATTGCATGATGGACTCAGTTTAAGAAATATATCTTGGACATCAATGACGGAAGATCAGTATACAGAAGAAGTTTTAACAAAAGCGAAAGAGGTTGCTGGCGGTTTTGAAAAAATTACGGAATGGGAGATTGATTTTTTTAATAATGCAAATCCAACTTACTTAAATGTCTAATTCTATCGGTCAAACAGGAGAATATCTTGTTGCATCTGAGTTGTGCAGAAGGGGTATTATTGCCACCACTTTTTCAAGGAATATGCCGGGGTTTGATATTCTTGCATTCAATATACGCACACAAAATGGATCTCGAATACAGGTAAAAACAAAAACAACAGGCGATTGGCAATTAAATGCAAAGGATTTTTTGAGGTTTAATCAGAAATTGTTTGAAAAAGGCATTCAAAAAGTTTTAGGCGTGATGCAGGGTAATCCTGCCGATTATTTTATTTTTGTAAAATTAGGTGGAAAGTATGGAGGAGATGAATTTTATATATTAACCTCTAAACAGATTAAAGAGACAGTGAGAAAGAATTATGGTGTGTTTAGAAAAAGAAAATCAACGCATGCCATAATCAAGGATAAAGATTTAGAAATATATAAAGACAAGTGGTTGGTTTTAATCGATCGGCAAAAGTAAATCAAGATGAAAATAGATAAGATAATATATGGCCCCATCGTTCCTGTCTTAATAGCTACTGTTTTATTTGTTATGGTGGGTCTTCAATATGGGGGTCCCGTTTCTCAACGCCATAACAATACCGATTCTGCGACCACTCGCACCTTTGAGCCTGATGTATATAATGCTACAGTTATCCAAGTGGGCGGCATCGGTTCAGATATCTATACCAATCGCGCTTATTATATCGGCGATGGCACAGGTAAGGACCATCAAGAGGGTTGGCCAACCTATTTAGATAAAGATGTCTATGCCCCTGTTAGTTTCAACACGCCATTCTCTCTTATGGATTTAAGTTGTAAAGAGGGGTATAAAGCAACCCTTTTACCAGATGAAATATCAGATTCCGATGCATGGAGGGAAATGGATAATTGGTTTAGAATCGAGATTAAAGAAAAAGTTAAAAATCAGCTTTCAATACGGTGCGAAAAGCCGCTTCCACAAAATAGAGTTAAGGAAATCATTGCTGAAGAATGCAAGCGTATAGTTGACTATCAGTCGGAACATGCTAAATCCGGAGTCCTTAATAATAAAACAGCGGTTGAAATTATAAAAGAAGAATGTCTTTTGGTGCTGGATTCTTCTATCATAGCAGATTTTAATGGAGATAATAAAAACGAGATTGCCATGATTACTTCGGGTGCCGGATGTGGGAGTTGTCATGCTCAAGAAATCCGTATTATTAAAGATGATAAAGTGATTTTCTACAAAAATGGATCTGATTTTACGATTAAACTAACGAATAATCCTATCGGATTTATACTTGAATATCCTGAGAAATCTCTCCCACCAAGCCCGGGGGATGAATATGTTATTGAAGGCTATAAGGCGATAAAAGGGGAGGGCGGATTGGAGTCATTTTACAGGACTAGTTTAGAAAGGAAAAAATATGAATTCGAATAGTTTCCGCTTTCTTATGAGGAACAAGTCTGAGTAAGAGATAATACGGGCACGAGTTTTCCCCATCTATTTATTCTATAGTACACTAGCCATATATGTACGACGTTCTCATCAAAAACAGGATGATTCTTGACTTGTTTGCGGGGAAGGAGTATGATGAAAATATAAATATACAAATATATGAAAAAACAACTTATAAGAGAATATCTGATGCCGGTGGTGAAAATCGGCATCAGCCGGCAGGTGGTGATTCCTAAAAGGCTCCATGACCAGCTGGGATTGGCGGTGGGAGATTACATTTCCGTCGAACTGCGGGGGAACCAGCTGGTGCTCACGCCGCAAGAGCTTGTCGAGAAACGCTTGGATGAAGGGTTGGCAGATCTCAAACATGGCCGCACCGTCGGTCCGTTCAAGACAGCGAAGGCGGCGATTCGCGCTCTCCATGCCCGACGGAAATGAGGGTTGATTTTTCTTCCCGTTTTCTCCGGTCGTATGATGCCGCTCCTTTGCGCGTACGGAATGATTTTGATAAACAATTGACGCACTTGCTTGCCAATATACGGCACCCATCGCTTACTGCAAAAAAGTATAATGAAACTCGAAATATTTGGCAGGCGCGAGTTAACCGTTCATGGCGGTTTTATTTCACCATAGAAAGCGATATGTACCGCATGATTGATATTATCTCGCATCCCAAATAAACCGTCTTTCTTTCCATTTTCCGTCTCGCCCGTTCTGTAGTATAATAGGCGTATATGTACGATATTCTCATCAAAAACGGGACAGTGATCGACGGCGGCGGCGTGAAGGGGAAATTCAGGGCTGATGTCGGCATTTCGGGCGGCGTTATCGCGAGCATCGGGAACCCGACCAACGCGCAGGCGAAAAAGGTGATTGACGCCACGGGGCTCTATGTCGCTCCGGGGTTCATCGACGCGCTCAACCATTCCGACACGTACCTGACGCTTCTGACCAATCCTTTGCAGGAAAGCCTGGTAAGCCAGGGCATCACCACCATCATCGGCGGCAACTGCGGATATTCTCTCGCGCCCTTGGTGTCCGGCAATGTCATGGATTCCCAACAGCGCTGGGGGAATCCGTCGCAGATCAACATCGACTGGCTGCGCATGTCGGAATTCCTCGCGCGCATGGGAGAAAAGAAGATGAACGTGAATTTCGGGACGCTGACCGGATACAATACGATCGTGAAGGGGCTTGTGCATGACGAATATGAGGAAATGAACAGCCAACAGCACGAGATCGCCGGTTTCCTCGCGGATCAATCGCAGTTTGAAGGGTCGCTGGGCATATCGCTCGGCCTCGCGTACCTGCATCACGACCAGAGCTTTGAAGACGATTTGGAGCGTGTTTTTTCTCTGGCGAAAAAGCACCGCAAGATCGTGACGGCGCATCTGCGGGACGAGTCCGACCGGTTCCTGGACTCTTTGCGGTCGGTGATACGCCAGGCCCTGCGCGAAGAGGTCTCCCTGCATCTTTCGCACCTGAAAGTCATCGGGAAAAAACATTGGCCGAATTTCCGGGAGGCCATCGTGCTCATCGAGCAGGCGGCATCACGCGGATTGCGCATAAGTTTCGACATGTTCCCGTACGCGTCAAGCGGCCTAGAACTGTATCTGCTCCTGCCCCACTGGGCGAAACAAGGAGGGCAGGATGCCGTCATGAAACGTCTTCATAATACGGCGGAGCGAAAGCAGATCCTCAAAGACCTGGCGGCACAGCACATTGAATACGATAAGATAACCGTCGCGTCGCTTGCCCCGGACCCGGTATTTGTCGGCAAAACCATCGCGGATATCGCGCGCGATCTGGCCATAAGCGGCGAGGAGGCGATCGTCGAGATGCTCCTGGGGTCGCGGCTTTCGGTCATCGCGTTCGCGCACGTGCTGGACGAGCATAATGTCCAGATGGCGGTGGCACACCCGCTTTCGCTGGTCGCTTCCTCGGGGGCCGGCTACAGCATAGAGCGGGCAAAAGGATCTTCCGACTTGCCCCATCCGCGGTCGTTCGGCGCGTTTCCCCGGTTTTTCAAGAAATACGTCCGCGAAAAACCGCTGCTTTCCTGGGAGCATGCCGTTGCGAAGGTCACCAGCATTCCCGCGCGCGTTTTCC
>MEYP01000017.1:11549-18207 GCA_001775835.1 Candidatus Azambacteria bacterium RIFCSPHIGHO2_02_FULL_52_12 | reverse complement strand
ACGTTTGAAAATCCGTACCAGTACAGCAAAGGGATTCTATCCGTCCTTGCCAATGGGGTGCTCACGTTCCATGAAGGAAGGGTCCTTTCTCATGTTCCCGGTACGGTGCTCTATGCCCAGTAATACATCTTCCAGCGTGTTCTTCTCTTTTTCACGCTTGAGAGCATAGGAAAGGCACAAGGAGCTCCGGCCGTTTTACCGCCACTCCATAGCATCAAGAGAAGAACACGGACATGCAGCCCAACGCCTAAGATGCCACTATGAAAACACCACGCAGTCACAACATCATTAACATGCGCTACAGAGAACCCAGCCGAAAGGCGTTGGGCTCTGGAAGTTGATATACTGGGTATGGTTCCTAATGCTTCCAACTATGCGTTTTTGTTTCCGGTGGCGGCGTTGCTGCTGTTCGGGCTCGCCATGCTTTCCACGGCCTCGGCGGTCTTGTCGTACAGCGATTTTGAAGATAATTATTATTATCTGAAGCACCAGCTTGTGAACGGCGTTGTTCCCGGCATCCTTCTCTTCATCGCGGCGAGCTATTTTCCTTACCGCAGATTAAAACGATTCGCGTTGCCGTTTTTTTTGTTCGCCATTTTTCTGTTGCTGTTGGTGTTTGCGCCCGTCATCGGCGTTTCGCATAACGGGGCTTCGCGATGGCTTGCGTTCGGCCCGTTTTCATTTCAGCCGTCCGAAGTGCTCAAGCTCGCGTTCATCATCTATCTCGCGGCGCTCTTTGATTCGAAAAAACAGCGGATAACGAGTCTTACCGAAGGGCTTATTCCTTTTTTGGGTTTAAGCGCTCTGGCGGGGTCATTCTTGGTTTTGGAGCCCGATCTGGGGACGCTGGGCATTATTTTGGGTACGGCGCTCGTGATGTATTTCGCCGCGGGAGCGAAAATGACGCACATGCTCGGCGCCATCGCGCTGGGACTTGTCGCGTTCGCGGCGTTTATTTTCATATTCGGACACGCCTGGGACCGCATAGAAACATTTTTGTATCCCGAGCAGGACGCTCTCGGGTCTTCCTATCAGATCAACCGGGCTCTTGGCGCCATCCAGTCGGGCGGCGCGTTCGGCATGGGATTTGGAGGAGCTCAACAGAAACTGGGCGCAACCCTGCCCGAACCCATGGGAGATTCCATCGTTGCCGTCATCGCGCTGGAGCTTGGATTGGCCGGCATTGCGGTTATCCTCGGGCTTTTCCTGCTTTTAGGATGGCACGGCCTTTCGATCGCCAGACATGCTCCCGATACGTTCGGAGCGCTGATAGCGACCGGCGTTGTCGCGTGGATCTTAACGCAGGCATTCGTGAATATGGCCGCCATTTCGGGCATGATGCCGCTCACCGGAATCCCCCTGCCGTTCGTCAGCTATGGAGGCACGTCGCTCGCGGTATTATTGACCGCGTGCGGCATTGTCTATAATATACAGAAAACGACATGAGAATCATTTTAACAGGCGGCGGTTCGGGAGGACACATTTTCCCTTTGATAGCAGTTGTCAGAAAACTGCGGGTTCTTGCGCATGAGCGGGGGATAGAGAACATCACATTCCTCTATGTCGGCCCGAGATTTGACGCTATTTCCGAAGAAGTATTCAAGCGGGAAGGGATTTCGTGGCGGTACGTCCTTTCCAGCAAACTACGGAGGTACATGAGCCATGCGAACATTCTGGACGCGTTCAAATTCCCGTTCGCGCTTCTGCATGCTTTATGGGTCTTGTTCTGGAATATGCCTGACGCGGTGTTTTCTAAAGGGGGGTACGGGAGCTTTCCGGTCATGTTTTCGAGCTGGGTATACCGGATCCCCTCGCGCGTCATCCATGAATCGGACAGCACGCCCGGCGTCGCCAATATGATGGCCGCCATCTTCGCCAAGCGCATCGGGACGGCTTTCAAAAGCGCGGTGCTGGGATTTCCGATAGAAAAAACGGCGGTCGTCGGCCTGCCCGTCAGGGAGGACTTGTGCGGCCAGGATCCGAAAAGAGCGCGGCTGTTCTTTAACATCGCTTCGAACAGAAAAGTGGTGCTCGTCATGGGAGGGTCCCAGGGCGCGCGCGCCATCAATGAAGCGATCGCGCTGGTTGCGCCCAAACTCCTCGCCGTGTATGAGGTCATCCACGTATCCGGACCGGGCAATTATGAAATGCTTAAGGCGGAGCTTACCTCTGTGCTTGAAAGTCCCGTCGGCGCGTATTACCATCTGTATCCGTTCCTCACCGAAGAGATAAAATTCGCGTACGCGCTGGCGGACGTCGTGGTGTCGCGCGCGGGGGCAAGCAGCATCTTTGAAATAGCGTCGTGCGGCAAGCCGAGCATCCTCGTTCCTTTAAAAGGGTCCGCGCAGGACCATCAGCGCAGGAACGCGTATGAATACGCGAAAACCGGCTCTACCATTCTCATCGAAGAAGACAATCTTACGCCCAACCTCCTGTTTTCCACCATCGCATCCATTCTCGACAGCAAAGAAACAGCGGATAAGATGGCCTCCTCTGCCACGCCCTTTGCCGTCAGGAACTCCGCGGAGCTCATCGCGAAAGAAATATTGGCTTTGCGGGGGGTGCTGTAGACTAGAAAGTAGAATCTAGAATTTAGAAAATAGAATGAAAATAAACGAAACAACTCCGATTCGCGTGCGCATGGCGCCGAGCCCGACCGGGTCTCTGCATATCGGGACGGCGCGAACCGCGTTGTTCAATTATCTGTTCGCGCGCCGCCACGGCGGCACGTTCGTCGTGCGCATTGAAGACACCGACACCGAGCGGTCAACCAAAGAATTCGAAGCGGTCACGGTGGACGGCCTTTCGTGGCTCGGTATGCGCTGGGACGAAGGGCCTGACAAAGGCGGCCCGTACGGCCCCTATCGGCAATCAGAACGCACGGAGATATACAAAGAGCATCTGCAAAAACTGCTGGACGGGAATAAGGCGTACCATTGTTTTTGCACGAAAGTGGAATTGGAAGCCCAGCGGACATATCTTGCGTCGCAGGGCCTTCCTCCCGTTTACGCGGGGACCTGTTGTGCGCTCGATGCCGCCACGGTCAAGAAGCGTTTGGAGGGCGGGGAGCCGTCGGTGATCCGTTTCAGGACGCTCGCAAAAAAGCTGGCGTTCCACGATCTTATCAGGGGAACGATAGAGTTTGATACGGGGCTTTTCGGCGATATGGTCATCGCAAAAAGCCTGACCGTCCCGCTGTATAACTTTACGGTGGTCGTTGACGATGCGCTTATGCGCATCAGCCATGTCATCCGCGGCGACGACCATATTTCAAACACTCCCAAGCAGATACTATTGTTCGAGGCGTTCGGTTTTGACGTGCCGGTGTTCGCGCACGTGCCGCTGATGCTTGGGTCGGACCGCAGCAAATTATCAAAACGGCACGGCGCGAAATCCGTGACGGAATACCGCGCGGAAGGATATCTGCCCGAGGCGGTGGCGAACTTCATCGCCCTGATCGGCTGGAACCCCGGAGACGAACGCGAGATCTTTTCGATGGATGAGCTTGCGCAAGCATTCGACCTTTCGCGCGTGAGCGCGTCCGGGACGGTATTCAACGCGCAAAAGCTCGACTGGATCAACGCGCAGTATATCCGCCAGAAATCATCGGCAGAATTGCTGAAATTATGCTTGCCGTATCTTAAAGAAGCGGGACGCGATATGACCGATGAAGATCTGCTGCGGCTCACGAAGATCATCGCCTTGGAAAAGGAGCGGCTCAAGAAACTTTCCGATATCGTCCCGTTGAGCGCGTTCTTTTTTGCCCTGCCCGAATATGACGCCGCAGTGCTGGTCTGGAAAAAAAGCGACAAAGAAAAAGCGCGGGGCACTCTTGCCGCATCGCTCGCGGAGCTTGAAAAGATCCCCGAAGCCGGCTTTGACGCGCCGCGCATCAAGGCGGCGCTTGACGCGCTCGCCGGCAGTTCGAGCGCAGGAGACGTGTATTGGCCGTTGCGCGTCGCGCTGTCGGGCCGCGAAGCGTCTCCCGGCCCCGTGGAGATAGCCGACATCCTGGGTCGGAAGGAAACGCTTGCGAGGATCGCCGCCGCCCTCGAAAAAATGGAACCATGAAAAAGCGCACTCTATTTTTTTCTCTCGCCGCAGGCACGTTTGCGATATGCCTCCTGACCGTGACCGGACAAGCCGCATCGCCGACCATCGAAGAGCTCAAGGAACAGATAGCGCAAAAACAGCAGGAGATCAGGGAGCTTGAACAAAAGGCGGCGCAGTACACCGAGAGTTTGAGCTCAACCAAAGAGCAGAGCACGACGCTCAAGCAGGAGCTTACGAAGATCGAGCGGGAAATTTTCGCGCTGAATCTGGAGATCAAAAAAACGCAGGCGAAGACGGACGAAACGACTCTGCGCATCGAAGAGACGAAAGACCAGATCCTTGAAAAAGAGGAGGGGATCAAAAACAGGAAAGAGAACCTCGGCTATACCATCAGGACGATAGAACGGTCCGATTCTGAAAGCGTGGTGTCGCTCGTGCTCGCCACCAGGAACTTTTCGGAACTGTTCAACCAACAGCATTATCTCGCGAATTTCCAAAAGCAGATAACCACCGATCTTGCGGAACTGAAGGTATTTAAAAACGAGCTGGAGGCGTTCCAGCAGGATCAGGAGCGAAGGAAGCTTGAACTCAAAACACTGAACAATCAATTGAAAAGCCAGCGTGTGATCGTAGATGACCAAAAAGAAGAAAAAGATTCTTTGCTGAAAAAGACGAAAAACAAAGAGAAAGAGTATCAGAATCTCATCGCCATTACCGCGAAACAGCTCGGCGATATCGAGAAGGAGATCACTACGCTGGAGGCGAAACTGCGGCTTGCCATCGACCGCAGCAAGCTGCCGGTCGGGAAGGGGATTCTTGCGTGGCCGCTTGATGCGGTGCGCATCACCCAAGGATACGGCAAGCCGAACTGGAAAGCCGCGTACGATTTTCACAACGGCATCGATCTTGGCGCGCCGACCGGAACGCCGGTGAAAGCGTCACTTTCCGGTATCGTCGCCGGAGTCGGCAACAATGGCAGATACGCATACGGCAAGTGGATCAGCATCGATCACGGCGGCAAGAACATCACGACGCTGTACGGCCATCTGTCGCTTCAGAGCGTCCGCGTGGGCCTGCAGGTCGCGACGGGGGATGTCATCGGATATGTCGGGTCGACGGGGTACTCGACCGGTCCGCATCTGCATTTCTCGGTATTCGCTTCCGAAAGCTATACGCTCCTGGAAAGCACCAAGGTCCCCAATCTGTTCATTCCCATCGGCGGAACGCTCAACCCGCTGGATTATTTGTAAATCGTAAAGCGTGTTGTGTATAACTTTTTTGAGTAATAAGGAAGCGGAAGAAAAAACCCTTTTGAATAAAGGGTTTTTTCTTTTCCCGATGCGATTTTTGAGCGTGGTTTGCGGTGGTTTGATTTTATGTATGAGTGGTGTATAATGGTGAGACAGTGGTGATAAGTGGATAAGAGTGGGGATAACTTAGGAAACCTGTGGATAACTCCCGATTCTGTTTGAGCGAAGCGAAATGACAGAATCGAGGACCGAGCACATAAATTTACGACGGTCACTATCAATTCAGTGAGATATGCTGCATGCGCGGTGTAGTATTGCAAACGACAGATGTAAATTTATGTGCTCGGTGCTCAATGTAATGGTAAAATTTCCTTCGCATTGAGCTCGTAAATTTTAATCACATTGGCATGTTTATCGGGGAATACCAACATTCAATCGACGAGAAAGGCAGAGTGGCCGTGCCGGTGAAATTCCGCAAGCAATTGGAGAAGGGGGCGGTGGTGACGCGGGGGTTGGATAAATGTTTATTCCTGTATCCGGCAAAAGAATGGGAAGCGCAGGCGGTGCAGATAGCGAAATTGTCCATTGCGAAATCAGACAACAGAGCGTTCAATCGGCACATGCTTTCAGGAGCGATGGATGTGGAAATCGATAAGCAGGGGAGAATAGTCATTCCTGATTATCTGCGCGAATTCGGCGGCATCGGAAAGAAAGTGACGGTCGCGGGGCTGTATAACAGGATTGAGATATGGGACACGGAGAAATGGGATGCGTACAAGAAAACAACCGAAGCGGAAAGCAATGCCATAGCGGAACGAATGGGAGAGATGGGCATATGATGCGCACAAACGAAGAGCAAAAAATACACACGAGCGTTCTTTTACAAGAAGTATTGGATATCCTAGATCCGCAGCCGGGCCAGCATATCGTGGACGGCACAGCGAACGGAGGAGGGCATACGTTCGCATTACTGGAGAAGGTGTTGCCGGACGGAAAGATTCTTGCCATCGATAAGGATTGCGACCTCATTGAGAATTTGAAGTCAAATGTCAAAGGTCAGCTGTCAAATGTGATCCCTGTTTGCGACAATTACGCGAACATGGCGGGGATCATCGCAGAGCATCATTTTGAGCCGGTCGGCGGCATGCTGCTGGATCTGGGATATTCAAGCTACCACCTTTCACGGTCGGGCCGGGGGTTCTCGTTTCAGAACGATGAGCCGTTGCTCATGCGGTATGAGACGGATACGCACTTAGGAACCGGCCTGACCGCGCGGGAGGTGGTGAATTCGTTTCCCGAAGAAGAACTGGCGGATATTCTTTACCGATACGGCCAGGAGCGGCTGTCCCGCAGGA
>MEYP01000017.1:3176-11520 GCA_001775835.1 Candidatus Azambacteria bacterium RIFCSPHIGHO2_02_FULL_52_12 | reverse complement strand
GCTGACATTGTTTCCGGAGCTTACCCGAAACGGCTGTATTGGAAGACCAATCCCGCCACGAAAACATTCCAAGCGCTCCGTATTTTCGTGAACCGGGAGCTGGATGATCTTTCTCGGGCGCTCCCTCAGGCAGTTGACGCGCTTATGCAAGGAGGGAAGCTGGCGGTCATTTCGTTCCATTCCCTGGAAGACAAGATCGTGAAAGAGTTTTTCCGGGAGCAAGCGAGAAAGGGAGTTGTTTCTTTAATAACAAAAAAGCCCATCGTGCCGACCCGGGAAGAGATTTCAGAAAACCCCCGGGCCAGGTCGGCAAAACTGCGGGCATGCATAAAGCTATAAACAAAGGACATGACAAGTTACGTTTTAAAATATAATACCCACGAAAGACAACGCACTGCGGCTTCAGCCGACGGCGCGGCGGCTTTTCTGGTGCGCGCGAGCCTGGCGATCATCCTTCTTTTTCTTGCTATTTATGTCGTGGAGAAAGACTCGCTGATGCTTTCACAGCGCATGACGAAGCTCGAAGAGCAGAAAATCCTTCTGGCAGAGAAAAATGCGTCCGATCTCGAGATACGGGCGACGCAGATGGCGGCGTCATATAATCTCAAAGAAGTCGCATCGGGACAGAACATGGTTCTTTCCGGAAAAGTTTCATACGTCAACATCGAGGGAGATCTCGTAGCCCTTGCCAGATAGCATATGGGCGCTATTCCCCCATACTCCTTAACGAAAAGGATCAACGTCTTGTTCATCTTTTTTCTGTTTTTAGGGCTTTTTATTTCGAGCAGATACGCGAACCTTTCGGTGTTCCATCATCGGTTCGGCGCCACGACGCCCCTGCTTTCGGCGTTGAACGACCCGTCGGTCAACCAACAGAGCGGCGAGATTTTCTTCAAAGACAGGTTTTCCGAACTCATGCCGCTTGCCATCAACAAGGATTTTTTCACCGTGTATGCCGATACCCGCCTGGTCAAAGAGAAAGAAGCCGCCGCGCGGACTCTTTTCGCCCTTCTTTCCGTGCCGTATGACGCTCTTTTTGAAAAACTCTCCAAACCGGACGATCCTTACGAAGCGCTTGCGCAAAAAGTGCCCGACGCCATTGTCGATGAAATACGGGACCTGCGCATGCCGGGCATCGGCATTGAAGCGCAGAAAGGGCGATATTATCCGTATCAGAATTCCGCGTCGCATGTGGTGGGGTTTTTAGGGATAAAAAACGACAAGAAAACGGGGCAATACGGACTTGAGTCGTTTTATGAAGACGACATCAGAGACGGGGGGATGTCGAGCAGGCTCGTTCTTTCCGTTGACCCGCATATTCAATTCAAGTTGGAGGAAGCATTGAAGGAAACGATCCAGAAATGGCAGGCGCGTTTTGGGACCGCCATAGTGCTCGAACCCTCGACCGGGAGGATGCTGGGCATGGCGAATTATCCCGATTTCAACCCGAACGAATATGCGAAGGTTTCCGATATTTCTGTTTTCAATAATACCGCCATCGCCGGCCAATTCGAGCTCGGATCGGTGTTCAAGCCCATTACCATGGCCGCCGGTTTGAACGAGAAGGTCATTACGCCGGAAACGACGTATGAGGACAAGGGGCAGGTGACGATGGGAAGCTATGTCATAAAAAATTGGGACGGCAAAGCGCACGGCGTGAAAACCATGACGGAGGTTCTTGAAAACTCTTTAAATACCGGCGTGGTATTCGTCGAAGAGAAGATTCCCAAGGAAACATTCGGAAAGTACATCCGGGAATTCGGATTTGGCGCAAAGACCGGCATCGACCTGTCGGGAGAAGTTTCGGGCAATACTCGCAATCTGAACACTAACCGGGATTTTGAATTTGCCAATATCTCGTTCGGGCAGGGCATCGCCATCACGCCCCTGCAAATGACATCCGCCCTCGCGGCTGTAGCCAACAACGGCGTGCTGATGAAGCCGCACGTGGTCGACCACGTGTTTTTTGCCGACGGTTCTGATGCTATAATACAGCCGGAGCCGGTGCGGTCCGTTGTTTCGCGGGAAACCGCCCAAGCGTTGACGAAAATGCTCGTTTCAACCGTGGTGAACGGCAACGATAAAGCGAGGGTTCCCGGGTATTTCGTGGCCGGGAAAACGGGGACCGCCCAGATCCCGAATGAGGACAAAAAGGGTTATTCGGAAAATACCATTCATTCGTTCGCCGGATTCGCGCCCGCTTATCATCCGCAGTTCGTGCTTTTTTTGAGCATCGACAGCCCCCAGGGCGTGCGGTTCGCTTCAGAATCGCTGGCTCCCGCGTTTGCCGATATTATGTCATACTTGCTCACGTATTATGAGATACCGCCCGATTTCAAATGAAACATAAGGCATGAGAAATATCCTCCAATCGATTCTTGCCGTGCTGGCTCGCATTATGTTGCGGCGATACAGGCCGACCGTCATCGGTATCACCGGCAATGTCGGAAAGACCAGCACGAAAGACGCCATTGCGGCCGTGTTGGGCGCCCGCTTTTCCGTGCGCAAAAGCGAGAAAAGCTACAATAATGAATTAGGCGTGCCGCTCACCGTTTTGGGCATAACATCGGGCGGTAAAAATGTTTTCGGCTGGTTGGCGCGGTTTTTCCTGGCGGCGGTCCGCCTCATAGGGACCCGCTACCCCCGCGTGCTGGTGCTTGAGATGGGGGTGGACAAACCGAATGATATGGAGTATCTTTTGGGAATCGTCAAACCGGACATTGCCGTTTTTACTTCTCTGGGCGATATGCCGGTGCACGTTGAGAATTTCATCAGCAGGGAAGCGCTCGTCACCGAGAAACTGAAACTCGCATCGGCTGTTTCCCCGCGCGGGCACGTCGTGTATAATGCCGACGTAGCGTCGTGGCAATCCATAAAAGGAAAAACGAAAGCGACCCTGGTAACATACGGGTTCTCTGAGCACGCCGATGTCAGGATCTCTCCGCCGGAAACGCGTTTCGCCGTTTCCGGCGCGGGGTCAGTGCCGCTTGGCATCGCGTGCAAGATCCAGCATAAAGGAAGCATCGTGCCGTTCCGGCTTGACGGTGTCATGGCTACGGATGGAGCATATCTTGCGGGAGCCGCATGTGCCGTGGGAAGCATTCTCGGCATGCATCTTGTCGACATGGCTTCGGCGTTTGGGCAGTATGCGCCGCCCAGGGGCCGCCTGCGCCTTCTTGACGGGATACGGGGAAGTCTGATCCTTGATGATACGTATAACAGTTCTCCCAGCTCGCTTGATGTTGCGCTCGCTGCGCTTGGCTCGTTGCCCGCACGGCGAAGGATCGCCGTAATGGGGGACATGCTTGAGCTGGGCGGCTTCACCGAGCGGGCACACCGGGAGATGGGAGAGAAGGCCTCAAAAATGTGCGATGTCGTGTATGTCGTCGGCTTGAAAACGAAATTCGCCTATGATGAATTGGTCGGCCGCAACTTCAAACCGGGCGAAAACCTTTTTTCTTTCAGCACTTCGCAAGAGGCCGCCCAAGCGATCTACCCCGCCGTAAAAGAAGGTGATATGATCTTAGTGAAAGGATCTCAGGGCATGCGCATGGAAAAAGTGGTGAAGGAGATCTTGGCTGAACCGGAACACGCAGAAAACCTTCTGGTGCGGCAGGATCCGAAGTGGTTAAAGATATAAAAACATGTTGGCGCATTCGTCTAGTGGTCAGGACACTTGGTTCTCAGCCAGGTAACAGGGGTTCGATTCCCCTATGCGCTACTTTGTAAAATCACTCAATTGATTTCCTTATTATTTCCCCTACATTTCCCTATTCATGGGAGTCTTTTTTTGCATTTCCTTATATTGACTCTTGTTTGTTTTTCGTTATGATACCCTTAATCATATGGAAAAACAAAAAATGCATGCGCGACGGGATGATGAAGCGGAAGAGCTTGTCAGCGAAGAGGGCTCGCGGTGGGGCATGGTAAAAAGCATCGTTACCGTCCTTATTGTTGTTGGGGTCTTGTCTTCATGGTGGTATGGGTTCGGCAAGAGCGTCGCATCGGTGAAGTCTGCCGCGATATCGGTTAAAAGCGGGATTGCTTCTGCGCTCACATTCGGGAAGTCCGCTACGATTGTGGATGAAGAGTTATCCACAACCGGTTCCGATTCAATAGCGATGAATGAGGAAATCGTCACCGATTCATCGTGGCAGATAAGGAAACCCGAACAGGGGGACAGTATTTGGAACGTATACAAAGCCGGCATCGGCGCCGACGCGGGTGTTTCGTTCCAGGCGCAAACCGTGAACGGCCTGAAAAACATCACCGTGCTTAAAAACTCGATTCCGCAAACCAGTCTGGCGGACAATTCGCTCTCCCAAAACAAAGAATATACGTTTGTCAGCCAAGAAGCGCAAGCGAGATATGCCGGCAAAGTCGCGGAAGCGAACAAGAAATTGCAAAGCGGCACGCACCTTCAAGATCTGGACACTACTCTGCGCCTTGCCTATCTGGTGGCAAATGCGCCTTCATATGAGTTTTTAAATTCATTGCCGTCGCAGGATATCCAGAATCTGCTTGAGTGAGATCACACGTTTTCCCAAAAACGGAGGTCGGTTTTGAGTTCGTAACATAAAGTATCATCGAAATCAAAACCGACCTCCCGAAAAGGAAGTCGATTCCGTTCCGGTCCGCTCAAGGGAGAGCCTCTTGGGAAACCCCCTAGAAGGAGGTCGTTCGATCCGACCCGGACCGATACCTTGTTCTTTTAGAATTAGAGAGACGGGGCAATTTTTTTTGAACCATTCACGGAGAGCGGTGTCTTCGCGAGGCAAAGTTTATTATGGTGAGTTGGTGTCAAGGAAGGTCTATAAGCAACGAGGCCTGCGCTCCTTGCCATCAATCCCCCCGCACTCAATGAGTGCGGGGGTTTACAATTAAATGAACCTATGCTACGCTAGGAGCATTGTTAATTCATATTGGAAATATATATGTTCAGCGTTATCGAAACGGGCGGCAAACAATACAAAGTAGCTGTCGGGGAAAAGATCAAAATAGAAAAACTGGAAGGAAAAGAAGGGGACCCCGTGGTCTTTGACAAGGTGTTGCTCACGGCGGCGTCTGATGACGCGGTCAAGATAGGGCAGCCCTATGTGGAAGGAGGAAAGGTTCTGGGCGAGATCGTCAGACAGGCGCGGCACGACAAAGTGATCGTATTTAAATATCGGCCCAAGAAGCGCGAAAGAAAAAAGAAGGGCCACCGCCAAATGTTCACCGAGGTGAAGATCACAGGGATAGAAAATAGAAGCTAGAAAGTAGAATCTAGAATACTACAGGAAGCCCCGCTATACGCGGGGTTTTCTGTTTTCAAAGGCGGCAAGGAGGGTTTGGGTATCGGCGTATTCAAGTTCGGCGCCCGAGGCAAGGCCGCGGGCAAGCCGCGTGACGGCAACACCGAGCGGCGCGATGTGCTTTTCGAGGTACGAAGCCAGTACATCGCCTTCCACGGTGGCATTGGTCGCTAGAATGACTTCCATTTCTTTTTGCTTGGAAAGGGGCAGTTGTTTGTAAATGAACGCAATGCGCAGAAGAAGCCGTTTGACCGTCGGCGGGATGGTTTTTGCCAGCGTATCAATCTGTTCGCCGACCACGTGGTACACTCCCTTGAAAAGCTTTGTTTTCTCGATGGTTTCGATATCCATTTCCCGTTCCACGACGCAGAGCGCGGTTTTTTGGCGGGCGGGATTGGCGCAGATAAGGCACGTCTTTTGCCCGTCGCGCGTCATTTCATAGCTTGCAAAGCACACCGGGCATGTCCGTATGTTCTCGCCGAGCGCCGCGATGGCCCGGGCAAGTTCCTCGCCCTCCTTTTTCGAGCCGTTTATGAGGGAGAACACGATGCGCGCCGCCTGGCGCGGGCCGATGCCCGGTAAGCGGGCGAGAGAATCGATCGCGGTTTGAATGGTCTTTGAGATCATGCCAAATGTATTAAAATTTACGAGCTGAAGGCGAAGTTAATTTTATCATACATTTGAGCACCGAGCACATAAACGGTATTTATGTGCTCGGTAAAGGTTTGGTACCTAAATTTTCATCGCCTATGGCTCGAAAATTTAGACCAAGCCCTTTAAAACACATCAGGGATCGAAGCGGACGCGTCTTCGAATTGCTTGGTGATGGGCTCGAAGCTCGTGCGCTGTTCGTTGAAATAAAGTTCCACGCTGCCCAGCGGCCCGTTGCGATGCTTGGCGATGATGATATCGGCGATATTCTTGCGGTCGGTGTTCTCTTTGTCGCGGTCTTCGCGGTAGATGAACATCACGACATCCGCGTCCTGTTCGATGCTGCCCGATTCGCGCAGGTCGGAAAGTTTCGGCTTGCGGATGGTACGCGCTTCCACGGCGCGCGAAAGCTGGGAAAGGGCAAGGACGGGAATGTTCAATTCTTTCGCGAGCGCCTTGAGCGAGCGGGAAATCTCGGTGATGGCCTGCACGGGGGAGTCGTATGAGCTTCGCGGCTGGATAAGCTGGAGATAGTCGACGACGATAAGCCCCAGGCCGTGTTCTGCTTGCAGGCGCCGAGCCATCGTGCGTATCTGCAGGATAGTGGGGCTTGAAGAATCTTCGATGAACAGGGGGGCTTCCGAAAGCGAGGAAAGCGCGTCCCGGATCTTCATGAAGTCGTTGTATTCCCCTTCGTCGGACAGTTTTCCGGTGCGCAGTTTCCACAGGTCCACCCGGGCTTCCGAAGCGATGAGGCGGTCAACCAATTGTTCTTTGGACATTTCCAGGCTGAAGATGCCCACCGGAAGTTTTGCCTTGGTTGCGATGTTGCGCGCGATATCGAGCGCGAGTGACGTTTTACCCAAGCTGGGGCGGGCGGCGAGAATGATCAGGTCCGAGCGCTGCAGTCCCGCCAGGATGTTGTCCAGCCCGGGGTACCCCGTCGGCACGCCGCGGATGTCGCCTTTGTCGTTGTGCAACCGCTCGATGCGTTCGAACGCCTCTTCAAGCGCCGAGCCGATCTTCGTGAAATCCTGCGACAGGGCGTCCTGCGAGATGCTGAAGATCTTCTGCTCGGCTTCGTCAAGCAGGACGTCGGTGTCCTCGTCTTCCCGGGTCCCCAGTCCGGCGATCTCGTATGACGCGGAAATGAGGTCGCGCAATACCCGTTTCTGGTGGACGATCTTCGCGTGCGACGCCACGTGCGCGGGCGTGGAAACCGTGTTCACCAGCGTCGTCAGATATCCTTTCCCGCCGACCTCTTCAAGGACGCCGAGCGCTTTCAGACGATTGGCCATGTTGACCAGGTCAACCGGCTCCCGCGCTTCATATAAATGCAAAATCGTCTCGTAAATGATGCGGTGATTTTTCTGGTAAAAATCTTTGGGTTGTAAAACGTCGGCAACCCGAACGATCGCCTCTTTATCAAGCAACAAAGCGCCCAAAACAGACTGCTCCGCCTCGCTGTTTTGCGGGGGTATTTTGTCTTTGGGAAATGATGAGGAGTGTTGTGCCATACTTGTTGAAATTTACGAGCTCATCTCGTAGCGAAGGAAATTTCACTACAAGTATGAGCACCCCGCTTACATTCTTTCATGAAATCATTGGTTTCACAAACGTGAGCCGCAGGCGATGCCGTGGGCAATTCTTTCGGAAAGACATGCGTCTGTTCGGAATGTGTGCGGGGTCGCGCCCTTATACGCTCAATACTACTCGCTTAGCGGAATAATTTCAAATCCTCCGGGAACGTCTTTGAGCTGATATCCCTGCTTACGAATTTCTTCCCGCAAAACGTCCGCTTCTTCCCATTTTCCCGCTTTGCGCAATTGTTCGCGCCGGCGCGCCATATCCGTGATATCTTTGGGTACCGAGAGCTTTTTTGCTTTTGTAAAAGGAACGCCGAATATCTCTTCCGCGGCTTTCAGAAAGGCAAGAACTGAACGCGCCGCGAGGGGGGAAAGCATGCCTTTGGCGCGCACGTCATGCATCAGCGTGAACATCGCCGCAAGCGCCGAAGGGGTGTTGAAATCGTCGTCCATGTGCGCGAAGAACTTTTTCGCGTATGGCTCAACATCAAATGCCGCACCTGTTTTTCCTGTTTTCTTTTTCAGCTCTTGCGCGAACGTACGCAGCGAATCGAGCGTTTTTTGCGCCTGCGCCATCAGCTTTTCGGAGTAGTCGATGAGGGAGCGGTGATGCGCCGAGAGCATCATGAAGCGGAAGCAGTCGGGGCGGTGGCGCGCGACCATGTCTTTGCTGGTGATGAAATTGCCCAGCGACTTGGACATTTTCGCGCCGTTGACCATGAGCATCCCCGTATGCGCCCAATATTTCACCATCGGCCGTTTTCCCGACGCGCTTTCCTGCTGTGCTATCTCGGCTTCATGGTGGGGGAATTT
>MEYP01000017.1:0-3168 GCA_001775835.1 Candidatus Azambacteria bacterium RIFCSPHIGHO2_02_FULL_52_12 | reverse complement strand
ACCTTTTTGGTAATCGCCCTTCTCCCCACGGCGATTTCCAAAAAGGTTCGCCTTCTTTTTTCGCTTTCCACAGCACGAAGTCATAGGGATGTTTCTTATTCGGGTCTTCTTCAAGGCGCTCCGACGTGTGGAGCATGGCGAGCTTTTGGCGGGACAGCGCTCCGTAGCGTTTGAATTTTTTCACTTCGAAATAGACGCTGCCATTATGTTCGTACGCATACCCTTTTTTAATGAGCCGTTTGATTTGCGCGATGATTTGTTTGATATATTTTGTCGCTTTGGCGTATTTGGAAACGCTTTTGATATTAAGCTGTTTGTTCACGGCCAGGAATTCTTTGAAATAATGTTCGGCAACAGCCCGCGGAGTCGTATTCTTTTCTTTCGCGGCGTTGATTATCTTGTCGTCGATGTCCGTGACGTTTTGGAGGTAGAACACCTTGTATCCCCGGAAACGCAGATACCGCGCCATCATGTCGTAGACGATGAATACGCGGAAATTGCCGATATGCGCGGAGTCGTACGGCGTGATGCCGCACACGAACATGTCCACGTTTTTCCCGTGCCGCGGCTTGAAAACCTCCTTTTTATCCGTGAGCGTATTGTAGAGTTTCAACATAATGCTTACCTCACTGTACCACAGTTTTTTTGACGCATTCAAACCTCCTGTGGAGGAACTGTTGATAGCGGTGAAAAGTTCCGCGTATTTATGGACCTGTACACCGGCTTTCTGATATGGTAAACTGCATGATATGCTTGCCGGTATGGTATGCCCGGTAATACAACTTCGACCGGCCTTGCACGCTTGCAAAGCCGCGTGCTAAGCGTATCAAAGGTTATGTTAAAAAAGAACGATTTACCGCAATCTTCGATGGCGCGAATACTGTCGAAGATGATATACTGGGTATGGTAATCAAAGACAGAAACACGCTGGTTGCGGTCGGCGTTGCCTTGTTTTTTATCGGAGTATCCCTGTACGTTGCAAACATCGGCGAGAATTCAGGCGGCAACGGCGAGAAAACGGTCTCTTTGGGAAATGAGCGGGCATACATTCCCGAAAGAGAAAGCCCTGCGCTGGGAAAAAACGATGCGAAAGCGGTATTGGTGGAATTCTCCGATTTCCAATGTCCGCATTGCGCGACGTTCCATTTCGGAGCGGGCGCCGTGATATTCGACCGCTACATTAAAACAGGGCAGGTGAAGATGATCTACAAGCATTTCCCGCTGTTGGGGGAAGAGTCCTATGCCGCCGCGTACGCGAGCGAATGCGCGCGGGAACAGGGCAAGTTTTGGGAATATCACGACGCGCTGTTCGATCAGCAAGCCAGAGCGCCGGGGGAAAACAGCGGAACATTCTCGGTTTCAAATCTGATCGGATACGCACAACGCACGGGATTGAACAGCGATGTGTTCGCGCAGTGCCTTCATTCAGAAAAATACAAGGAACGCGTCGCAAGAGATATCGAGGATGGGAAAAGCGCGCAGGTGACCGGCACCCCGGCCATCTTCATTCAGGGGAAGAGAATAGACGGCGCGGCCGCTTTTTCAGAATATCAGCGGCTCATCGAGGAAGCATTACAAAATAACAAATGATCATGGAAACACCAAACACAAAACCAGCCGTGACGATTTATACGACGCCGACATGCGTGTATTGCAAAATGGCGAAAGATTATTTCACGCAGAATAACATAGCGTATCAAGAATTGGATGTCGCTGTTGACGAAAAGGCCAGGGAAGACATGGTCGAAAAATCGGGGCAGATGGGCGTGCCGGTCATCGATGTCGGCGGGACCATCGTCATCGGGTTCGATCAAGACCTCCTTGCCCAACTGTTGCAGATTAAACAATAGCCAGCGAACATATGGATGACGTACTCATAATCGGCGGCGGCACGGCAGCGCTTTCAGCCGCGCTCTACGCGAAGAAAAAAGGATTGTCCGTGCGCGTCATCACCGATTCGGTCGGCGGCGCGCTGGTCGCTTCCGCCGCCGTAGCGCGCTTGAATTTTCTGGGCAATGATGGCGCGGTCGTCATACAGAATCTGCGCAAGGCGGTCGAGGAGTCGGGCGTGGAGATCGTCCAGTCGGGCGGCGCCATACAAAAAATATCGTTCCGGCAGGAAAACAACAAAGAGATCTTCAGCGTCCAGGATGAAGCGGGGGCGGTTGCCGATGCACGGTCGGTGATCATCGCATCGGGAAGGAAGGGGCGGAAGCTCGGCATTGCGAGCGAAGATCAATTTGTCGGCAAGGGACTCTCCTATCATCTTGCGCCCGATGCGGCGGCGTATAAGGAAAAGACCGTCGGCATCATCGGCGGCGGCAATTCAGGGCTTGCGAAAGCGATACAGCTGTCAGGAATCGCGAAACAGCTTGTGGTGATCGAAAGAATGGAAAAGATCAACGGAGACCCGGCCGCAGAGGACGCGCTCGCGCGGGAAGGGAAAACGGCGTTCATCGTAAACGCCGATGTGAAAGAGATAACGGGAAAAGGAAGGGCGAAGGGCATCGTGTACGAGGATACGGCAACCAAGGAGACAAAAGAAATCCCGGTTGACGAGGTGCTTGTTTCCATCGGGATGATCCCCAATTCAGATTTTGCCAAAGGATTGTGCGAATTGAACCAGTGGGGGGAGGTCATAGTTAATTCGCGCACGAACGCGACAAGCCATGTGGGGATTTTTGCCGCCGGCGACGCGACCGATATCTCCGAGAAAGAAGCACCCATTGCCGCGGGCGAGGGGGTGAAGGCGGCCCTGCAGTGCGCGAAATGGCTGGAAGCGAATGCATAGGATAAGTCGAAAGCAATATTCTTTCTCCACTTTATAAACTTTTAACTTAAGCGAAGCGACTATGTACGACATCATCATTATTGGAGGGGGACCGGGCGGGGTTGCCGCCGGCATTTACGCCGCGCGCAAAAAAATGCACGCCATGATCATGACCGAGTCGTTCGGCGGGCAGTCCATCGTATCGGACGACATTCAGAATTGGGTCGGCACCAAATCCATTTCCGGATTCGACCTGGCGAAAAACCTGGAAGAGCACCTGCGCGCGCAGGAGGGCATCGATATCAAGGTGCCGGAAAAGGCGGTCACGGTAAAAGAAGTCATCGGAGGATTTGATGTGGTGTCGGATAAGAATAATACCTATCAAAGCAAAACGCTTT
>MEYP01000016.1:4903-5111 GCA_001775835.1 Candidatus Azambacteria bacterium RIFCSPHIGHO2_02_FULL_52_12 | reverse complement strand
CGGGCAAAAAACGGAGCAAGCGTGTATGACGGTTACGGGAACCATATAAAGATCCAGCATCCTAACGGCGCGGTGACGCTGTACGGGCATTTGGAAACTATTTTCGTCACGCTGGGCCAGGAGGTCAAACAGGGCGCCGTCGTCGCCGCGATGGGCGGCGGATTTGAATACGTGAACGGCCGTCTCGTGCGCATGGAGGGCGCCGGCA
>MEYP01000016.1:0-4896 GCA_001775835.1 Candidatus Azambacteria bacterium RIFCSPHIGHO2_02_FULL_52_12 | reverse complement strand
GGGGTGCCACCTGCATTTTGAAGTCCGCGGCGCCGGACGCAATCCCTTTGCCCCGCGGCGCTAAGAGCGCTAGCCCCGAGCCTGGTACTGGAGCGACTCGGCGATGTGATGCGGCTCGATATGTTCCGATTGTTCCAGATCAGCGATGGTGCGCGCTATCTTGATGATCTTGTGATACACGCGCGCCGATAGTTTCAGCGTTGCCATGGCTTGAGAGAGCATCGCTTCCGAAGCATTGTCCAAAAGGCAGTGCTTTTTTATTTGGCGGACGTTCAGGTGCGCGTTGAGGGTGATGCGCGACTCTGCGAATCGGGCCGCCTGAAGCGCCCGGGCTTGCTTGATGCGTTCGCGGGCTTGCTCGCTTTCCCCCTGTAAGGCGGCGCCGGCTAATTTCGCGTGTTCCACCGCGGGCACTTCGATATGCATGTCGATGCGGTCGGCGATGGGGCCGGAGACTTTTTTCTGATACCGCAGGATATTCGCCATCGTACAGGAGCATTCTTTCTGCGTAGACTGATAATAACCGCAAGGGCACGGATTTTTGGTTGCCACCAGCATGAAGCGCGCCGGATAGGAAAAGGTCCCGTACGCGCGCGCGACCGTGATGGAGCCGTCTTCTAAAGGTTGGCGCAGGGCCTCAAGGACGTTTTTTTGAAACTCCGGGAATTCGTCCAGAAACAGCACGCCATTGTGCGCGAGCGTGACTTCTCCCAGGCTGGCGTGAGCGCCGCCGCCCACGAGCGCGATATGGGAAGCGGAGTGGTGCGGCGCGCGGAAGGGCCTTTCCCTGACGGCCCAGAATCCCGGTTCCAGCTCTCCCGCGATGCTGTGCATCTGGGTCGTTTCGATCATTTCCTGCTCCGACAGTTCCGGCAAGATGGACACCAGCGCTTTGGCGAGCAAGGTTTTGCCCGACCCGGGAGGGCCCGACATGAGGATGTTGTGTCCGCCCGCGGCGGCGATGACCAGCGCGCGCTTGGCGTGTTCCTGTCCGTGGATGTGCGAGAAATCGATCGCGTCATCGTCCCCGTCTTTCGCATCTTCTTTAGGAGCGCGCTGTTCTTGCGCCGCAGGAGGAAGAGTCCCTTTCGTGACATAGTCGACGCAATCAAGGAGCGTGCGCGCGGGGATGACGGCAATGCCCGACACCAGCGACGCTTCGGCGGCGTTCTCGGCCGGCACGACGAGCGCGCGCAATCCCTGTTTTTTTGCTGCCGACGCGATGGCGAGCGCTCCGCGTATGGGGCGCAACTCTCCGCCCAGCGCAAGCTCTCCGGCAAAGGCGCATGAGCCGGTATCCCCCGCTATCTGCTCGGACGCGATAAGATAGCTTATCGCGATGGGCAGGTCGTATGCGGAGCCCTCTTTGCGCAGAGAAGCGGGCGCCAGATTGACGATGATCTTCTGATTGGTTTTTTTCGGGTGATGAAATCCGGTGTTTTTAACGGCGGAATTGATACGGTCCCTCGATTCATCCACCGACTTGTCGGGAAGCCCGACGATGGTGAAGCAGTGCAGTCCATGCGCGATATCGGTCTCCACCGTAATGATTTGAGCTTCCGGTCCGTAGATAGCCGCAGAAAAAATATGAGAAGGCATGAGTTCTAGTTAAAAGTAATATGATACGCTCGGAAAGCGATGTTCCCTTGGCTGTCCCGGATCTCGTCGGCGGCGAAATGATTCGCGTCGAGATATTTTGCGAACGCCTGCCCCAGTTTCCGTGCGTCCGGATTCCTCTTCTTTACGGAGTCCAGCACGCTTTCGTTCACGGATAAAATATAATACGCGTCTTTCGCGTTCATGCGCTTCATATCCGTCAGGGGGTCTGTGCCTTCGGGCAGGGCGCGGATATAATTATCCAACGATACCACAGGAAGCTTGTAGTAGATATACTTCTGAAAGTACCAGCTGTAGGAGAACCAATGCACCGCTTCATCGAAAAACACGATGCTGTTGTTCGAAACGTCGCTCACATCAACGCTTCCCACATCTTCGAATGTCGCCGGTCTTTTAAGCGGCGGCAGGGCGGGAAACGCTTTTTCGTTCAGATATGCGTCAAGCTGGTTGAACCCTTTGTTTTCGAGTCTTAACGAAGCGGAGGAAAACCACGTGCTGGCAGCCAGCGGCTTGTTTGAAAAATGGGTGTTGGCGGCGTAAACGGCTTCCCATGCGATGATGACGAACGCAAGCCCCCACAAAGCAAAACCTGCGGCGGCATGTTTCTGTTTTAAAAACTGCGCGGCGTCATACAAAAAAATGGCGGCGGATGCGGAAAAGAACGGAACGACGATGGACAGAAAACGCAGTCCGGCGCCGCTGACTGCGAACATCGCCAGCAAAAAAAAGACGTTCAGAAACAAGAACCGTTCAAGAGGATCCCCTTTTTTGCGTACGACTTTAACGACGAGATACAGTAAAGAGATTACCATGGTCGCAAACAAAGGAGCAGATGCGGTGTCGGAAATTGCCTTGAAGATATCTTTTAAATTTCCCGCAAGCCGCAAGCTTATCCCGCGCTCCGCAAGCTGGCCGAAATCTTCCGAATGCATGCCGATCATCGAAGAAAGCGCCGCGTCAAAATGCCCCCGCGTTTGGTAGACATACGCATTGTATACGATAAGCGGGCTCAATACGGCAAGCAGGCAAAGCAAAGCAAGCCAGAACGCACGTTTTTTAAACGCATCTCTGCGCCAAAGCAGAAGATAGGCGCCGGCCGCAGGCAGAAGAAATAGCGCGGTGTATTTTGAAAGCAGAGCAAGTCCGGCAAAAATCCCCCACCACAGGAGATGTTTTTGCGCGCCGCTCTTTAAATACTCCAGGAAAAAAAGGAAGCAGAGCGCGATGAACAATACTTCAATGCCCTCAAGATAGCCGGCGCGGCTTGCCCATATGCCGAAGGAAGATACGGCAATGAGCGCCGCGGCGAGCAGAGCGTTTTCTTCGCTTTTAAACTGCTTGAATATGAAGTAGATGACGAAAATAAGCGCAAAACCGGCGAGCGCGAAAGGAAGCTTTGCCGCAAAGACGGTTGGGCCGAGCAGGGAAAAAAAGAAATGCTGAACGGCGAGCACCAGGGGCGGCAAGCCATGAAACGACAGGTTTGCCCACCATGGGATGGCGCCAAACCACTGAATGGGCGTCGTCTGCCCGCCGCCCAGATAATCAAGCCATCCCAGCGCCATGAAAGAATTGAGGGCGTTGTCCGAAAGCAAATCACCGCCGGTCAGGTTCCAGAAATACAGAACAAGCCCGACAAGTGCGATAACAAAAAAACGCGCGTCATCGCGCTGTCCCGTCGCGTTTGTCGTTTTTGGTATTTTTTTCATGATAGCATCGGTATTGTACTATGCGCCAACACGAGAATCAATGACGATGTGGTATAATAAGCGGAATGAAAAGGGTCATACGCCTTATTTTGAGGTTTATGTTATTATGGGCGCCTCAAGGCGCTCCCGAGTTTATTTATACGGTAGTGCTCAAGCCAAGATTTTTGCGGAACATGGCCAACGCCGCGCTTTTCTCGATCATACCGAAACAAGCCATCCTTCTCGAGGGGGCGGTGATGCTGAACCCAGCCGATCCGGTGGTATCGGGCGCCTTGATGCTCGGCGTTTATGAAAAATTTGAAACCGAGCTGATGCGAAAAATACTCAAGCCCGGCATGACGGTGCTTGATGTCGGGGCAAATGTCGGATATTACACTGCGATTGCGGCATACAGAGTGGGCAATCATGGCAGGGTGATTGCCTTTGAGCCAGACCCTGTTAATTTTTCTTTTTTAAACGCCACCATTAAGGCAAATGCATTTCAGAATGTTTCAGCGCATCAAGCGGCCCTTGGGGATCGCAATGACGAAACAACACTGTTTAAATCTCCCAGTAATATGGGAGACCATCGGATGTATGCATTCCCGGAGAGTACAGAAACTATTACGGTTCCTCTTATGACGCTTGATGACTTCGTGAAATCCCAAGGGCTTCAAAAAATCGATGTTATAAAAATGGACATTCAGGGCGCGGAAGGACAGGCGCTTCGCGGCATGATGAACGCCTTAGGAGCGCAAAAAAGCGTTACGCTGATAACGGAGTTTTGGCCCAAGGGGCTCAAGGCGGCGGGCACCGATCCCCGGTGGTTTCTGGAAACGCTGCACGATCTTAATTTTTCGATCATGCACATAGACGAAGCGTCTTTTACCGTGCGTAACATTTCTGATTTCCAGGCCTTCATCAATTCACTGCCGGGCAGAAAATATACCAATCTTATCTGCGAGAAAAAACAGTAAAACAAAGATATATTAATGAAAAGCGCCGCTGTGTGTACAGGCGGCGCTTTGTTTTTCTCCTTTCCCTTAGATTTTTATATATTTTTGAGGGGCAATGTGATAGCGCTCTTTGAATTCTTTTTCGCCGAGATCGTCCATGACGACCTCTACGTGGCAACCCTCAAAGCCGTATTTACTCACGAGGGGAAAATCAATGATGCCTTCTTTCGTAAGTTCTTTTTCCGCCTCGTCTAAACTGCCGCCGGTCCAGAGCGTGACTGGCTTAGTTGCGGCATATTCCCGCAGTTTTTTGAGCACACTCGCGTTTATCTTGCCACCGACGATTAGTGTTCCCTCAATGTCGCAAAATACGCCGGGGATAACGGTGCGGCCGGTGATTGTCTTGACCGATTTTTCTACTTGCTGTTTTGCGTGGAGACCTGCAAGCGCATACCGTACTTTTTCAATCGTTCCGGAAATGCCGAATTCCCGTCGGGCGGTTTCCAGTCCTTGCTCGCACCCGTATTTTCCGGGGAGAATATCATGGAGCAGTTGAAGAATGAGTTTTTCTCTCGCATCCCTTTTCCCCAACAGCATCATCGCAGGATTTTCAATTTTCCGTCCGGCAAGAATAT
>MEYP01000015.1:39721-61668 GCA_001775835.1 Candidatus Azambacteria bacterium RIFCSPHIGHO2_02_FULL_52_12 | reverse complement strand
CCCGACGTGGAGGTGGCTATGCCGCCGTTCAAAGCAAAGGCGCCGGAGACGGTGATGGCGGAATTTCCTCCTGAAAAACTGCCGCCCGCCTGCGTCCAACCCGTCGTGCCGACCGTAACAGCAATGCCGGTATTTTGCGTGATGGTCCCCGTGTAGCCGGAATCAATCCGAACGCCCAAAACATTCACCGTCGCGTCAAGCGTCATGCTCGCTGTGCTGGTCGCTTCAAAAATAGCAAGGTCGGCGCTTCCCGGCACGCTCGCTCCGGAGGCGCCACCCGAAGTCGCGGACCAGCTCGCGGTGGTGTTCCAGTCGCCCGTTCCCACCCGATACCGATTTGCCGCCTCCGCTCCCTGCGCGAAGAACAACGACGAGCCAACCGCCACAAACGCGAACACCGTCGCCGCAAGCGCCAATCCTTTTAAAGAAAACTGCTTCCCCATATATTCCGCATTACGCATAAAGAACTGGATAAAAATGATTATGTATTCTTGCTAATTCTTCTTCCATATCTTTTAATCTCTGCGATCAATGGTGATTCTTCTGTTGCAAATGATTGCACTGAATAACCAACAGGCTCTATCCGGCTATCAATACCAATGGTCTTTTTGAACAAATACTGGCCTTCTTCAACATCGTCTCTCCCGAAATCCGGCGAGATGACGCACAAATCTATATCGCTGTCTGCTTTGGCTTTTCCTTTCGCGTAAGAACCAAATAAAAACGCATCGGAAACTTTTATATCCCTGCCGATAGCAGTAAGGTATTGAGAAATGACCCGTTCTAACTCCGGCGCGTTTAATTTTTCTTTCATTGATTTTTGATCCATGAATATAATTCTTTTGCAATAAGGAAATATCCTCCCGTGTACTCTTTGGCATCTATCATGCTATCTCATGCTCCCATAGTTCATTTACTTTTACCTTTCCTCTTTTGTTCGGTATATAAGCGCAATGCGGAGCGGATCAATTCGCTCTTGGTCTTTTCTTCTCTCTTCGCCAATAGGGCGATTTCTTTTTCCATCTTGGGGGGAAGCGATATCGCCCACACCTTTCTCATGATAGCCATATGAGTTTTACGATGAAGTCAAATCAATCCTTAATGCACCGCACCGCAAAGCCGTATGCCTTCGCGTAGGGATACCGGAGAACCGTGGCGGTGGATATGTTCAGTAAGCGATTCCATGATGTAGCGAAGTTGTTCTGGGAAGACGCCCAGAAGATCAAGTACGTGCCAAGATTAGAGAATATTCCATCACTGCGGCGGTAGCCTCCTAACAGACCTTCAAATCCGGACGACCCGCAGTTACTTCCACCACTGGAACAATTTGCCGCTGTTTTTAATTTATCGCCTGCGTTGTCACACTCCCACACATTCAATCTTGTCGCCACACACGTTTGTCCGCTGATTTTCAGGAAGTCCTCTAAAGCAAATTGCTCCGCACTGGTGGGTATATGCCAGCCGGCCATGCAAATGCCTTGCGTGCCTTCGGTGGCGGCATATCCCATTGCCTCGTCCCATTGATAGAGGCCGCCATAGGTTGTGCAATTGGCGGCATATTGAAGATTATCAGCAGTGCCGACAGTGCCATTTGGCGCTGGACACCATTTTTGTATAACTCCATTGTTTGAAGGAGTGGTGTTTCCCGTTGCCAACTGAACGCCTGTTCTTAAGCCCTCCTTCATCCAGCACTGGTTGTTGATGACCACGGTGTTGTAGCTGTTGCCGTCGGCGTCCAGCACTTTAGGAGGGCACAAAGAAACATTTCCCTTCGCCGCGTTTGTTGCTTGGGCCGAATCCGTGCTGGCAAGAGAAATCGCGCTGGTAGTGCCAAACCCCGGTCCGACGGTAAAATCGTTATAGGTTGTGGAAAGAAAGGTTGCAGATGAGAGATCCAAGCTGACGCCGCCCGCGCCCGCGGTGACATTCGTGTCTTTGGAAGCATACTGCGTCCATCCGGTCTGGTTTGATGGGTGGTTCGCGTTGTTGGTCGTCGCTCCCCCGACCCAGTTTGACTGTACCCAGCTGTACGTGGCGGCCAAGGCATCCCGCGTATCCTTCCAGTAAACCGTCGCGCCGAAGATAGCGATTACGGCAACAAGCGCCGCCGCTCCGGCGACAACATGGCGCCTGCCTCCTAAAAATCGTTTTATAGCGCCTCTCTCCATGGTTCTTGAATGCTTGAATTTTTGTAATTGTTCGCCGCATATGTGTAATACAAAGTATTACACATATTTCCGCCAGCCGCGCGCCGCCTCCGCTCCCCCTTGCCGTCTCTGTCTCTGTATTACTTCCAGTATACAGGATAAGGAAATAATGGGGAAATCCGTGTATGTGGATAACTTCCCTATTATTTCCTTATCAAAATAGCATACCCCACATGTTTGGAAGTTCAACTTCCAAACATGGGGGGTATCAATTGATGTTGATGTTTTCTATTTGGGTTATTTCCGGCGAGTTACCGGCAAAATTAAATTTTACGAGTATCGCGTCCATTTGCCACTGCTGGTCTGATTTTATCTTCCGCGCTAAAAGATACACATCAATGGATTTGATGAATTTCCTTATCTTATTGCGCGTGACGTTTTCTTGTGCGAATAAAACATTTCCTCTATATGCCGTCTTTACCTCAACAAAAACAAGAGTGTTCCATTTTTTTGCGATAATATCTATTTCCCCAAATTTACAAGGGAAGTTTCGTTCTACGATCACATGCCCATTTTCTTCGAGAAATCGGCATGCCAGCTCTTCGCCCTTATCTCCTATCCTGCGCTTTTGAGTGATCATTTTAGACTCAAATCTTCTTCAGCAAAAGGTGGGGAATTTTTTGGAAATCGCGCACATTACGCGTAACAATCGCTGTTTTTGTAAATAACGCGGTGGCAGAAATCACACTGTCAGCAAGACCGGTTTTGTACATCCTTCTGAGTTGTCCAGCTATTCTGGCAATACGAGAATCAAGGGGAATAACTGCAACAGTTCTTAAAATTTCCTCAATCTTTTCTACTTCCTCATGAGAAAGCGATGGGAAACTAAAAAGCTCCGCCTCGGTAACAGCGGAAACATAAAGAGGAAATTCGTAAGAAAGAATCGACTGAAAAAAAGAGACCGCAGAAGGATCGTCTTTTAGAAAATAAATGATCGCATTCGTATCAAGAGTATACACGTTTTATTTTTCGAGTTTACGATCCCATTCCTTTCTTATTTTTTTAAGCTCCTTAACGGCATCTCGATGTTTTTCCTTTAGCATTCCTCGAGCTTTTTCCCATATCAAAACACGCCTTTTCTGGGGAATTAATGGATACAGCGCTTTCTCCTGTTGATTTGTATGGACTTGTATCATAAAAATATAATACTATACGAAGCTGGAAAAAGCAATGAAGTGGTGGACCTGGGGAGAATCGAACTCCCGTTTCCCCAATGCGAATGGGGTGTTTTACCACTGAACCACAGGCCCCCTGAAAACTTAAAAATAAAAGCGTAAAGCTAAAAAGTTAAAAATACCTCTATTTTGCACTTTTCGCTTTTAGCTTTTCACTTTCTGGTCGGGCTGCTGGGAATCCCCGCCCGACTGAACGATTTCAGTCGTTCGGGCGGGGAACCCAGTCTCTAAGCACCTCTCACCCGCCTAAACTTTTTCCTGTCGGGGAGCCGGGAATCGAACCCGGTCTCTACGCACCCGAAGCGCATGTACTACCGGTATACTACTCCCCGGTAAAAGTTTTGGCGGGCAGGTCGCATGTACTACCGATATACTACAGCCCGTTCATATCTATTTTTACAGCAGGGAAACGTCGGTCGCGGAATGTCTCGGAGGCGCAAAAGCTTGGTTCGCCACAGGCGACTTTTGCACCAAGAGTCAAGGCCGCCGCTCGTCGCTGAAACAAGCGGACGGCTGGTTCCGCGAATGATGCTTCCCTGCTGTAAAAAACTTTAAATTATCAAGCAACTATCGGCACTTTCGGAAAGTGTTAACATTTCCCGAATTACCGCATAAATACGTCCTACACGCGATACTGCCTTTTTTCCTCATCTTCCAGCGTCTTCACCCGCTCTTCCGCCTTCCTTATCATCTCCGAAAGCTCGCTTGCGGAAAACTTATCCAATTCCATTGTTCTTTTCTTCAGCTCATTTTCCTCATTTTTTGAAGGATCATCCAAAACTTCGGAAAACAGCGCCTGCAAAAGAATGCCGACTTTCGGCCCCGGCGGAATGCCTAAAATCTTCATGACGTCATCCCCGTTGATTTTCAACATTTTCACGGAAATAGGGTCTTTGGAGACTTTATCAACCATGTACCGGAAATGGCGCAGTTTGTATGGTTCTGCTTTTGGCACGCCAGACCCAATTCTATCGGCAAATCGCACATTAATCAAGTCGTCCATATTTTCAAGCCCAACATTCTTGATCAAGCGTCGTACGGAAGATGGCGTTACCTCGTCCACATTGTAGTAGAAAAGATGGTAGCGGACCAATAGGGAAGTCTTCTCGATTTCAGATAGAGAAAACTTCATGCGTTGCATGATTTGGCGCGTCATTTTTGCCCCCACGAGGTCGTGGTTATAAAACGTTGAATTCGGCCCATCGCCAACTTTCACGCGGGGCTTCGCAACGTCGTGAAATAGGGAAGCCAGCCGTGTTTCAAGGTTAAAGCCTTGTTCCGCGGCATATTGGAGTGCCCGCATATTATGTTCATACACATCATATATATGATGCTTATTTTGGCCGACGCCGTATCCTTCCATGACTTCAGGCAAAAAGACGGCAAGCAATCCCGTTTCCCGCAGTAAGTCAATCCCCTTGCCCGCCCGTACCGACATGATGATCTTGACCAATTCATCGCGAATCCGCTCATGGGAAACGAATTTTATGGTCGGCGCGAGTTCCTTTAGGGCGCGCAAGGTGTTTTCTTCAATAAGGAAATCCAATTGTGCCGCAAAGCGCGCGGCGCGCATGAGCCGCAAAGCGTCTTCGCCAAACCGTTCCTTGGGATCGCCGACCGCGCGAATGAGCTTGTCGCGTAAATCTTGCTGTCCATTGAATGGGTCAATGATGCGGGGCGACACAGAAGAAGGTTTCAAAAGCGTGCCCCGATGTTGTTGGCGACTTTTGAAATCACCTTCTGTGTCGCCAGCGCTGACCGCATCGAGCGCCATCGCATTCATAGTGAAATCGCGGCGCGTCAAGTCTTCTTTCAGGTCGGATGTGTATTTGACGCTGTCGGGGTGGCGCTTGTCGGAATACCGGTTGTCAATGCGGTAGGTAGTCACCTGAATCTCCATACTGTCTTTGAGCACCGTCACCGTGCCGAATTTGTTCTCATAAAAGCTTTTGGAAAATATCTTTTGGATGTCGTCCGGCTTCGCGCTTGTCGCGACATCCCAGTCTTTCGGCTCGCGGGACAGCGCGAAGTCGCGCACGCATCCGCCGACGGCGTACGCTTCATAGCCCGCCGTGCGCAAGGCCTCTAGAACAAACATGACGGGGGAGGGGATTTGCATGAAGTTTAAAACTAAAAGCTCAAAACTAAAAATTATGGTATTCGCCGTAGGCGACTGATTTTAACGCTTGCATTATCGTTTTGCGCTTTGCGTTTTTAGCTTTTTAGTGCTCTCGGCAGGAATCCCCGCCCGACCGAACCCGTCCGAATGGCTTGGCCGGGCGGATGACTCGGTCCCTGCCCGAATGATTGTTCAAGCGGGGTTCGGGCGGGGAACCTGTTATCTATGTGTCCCTATGAGGAATTGAACCTCAATCTCAGCCTTCGCAGGGCTGCATTCGATCCGTTGAACTATAGGGACAGCAACACCTCGCTATCATAATGAAAAACCCCCTAGAAATCAAATAGAAATCAAATGTCCAGCCCTATTTGTATTACTTTGTATTACTTTTCTCCTGTTATCATTTTTCCCCGTTAGAAGTCTTACACTGCTTTGTCCAATACTCCCTGTTATTAACGCATAAATAATAATAATTCTAACAATTTCACTTGTAAGACTTCTAACGGGGTTTTCTTGTCCGCCTGTTTCAAAAATGGTATACTTCTATGTATGGAGGGTGACAATAAAACAATTCTGATCATCGAAGACGAGCCGCAGCAGCGCGAAGCGCTCCAAACCGCTTTTGAGCGGGGAGGGTACCGCGTAGAGGTCGCCGCAGACGGCGATGAAGGGCTCCGAAAAGTGCGCGAACATATGCCGTGCGTCGTTCTGTTGGACCTCCTCATGCCGGTGCTGGACGGCTTCGCGTTCCTTGAGGCGCTCAATGGTGACGCGGCGCTCAAACGCATTCCCGTCGTTGTTCTGACGAACTTGACCGAACGGGAAAAAACGAAAGCGGCGATGGACCCCGCAAAGGATTATTTTTTCACCAAAACAAATCACACACTGGAAGATATCGTCGGTAAAGTAAAACACGTGTGTTTGCGCGGTGATTCATAAAAAGCACGGCACGCGGTGAAACTATCAACTTCCCAAAAAATCAGCTTTCTCTCTTTGTGTGCCGTCACTATCGCGGGCGCCGTTTTTTTGTTCGGCGATAGCGGACCCGTCGTTATCGTGGGCGTCCTGGGACTCGCCGTTCTCTCCGCGCTCACGCTCTGGCTTCTCCGTCAAAACGACGCCCAGATCGACCGCATCCTCGCCGCGCACAAAGAGATGGCGTCCACCCTGCAAAGCCGCGACGCGCGCCTGAACCAAAAGGCGTATCAGTCCGCGATCTCAAAAGAGATTTCCGACCGCATCAGCTCGTCGCCGGACGTGAGCGAGACCCTGGAGATCATCGCCGGCTCGCTGGGCGCAATCCTCGACTACAGCGCCGTTTCCTACATGGTCCTTGAAAAAAACGGCACAATCCTCTTTAAATGCCACCTTGAAATCGCCGTCAATGCGGCGTTCATGGAAAGCGTGAAACGCGCCATGCTTGACGCGCTGAAACTGGTGCATGACGCAAGCTTTAAAGAAGAAGACATTAAAACGGCGCATTTCGGAGCCATGCTCGACGAATCGGCTAAAGAGCCGATGCGTTCGTTTTTCAACGTGCCGATGCTCGTTGACGGAGCCCTTGTCGGGATGGTGAATGTCGCCTCCGTAAAACCGGACGCATACGGGGAAGCGGATGCGGGGATCTTATACGGCGTCGTCGCGCAGGCGGGGGTCATGACCACCAAAATCAAACACCTTATCGCCGAAGAAACCAACAAGGTCAATGCCATGCTCGCGTCCATCAGCGAGGGGCTCATCATGATAGGCCACGAGGAAAAAGTCGTCATCGTCAACAAGCGCGCGAAAGAGATCCTGGACATCGTAAAACAAGACGGGGAAGTGCTTCTTTTGGACGTCATCCAGGCGCTCTACGGCAAATTCGATTTCCGGGGGTTCGCGGATCAGGTATTGCAGTCCAACAAGATGGAGATCTTCCCTGAATTGCTTTTGCAAAAGACGTTCTTCAAAGTCATCGCGACGCCGGTACGGGACAGGACGGGGCACACCATCGGCGTGGTGTTCGTATTCTCGGATATCACGAAAGAAAAAGAAGTGGACAAGATGAAATCGGAATTCATCTCCATCACGTCGCACCAGCTGCGCACGCCGCTGTCTTCCATGAAATGGTTCCTGGAAATGCTGGTCAACGGCGACTTGGGCGCCATGACCGAAAAACAGGCGAGCGTTGTTTTAGATATTTACAACTCCAATGAGCGCATCATCATGCTGGTGAACGACCTGCTCGACGTGTCGCGCATGGAATCGGGCAAGGTGGTGCTTGAGCCCACGCCCACCAACCTCGCTGATTTCATCAAGAGCATGCTCCCCGAGGTCAACCAGAATTTCGTCAAGCGCAAGCAGACGTTTGAATTCGTGAAACCCGACACGCTCCCGCGCATCGCCATCGACCCGAAACTCATCTGGCAGGCGCTCGCGAACCTTCTGACCAACGCGTCAAAATACACGCCCGAGGGAGGGAAGATAAAGCTCCGGCTGGCGTTGGACGCCAAGAATATTCTCATAGAGGTCTCCGACAACGGCTTCGGGATCCCCGAGTTTCAGAAGAACAGGATCTTCGAGAAATTCTTCCGCGCGGACAACACCGCGAAACAGGAAGGCACCGGCCTGGGGCTCTACATCGTGAAAGAGATCATCGAGGCGTCAGGGGGGATCATATGGTTTGAATCCATGGAAGGCAAGGGAACCACGTTTTCCTTCACCCTGCCGCTTGAAGGGAGCAAGCCCAATAAAATCGTATAACTATGGAAGACTATAAAAAAACCATTTCCGAATTGATACGAAAACACATGGTCGTGCTGGGACCGAACATCGCCCTTGCCGTCGCCCGGAAAATACCCGCGCTGAAACTGGCGGACAACGGAGACGCTCTTGAAATCGCGGGGGATCCGAAAGCCGCGCTCGCCGCCGTCGCGGACGCGTACATCACGTTTGCCGGAGAAATATCCGTCATGCTTCTTGGATCAGTAACCGGAGAATACCATGGGCATTAAAAGAATCTTGGTCCTCTTGTTGTACGGCATACTCCTGATACCCGCGGCGCCCGCCGGGGTATTTTTCCCTTTATTCGAACCGTACACCTTCGGCAAAACGGAACTGTTTGAGATCCTGGTCGAAGCCATGGCGATCGTGTGGCTTGCGGGATATTGGCATCAGAGGAGGGAACTTGCGCGCGTAATTGCCGGACACAAAATCACTCGCGCGATCGTTCTCTTGCTTGCCGCGCTCGCCGCATCCACGCTCGCCGGCACCGATATTTCCGCAAGCTTCTGGGGTTCGAGCGCGCGGGGCGACGGGCTATTCGTCATCGCGCATTTCATGCTCTTTTTTGCAGTGCTCGCAAGCGTTTTTGAAAAAAACGAACTGCGCAAAGCCCTGCGGTTCTCGGTTTTTGCGAGCTTGTTCGTCGCGCTCTACGGCGCGCTTCAGTATTTCCACATCCCGTGGGTACGCTCAAGCGAAGGGGATATTTTTGGCACCATCGGCAACCCTGCGTATCTGGCAACGTATCTTTCGTTCCATATTTTCTTGGCGGTCTCTTTCGCGCGCGAGACAACACACCCCACTTGGAAGCTCGGCTTCCAAGTGGTCATAGGCCTTGAAAGCATTGTTGTTTTGCTCACGCACAACAGGGCGGGGATCATCGGGCTTGCCCTTGGGGCGCTCATCGCCTCGTATCCATATGCTAAAGAAAGCTTTTTGAAAATGCCCGCATGGAAAAAAGCCGCTACGCGCTCGGCGGTGCTCTGGTGCATTTTTGCTTTTCTTATGGCACTGCCAAACATTATTTCGTACGCACAGCAGGACACGACCATACAGAGCCGGGCTCTGGGGTGGCGCGCCGCGCTCGCAACCATCCCCGAACATCCCATTCTCGGGCACGGCGCAAATCAATTTGAACATGCCTACGCCGATTACGTGCGGCGCCTTGGCATCACCGCGCCAACGCAGGAAGCGTTCGACAAACCCCACAACGTCATCCTTGAAACGGCTTTCAGCTGGGGTCTGCTGGGGCTTGCCGCGTATCTGTGGCTCTGGTACACGCTGATAAAAGTAATACAAAACACCTACGCGCCGCGCGAGCGATCCTTGTGGTACGGCATGCTCGCGGCATACGCCGTTTCTCTCTTGTTCCTTTTTGACACGTTCGTTTCCCTGCTCATGTTCTTTGCGCTCCTCGCGTTCTTTGCGATCCCCAAAACGCCCACCTCCTCTCACCCCCATGTTTGGAAGTTGAACTTCCAAACATGGGGGACAAGGCAAACGTGGATTATGGGAATGACGGGGGTTGCTTTTTTTGCCGGGCTTTTTTTGGCGTTTCATTTCAAGCCGCTGTATTCCGCATACTACGCGCGGGCTTTGTTCGTGCAAGCGCAAAAAACAGGTATGCTCGATGAACGCCTGGAAGCAGAAGCTCTGCGCTACCCGAGCTTCAATTCCTACTTCATCCGCAACGCCATTAGGCAATTTGAGCGCGCGCAATGAACATGGTATTATGGTAGAGCTGCTATGGAAAAAAAGGACGTTAAAATACTCATCATAGAAGACGACATGATGCTCAATAAGATCTACCAGACCAAGCTGGGCATGTTGGGATACCAAGTCATCGCTTCCTACGACGGGGAAGATGGTTTGCAAAAAATCGAGACGGAAAACCCCAACATCGTGCTCCTGGACCTGATGCTCCCCAAGAAAAACGGGTTCGAGGTGCTTGAAGCGGTCAAGCAAAATATGAAATTGAGTCATATCCCCATCGTCCTGCTTTCGAATCTGGGACAGGAAGAGGACAGGCGGCGCGGGCTCGGCCTGGGAGCGGTTGACTTCCTGGTGAAAAGCAACGTGAAGCTCGAAACAGTTATCAACAGGATAGAGGGTATTTTACAAAAATATACGCAGGGGGTATAATGAAGTCCGTAAAGTCGAAAGTCTATAAAGTAAAATATACATTATGACAAACAGCCGTAAAAAGGGCTTCACCCTTCTTGAGTTGCTTATCGTCATCACGATATTGGCGATTCTGACCCTCGTGGTCGTGCTCTTCATCAACCCGGTCGAAATCTTGAAAAAATCCCGCGACGTCCAGCGCATGTCCGACTTGGACATCACGCGCACCGCGATTAATTTGTACCTGCAGGATAGTGCCAGCAATACCCTAGGTGGAACGACCTATTGCACGGCGAGCGTTCCGGCATCGGAAAGCAATGGTCAAACTCTTAGAAATGGCGTTAAAACATCATTAGTAGCAACAACAGCTCCTGTACCCGGCGTGCCGGGATATGTTACGTTCACAAATCCAAGCACCGTATATGCTAATGCCACCACCACCGCTGATTTAGCCTTAGCTAACGGAAAAGGATGGATACCTGGCTTCGACTTCACAACGGTTGGATCGGGAGCACCTATCGCAAAACTTCCCATTGATCCAACAAATACCGCGACTTTGGTAACGGGTGAAGGCCCGGGCATTAACAGCTTGTACTACCGTTATGCATGTAAAACAAACAACACGTTTGAGCTTGACGCAACACTGGAAAGCTTGGCATACGGCCCGACGGCTGGTTTAGCTAGTAAAGCGGCCAGTGATGGGGGAAATTCGGTGATGCGCTATGAAGTTGGAACCGATTTGACCATTATCGCTTCTACCGCCCCGATTCTCTAGAAATTTCACAACACAAAAACCCCTCACGCCTGATGCGGAGGGGTTTTTGTTTTTGCGCTGAAATGATATAATTGCAACATAAAAAAGTTTTTACTCTCGCTTGCTTTTATATTGTTATGTGGATTTCATCCCGCGTTGGTTAATGCATATTTGAGGGGTTTGAAACGTTTAACGCTGGGAATATTAATGGACAACAAAACCGGCATAACTATTACGACGATGGTACAGCAGAAATTCAAACCGCCGTGGTTTATGAGGGTACAAAGTCACTTCATATGAATGGCAGCAATGCTCAAAAAGATGGTGTGGGTGGGTCTTATGGTAATATTAAAGCTGTGGAAAACAAGAAAGGGGATAGACCAAACACAAGTAATGCGCCTGAGAGTTTTTTAGCGGGTTTGTTTGGTCTGGCAGGCGGTGCCCTTCTGTTGCGCACGGCAATTTTCTTTTTCTAACTAACACTCTCGATGTTGACCAATAACCCCATTGTTGAATGGCCGAAGAAAGAAAACGATGCTCCTCGCCCGTTGCGCATAAGAACCGTGCTGCTTATACTTCTCACCCTTATTACAGGACTTCCAGTATATGCATTTATGAGTCTTGCCTCTGTATGGCTTATCAACAGCATGGCATTCGAGATCCTATCGCTTTCATTTTTAGTTTTCATCGCACTTGCAATGATTGCTAGTTTCAAAACTCTTGGATTTCTCCGGGAATCAAAGTTCGCCTTTTATCTGTACATATCTTCACAACTGCTCCTTGCCTTCATTGCTGTTATCTTAAACGCAAATTACGCACTGTCAGCCCGTGAATCGGCGGGCGTGCTTGCTTTCTTCGCTGCTCTGAGCATTCTGGCCGCCTGGCTCTGCTTCCGCAATGTTCAAGATGTTTTACGGATACGTCGCGAACAATAAGTAAAAATGGAAATATCTACCATGGTGGATCCCTCCTGCACGGGGGTTTTTGTTTTTATGAGAAAATGATATACTACAGTTCATAAAGTCCTTAAAGTCTAAAGTTCATAAAGTGAAAAAACGAAATGCCCGCTTTATAAACTTTATGAACTTTACAAACTTTTAACTCATGCCATGAATTATTTAGACGCTATCGCCTCCGTTCTTGCTTACGCTCCTGTCGTTGTCGGCGTCGTTCTGTTTATCTTCGCCTACGTCCAACACTTCCGTGACAAGCTGACGCCGCAAACGCTTAAAAAATGCACGTGGTTTGCCGTGCTCTTTTTTGGGCTTCTGGTTGCCGCGCAAATTGCTGTAGAGTATTATGCCCGAAAAAACGACCCGTTCGCCAAGCTCTTTCTGCCGCCGCATCAAAGCATCGACTGGTTCGCGTATAAGATGCTGGCGCAATATGTCGTGCCCTACGCGGCTGCGCTGGTTGCCGGCTTGTTCATGTACTTTGTGGCTTTACGCACCAATGCATGGTCCAAGCGAGAGCTCTTCGTGGAAAACGACAAATACGTTCTGTTGCTTGCGGCGCTCATCGTCGGCTGGCCGCAGTACGTGCTGTATCTTCTGCTCGTCGTCGTCCTGACCGTCGTGCAATCGCTTACCGTGTCGGCGGCAAAAAACGATTTCGGCAACCGCGTAATCCTTACGAACGTGCTCCTGCTCTCCATAGCCGGCGTTCTCGCGTTCGGGCCATTGGTCGCACAGCAGGTGGAATTGTGGCGGTTGACTATTTATGCGTGACACTAGCTTGTAGGTAGTAGGGAGTAGCTGGTAGAGAAATTCCGATGCTATTCTACAAGCTACTCCCTACTACCTAAACTTGATGCATATTTCCGAGAACAATCTGAAAAATATCTTGATGGGGTCGGGCGTCGTGAGCGACGCGCAGTTTGAAACGGCCAAAGAGGAAGCCCAAAGAAGCAACCGCATGGTGGAAAACGTGCTCATCGGGAAAGGGGACATCACCGAGGCGTACTTCGCGGAAATCGTTTCGAATTATTTCAATGTTCCCGTGGTGAATTTCAATACCACGAAAGTCGACGACGCGGCACTGCACCTCCTGCCCGAAACGTTTTCCAAGACAAAACGCATCGCGGTGTTCTCCGTCGACGAGAAAAGCAGGACCGCCAAGGTCGCCATGGAAGACCCGGGCGACTTGCGCGCCATCGCGCTCGCGGAAGTGAAACTTCAAATGAAAGTCGAGCCGCATCTCGCCATGCCTTCGAGCATGAAGGTGGTGTTCAAGGAATACAAAAAAGACATCTACAAGGAATTCGACGCCATCATCGCCGAATCCATCACCGCGGCGCTTGAGAGCGGCGGGCTGAAAAACGCCGAGAAAATGGCTGAATTCGTGCCCATCGTAACCATCACGGACGGTATCATAGAATACGCCGTGGTATCGGGCGCGTCCGACATCCACGTCGAGCGGCTCTCCGAAAAAGTGCTGGTGCGCTATCGCGTGGACGGCATTTTGCGCGATATCGTGGAGCTCCCCAAAGAGGTCGACGAGGCTATCATCGCCCGCATCAAGATATTGTCCGGCCTCTCGATCGACGTGCACTTCACGCCCCAGGACGGCAGGTTCAAGTTCAAGCTTGAAGACCAGTCTATCGACGTGCGCGTTTCGGTCATGCCGACGTTTTACGGCGAGAAAGTCGTGATGCGCCTCCTGCGCGGATCGATCCGTCCGCTGAACCTGTCCGAGCTCGGGCTGTCCGAGTCCGACATCGCCATCGTGCACCAAAGCACGCAAAAGACCTTCGGCATGATTTTGGTGACCGGCCCCACCGGATCGGGCAAGACCACAACGCTCTACGCCGTCCTGCACACCATCAACACGCCCGACGTGAACATCGCCACCATCGAAGACCCCATCGAATACGATGTCGCGCGGCTCAACCAGACCCAGGTCAATCCCAAAGCGGGCATCACGTTCGCCAATGGCCTGCGCAGTCTGATGCGCCAGAATCCCGACATCATCATGGTGGGGGAGATCCGCGACGACGAGACGGTCGGCATAGCGCTCAATGCCGCCATGACGGGACACCTCGTGCTCTCGACGCTCCACACCAACGACGCCCCGACCGCCATTCCGCGCCTCATCGACATGGGCGGCGAGCCGTTCCTTGTCGCGAACACGCTCAACCTGGTCATCGCCCAGCGCCTCGTGCGCAGAATCTGCCCGAGCTGCGTGACCAGCTACGCGCCGGGGCCCGACATCGCCGCGTCCATCAAAAAACAGCTGGCATTCACCGTGCACGCCGAGGAAACGAAAATCCCCACCCAGCTGTATAAAGGGCGCGGATGCAATGTCTGCTCAAACACCGGTTACACGGGGCAGGTCGGCATCTTTGAGATCCTCAATGTGGGGCCGACCATCAAAGCGCTCATCAAGCCCGGCATGTCCATCGAAGAGCTGCGCACGCTTGCGCGCAAAGAAGGGATGCGGACCATGTTTGAAGACGGTCTCGCGAAAGCCGAAGCCGGAGCGACCACCATCGCGGAAGTATTCCGCGTCATCATGGAGTAAATCATGGAACATGTAACCTGAAACTTGAAACATCGGCAGGGCTTGAGTTTTTTGATTGTTTTTTGTTTCATGCTTCACGTTTCAAGTTTCATGACTCACTATGAAATTCACCTACATCGCATCGAATCAAGGCGGGGATATCGTGGAAGGAGAGATGGAAGCCGGCGACCAGCAGGCGGTGCTTGCGTATATGCAAAAACACGAGCTGTTCCCGGTTTCCATCCGGGAAAAGAAAAAAACGGGCCGTTCCGGCCTGGGTATCTCGCTTTTTGAAAGCGTCAGCGTGCTGGATAAGATCATGTTCGCGCGGAACCTGTCGCTCATGATCAAGGCGGGCATCAGCATCTCGGAAGCCATCGACATCATGCATGAAGACGCGCAAAAACCGACCATAAAAAAGATCTTCGCGCACGTCAAGCTCCAGCTTGAACGGGGGAGCCAGCTGTCGGACGCGCTCGCGTCGTTCCCGCGCCATTTTTCAAAAGTGTTTCTAAGCCTGCTGAAATCGGGCGAAGCGTCGGGCAATCTGGAGAACGCGCTCACGCAGATTGCCCAACAGCTGAAAAAAGAAAGCGACCTGCGCAAAAAAGTGCGCTCGGCCATGGCGTATCCTGCCATTCTCGTCGCGGCGTCCGCGGGCGTCATGACGCTTCTTGCCATCGTCGTCCTGCCGAAAGTCGGCAAAATATTCGCGCAATCGCACATACAGCTTCCTTTCATAACGCGCGTGCTCCTTGGCATTTCCGATTTCATAACCAACCAATGGCCTTTGGCGCTCCTTATGCTCTTTTTCCTCGGGCTTTCTTTTTACCTGCTGAAAAGATCGGAAATGGGCAAGTTGGCGCTTGCGGGCATCCTGCGCAAAACGCCTGTCGTGAGCGGCCTGATGCAAAAGATCGTCCTCACGCGGTTTGACAGCACGCTCTACTCGCTCCTGAAGGCCGGCGTCCCCATCATCAAGGCGCTTGAGATAACGGCGGACGCCGTAGGAAACGCGCTGTACAGAAAAGTGATACTCGACATGACGCAGAAAGAGATCGCGAAAGGCATTTCGTTCGGCATGGCGCTCAAACGCCGCCCGGAATATTTCCCGCGCCTGACCACCAGCATGATCGTCATCGGCGAAAAATCGGGCAATCTGGAGCAGATGCTCGACAATCTGGCGAGCTTCTACCAGGAAGAGGTGGACGACCAGCTCAAGACGCTCATCACCATCTTGGAACCGGCACTGCTTCTGGGCGTCGGGCTCATGGTGGGAACCCTCGCGCTCTCCATCGTCATCCCCATCTACCAGCTTATCGGAAATGTGAGGTAGCGAAGCTACACATTTGACATTTAACATTTGACAAATGACCGTGCTTGAAAAGACCTTCAGATTTCGCGAATTTCAGGTGTACAAGGATGCAAAAGAGTTCGGCAAAGACCTGAAACCTTTTTCTCGAAGAAAACTCCCAGAACAAGAACGGTTCAATCTCCTCTCCCAGCTCTGGCGAGCGCTAGACTCAATCATTTTAAACATTGCTGAAGGATCTGACCGCGGAACAGATAAAGATTTTGCCCATTTTTTAAACAACGCACGCACCTCTCTCAATGAGGTAGTCGCATGCCTAGATGTAGCGCTGGATGGCAATTACATTACCCACGAAGAACATCAGCATTACCTGAAAAAAGCGACGTTATTAGCGCATCAATTAACCGCTTTCAGGAGAAAACTATTGCATGAACCAACAAAATAAAAGTCATCCGTCACCCGTTAAATGTCAAATGTCAAATGTTGCATTTCAAATGTCTGGGTTTACCATCCTCGAGCTCATCATCAGCATCGCGATCATCGCGCTTCTTTCCGTGGGCGTCGGCGTCGAGCTTATCGCTTACCAGCGCACCGTCGCGCTTGAAGCGGCCTCAAAAGACATCGTGAGCGAGCTGCGGACGGCGCAGAACAAAGCTCTCTCCGGAGAGGACGGCACCGTTCCGCCCGACGGCGCGGGCGACGCATGGGGCATACGGTTTTCAAACAGGACGCCAAGCACGTATGCGAAATTCTACGGCTCGACATTCAGCTGGGCAAACGTAACCGCCACGACGACATTGCCTTCTTCCGTGGCGTTCACCGACCCATCCTTAAACACCGACAAAGACATCATCTTCACCAAAATCACCGGCACGACCACCCCGTCGTCCATCACTCTCCAAACGCAGGACGGTTCCCAGTCGCAAACCATCACCGTCGCAACCTCAAGCATCTCCGTGCAATAACAGGCAACTCATGTTTGGAAGTTGAACTTCCAAACATGAGTTATTGTTTTTGTCACGCTTTTTTGCTATACTTTACCCAGAGGGACAGATAAACGTATTAATACCCATGACTGACGCATCCCGTAATAAAAGGGTTTTGGTCATCGAGGACGAGCCCCATATCCAGGAGATCCTCAAGGCAAAAAGCGGAGAAAGCGGCATGGAGTTTACGTTTGCCGGCAACGGCGCCGAGGGGCTGGTCATGTTGCGCGAGCACGGTCCGTTCTCCTCGATCCTCCTTGATATCCGCATGCCCGGAAGCGACGGCATGTGGTTTTTGGAAGAAAAGAAGAAGGACGCCACCCTCCCGCAAACCCCCGTCATCATCTTCAGCAATTTAAGCGCGCATGATTTCATTGACCGCGCCATCGCGTTTGGCGTGAAAGGATACCTTGTGAAAGCAAATCACAGCGTCAAGCAGATCATTCAAGAGGTGCGAAAGTGCGCCGATCACAAGGCCTGCACCGTTGATCGGTACTGACATGGAAAAAGAAGAACAAGGGAAAAACCATCTCGTCCTCATCGTTGAGGACGATCAATTCATCAATACGGCCTACAGTTCGAAGTTCAAGCACGAGGGCATTACGGCCGAAATCGCGACGGACGGGGAAGCGGCGCTTGCGCGGCTTGGCGACGCCGGCAAAAAATTGCCGTCGCTTATTTTGCTTGATATCATGCTCCCGAAAAAGAACGGCTTTGAGGTGCTTGAAACGGTCAAAGGAGACCCCAGAATGAAAAAAATCCCCGTCTTGATCTTGAGCAACCTGAGCCAGGATGCCGACCGGGTGCGCGGCATGGAGCTTGGCGCGTCAGAATATATAGTAAAATCAGAACAAAAGATAGAGAGCCTCGTTACGAAAGTAAAACGCTACCTGTCCGAGGAAAAATCGTCAGGGGAGCTCGCTTAGTATTCCTTTCACTTTTTTAATGATATCGTCGATGCTGTTGTTGCTTTTCACGATATAGTCGAGCGCGCCGAGCTCAAAGGCGCGCTTTACCTTTTCCTCCCCCGCGGAAACCGAAACGATCACGGCGGGAAGGTTTTTCAAATCCGCATCGTTGCGTATTTTTTCAAGGACCTCCAGGCCGTTGATACCGGGCAGTAAAAGATCGAGCCAGATCAGCGAGGGCTTTCGTTTTTTTAAAAACACAAGCGCGTCCTCGCCGTTGGTCGCGGCGGCCACTTCAACCAGCTCTTCCCTGCCAAGCTTGAGCACTATCACCTCGCGAAGCGCCGGCTCGTCTTCCACCACCAGCACAAGTTTTTTGTTTTCGCTCATACTATTATTTCAACAGTGCGACGACGCGGTCAGCGAGATCGGATATCTTGTACTGGCTTTTGACCAGATAATCAACCACGTTCAGCTCGAACGCGCGGCGTATCTTTTCCTGGCTCGCTGAAACGGAAACAATGGCGACCGGCACATCACGGAATTTTTCACTCGCGCGCAGTTTTTCCAAAAACGCAAAGCCCCCCATGCCCGGCATGAGCAGGTCGAGCCAGATGAGCGCGGGGCGTTCGCCGCCTTCGAGGATCTTCAAAGCTTCTTCGGCGCTTGAAGCGGCAAGCACGCGTACATCCGATTTTTCCAATTGAAAAGAAATAGCTTCTTGTAAGGGAGCTTCATCTTCCACCACGAGAATTGTTTTTTGTTCCATGTTTTACGTTTCAAGTTTCACGCTTCGTGTTTCATGATAGCATAACTACACCTTCAATCCAACCTCCCCGGCTCTTTTTTTCATGCCAGATCGCGGCACGGTGAAATAAAACGTCGCCCCCTTGTTCTCTTCCGACTCAAACCACACTTTCCCGTTCCATTCCTCCACCAGCGATTTTACGAGCGACAACCCGAGCCCGGAACCTTCCGGCACGGTTTTCAGCGCATTCTCAGCGCGGAAGAATTTCTCAAATATGCCCGCCTGCTGGTCTTTGGGAATGCCGATGCCGCTGTCTTTCACCGCATACTCAAGCATGCTTCCTTTCGTTGAAATAGACACCTTAATGACGGCCTTTTCCGGAGAATAACGGCTGGCGTTGGAAAGCAGATTCTGCACCACCTGCCACACCACTTCCTGGTCCATCAGGATGAGCGGCAGGGGATCGGCATCGGCCGTTACCTCAACGGTCTGCATTTTTTTATCAAGGATCGCTTTAAGCGTCAGCGCCACCCCGTTGGTGAGCGTCTTGAAATCGATGCGCACCGGCTCGATTTTGATCCTGCCGCCTTCCACGCGCGCGATCTGCAGGAGCAGGTTCACGAGGTCGATCATGCGGTCAGTCCCTTGGTACACCCTTTCGACAAAATGCTTTTGTTCCTCGTTGAGCGCGCCGGCGTCTCCGGCAAGGAGCATTTCGGAAAACCATCGCATGGACGTGAGCGGCGTGCGCAATTGGTGCGACGCGATGGAAATAAAACCGGTCTTCGCGTCGTCGAGCTTCTTTTCTTCGTTGATGTTGCGAAAAATGACCATGGCGCCGGTCACCGTGCCGCCGCTCCCCAGAAGGGGGACTGTCGAAAGCGCGATGAAAAACTTCGTTCCCGACCTCGCGACGGCCTGAACGTTGTCCCCGAGCCCATACGCGATCTGCTCCCCCGATTGCAACGTTTTACCGACCGGACGTTCGTTTTGGGGAAGTTCTTTGCCATCCTTGAAAATGGAAACAAGCCCCGTCAGATCTTTCCCTACGGCATCGATCGCGGGAATACCAAGCAGTTTTTCCGCCGCCTTATTCATAAGCACGACCTTATATTCTTTATCCACCACGAACAACCCCTCGTCCATGGAGGAAATGATCGCCTGCGCCCTGTCGCGTTCCTTTTTGAGCTGTTCATCAAGCGCACGCCCATCCTCTAGAAGATTTAAAACTGCCGCCTTAGTGCTCTCCAGTTCCTTATTGGCTTTTTCCAGTTCCGCCACTGTTTGCTCGAGCTTCTCTCGTTTTTCATCAGATTCCTTTGTGCGCACTATCACTTTTTTTTCTAATTCCTCACGGCTTAAAACTCCCAGACGCTCTATTTCAAGAATACCGGGCGGGGTAACAACTAAAAAACGAGAAACCAAATCATAATCATATCTTTTCGCAATAAAATCATAGGTTCTCCTGACAATGCTCGCGGCCTCCCTTTCTCCCAAAAAATCTTTGTTGGAATCATACAGCATCTGGTAAAGATTTTTAATGATGGGAACAACGTCTTCCACGGTTGTTCCTTTGGGCATTCGTTTATATATGACACCCGGATCAATGCCGGTTTCCTGAACAGCCACCATGTCTTCTAAAAGCGTATTCGCGGTTATTGTTTTAATAATTTTGTTGCATTGCGCAAGACCAAGATTCCGTATCATGGCGCTGGCTAAATCGTTGATGCCAAACCCATAAAGATACAGCGCCTGCTCGCTATCGGGAAGAAAAATTAAGCGAAAGGGGGCAGCCAACTCTTGGATATTAACATTCCTCTTAACTTCTTCCCGTAGTCCTTCTTTGGTAAATTCCCGCTTGGTAATGAGCGGTTTATTTTTGACGATAAAACCCTCGTAATCAAAATAGGTCCTTACATATGCGGCTTCTCTTTCTCCTGATGGCAACCGTTGAGCCTGTTGGTAGCGCGCAGAAATATCCTTGACTAAATCTTCTCGATTAATCAAATTTTTCAGATACCGCATGACCGCATCGCCTGCGCCGGACGCGCCAGCTGTGATTTTTTTGTCAAAACCAAAAAAGGCCTTGCTTGATGATAAGATGTTCATGCAATCAAAACAACCCTTAAAAAAGCTGGTTTAGTTTTCTCACGGCAAGCAAGAGGAAAATGATGGCAGAAAATTCAATGAGGTCGGCGAGCCCATGAAATTCAAAAACCTTAAACCCTTTCAAGATGCCGGTAAGCTCCAACATGCCAAAAAACAATGCGGCTGTGGTTAACAGCACCCACGCTTGCTTAATAGTGCCCCCGGCCTTGGCTAACCCGACAATGCTTAATCCCAATATGGCAGCGGCGACTATGAAATTAATAACCTCCATAACCGGCTCTATGTATTCTAAAACTCCCCCCGTTCCCAGTTCAATCATAGTAGTGTGTTTAATGAATGATATGACGACGACCTTTCGCAAGAAAGCGCTTCAAAACCTTTACCCCCTCATTCTACCGTTTTATCTGGCGCTGAACAAGGCGGGAAGACTATGCAGGTCTGTTTTCTACTGTTGAGGAGCATTGTTCTTTCTTAGTTCGCTTATCTCTTTTTTGAGTTCAGCCATCTTCAACTCTCGCCCGACCATCAGCTTGTTCAGCTGCTCAACCTCGGAAAGTTTTTCCTCAATCTGCTTGTTCTTTTTTTCAAGTTCTGTCCGGGACGCTTCAAACTTGCGCGCCATGTCATTGAACGCGCCGCCCAAATTTCCGATCTCGTCATGCGAGGAGACGATAATGGTTTTTTCAAGATTTCCCCGCGCGATTTCAACCGCCGCATTGCGCAATACGGTGATGCGCGCCGAGAAAAACTGGGCGATGACAAGCCCCGTCAACAATGCGAAGAGCGCGCCCGCAGACGCCATGAGCGCCGCGAAAAATACCGCGCGCACGATGAACGCGTGAACGTCTTTTCCTTTTTGTTCAAGCGCCGCAAGCTCGTCCGCAATCACTCCGGTAATGGTGGTTTTCAAGAAACTGCCGCTTTCCCGGAGTCCCCGCTCCGCCACGGCGATCTCTTCGGGTGCACGCTGTTCTTCCTTCATCTTCACGATGTCTATGGCGTACAGGACGATAGAATCCTCCATATTCGCGATTCTTTCCAGGAATTTCTTATTGTACTGGTCTGCCCGCGCTTTTTCCTTGTAGACCGCCGCCCAGCGCTTCATTTTTTCTATCGATGCGAGAAGCTCGTACTTCCTGCTTGACGCTTCCGTCCCCTCCGCCTGCGCCGATTCCGCGCCGATCAGCGCAAACGTCGTCACTTGCCCCTGGATCTCGCTTGCGATGTTCTTCATCTCGAACAGAGCA